>JBCCQQ010000003.1:0-204614 GCA_039024555.1 Cyanobacteria bacterium P01_D01_bin.156
GGACCTATGAGAAGGGCATTAAGGTACCGCCTGACGAGTTAGAACCGTACCAACAACAGTGGCAACGATCTGAGACATTACCCAAATGGGATATCAAAATTGTTCCAATCTGATGGGTATCTTATTTTTTAGCGAACCCCTAGTCCTTCGCTAATTTTCAGTGAAAAAGGATTAATCACTTTCTTATCCCTAAGAGTGACTAGCGTCAACACATCACTTTCTGAGAAGGTTTTGACTGTTAGGATGTGGAGGGTTTGCATCACTCATTTAGATTAATCTTTAAAGCATGGGGATTCTGATTTCGGCTATTCTACCCATTGCACTGGTTGCTTTTGTAGGAGTATGGCTAGGCAGTACCTTTAAGGTAGAGCGCCAAACCCTAGCAAGAATAAGTATCTACGCCCTAGTGCCTGGCTTGGTACTCCATAGTTTAGCGAATACAACTCTAGCATTTGGGAATGCGATCGCAATTCTCATCGCCTTTCTCCTCAACACCAGTCTCCTTTATCTAATTGCCATTCTTCTCAGCAGCCTTCTGAAATTCTCATCTGATGAGAAAAAGAGCTTAATTGCCACAACAATTTTTGCCAACGTTGGCAATATGGGATTGCCATTTATTCTCTTCTCCCTCGGTGATGCAGGATTAGAACGAGCCATTGTTTATTTAATCGGCTCTAGTCTGATGACCGCTAGCGTTTTTCCTATTGTACTGAAAGGCGAAGGAGTTCTTAATGGATTAAAGTACACTCTTAGTTTACCAGTGCTATGGGCTGCGATCGCAGGGATTCTCCTACAAAGCGTCAATGCTACTTTACCAGTGCCCTTGGAGCGGGGCATTACCCTCCTCAGCGACGGAGCCATTCCCGTTGCTCTTTTAATGCTAGGCATTCAACTTTCAGAAACGCCGTTTATCTTTGGCCGCTATGAACTCATGGGAGCAGGCATACGCCTTCTCATCTCTCCCCTGCTAGCCTTTAACATTGCTAATCTCGTAGGGTTAACCGCTTTAGATCGACAAGTTGTCGTTTTACAAGCATCGATGCCCGTAGCTGTTAATTCACTTATCTGGGTCACAGAATTAGGGGGTGATACCGTGCGTGTCGCGAGGACTATCGTTGTCTCAACATTATTAAGTCTATGCACTCTACCCGTTGTTTTATGGCTGAGCAGCCGTTGACACAGAACTCTTGAAAAACGTTCTAGCCGTCTCACAATCTTGAAAGATTTGTTCTTTAAGTAAATCGAGTGACTCGAATTTCTGTTCTGGCCGAATAAAACTCTCTAAACTCACTGTGAGTGTTTTGCCGTATAAGTCTCCTTGCCAATCAAACAAATGTACTTCTACACTCAGGTCCTGGCCTTCAACAGTAGGTCTATTGCCAATATTCATAACCCCTAGAACCGGCTGCTGATTAGGCAAAATGCCAAAGGCTTTTACGCTATAAACGCCCTGGCAAGGAATAAACTTATCCGTTGGTAGCTTCAAATTAGCGGTAGGAAACCCGATAGTACGGCCTATTTGCTTGCCTGTAACTACCAAACCTGTAATCGTATATGCGCGGCCTAGCAACTGGTTAGCCTGAGCTAAATTTCCGTCGGTTAGAGCCTGACGAATACGAGAACTACTAATGCGTCCCTGGGCATCGTTATGCAACGGTACAATGGTTACCGGAATATGGTGACGGGTTGCTAGCTCGCTCAGTAGCTTCGCATTGCCTCCGCGCCCCTTACCAAAGTGAAAATCACTGCCTACACTAATATGGGTAGCCTGCAAGTCTCTAATCAAAACCTGTTCTACAAAGCTGGTCGCATCTAAATTAGCCAGCTCAGCATTAAACGGCAGCAACACTAGCTGATCCACACCTAAACAAGCCAGCTGACGACTCTTTTCTTCTAAAGGAGTGAGTAAGGGACGAAAAGACCCAGAAAAAAACTCCTTTGGGTGGGGGAAAAACGTAACCACTGAGGCCCATTCAGCGAAGCCAGAGCTAGAACTCTGCTCCGTAGTCACCCTACCTGGCAAATCGCTGTAGCCTGATGCTGAAGACTCCTGCAAACAGATATCTTCAGCCAGCTCCAGAGATGGGAGACCACCCTTATGAGTTAAAACAGGCTCTATAACCTGCTGGTGGCCAAGGTGCACACCATCAAAGTTGCCAAGCGCTATTCTAGTCGGCTTTTTCGCCGATGTAGGAGACGAAGTAATCCACACGCTTTACATTTTGACACGAAAACCTGGATGTAGTTCAGGATAAGCCAAACCATCACTTCCCACAGACACGGCTAGCCCATCAAGATAACATTATCAATGACATGGATAATGCCGTTACTCGCTTCGATATCAGCAGCTAACACAGAAGCATTTTTTATTTCCAGAGGGTCATGACTGCGCACCTCAATGGGGGAACCCTCCACAGACATCAACTGAGAAAATTCTTTGATCTTAGCCTGGGACCAAAGCCCAGGCAACACGTGATAACAAAGAATACGCCCTAACTGGGGGGGGTTTTGCACCAGGTTATTCACCGTATTGGGAGGCAGCTTCGCAAAAGCATCATCATTAGGCGCAAACACTGTAAATGGCCCTTCTCCCTGAAGCGTTTCAACCAAGCCAGCCGCCTGAACAGCAGCGACCAGTGTTTCAAACCCAGGCGTATTTACAGCGATATCAACAATCGTTGGCATGACAATCAAAAGGAAAAATTAGCATCAAGGTTAAACCGCACTAGTTGGGCCAGTGCCTTAATCCAGGGGGCAAACGCCTATCGATAATTTGCCGTTTGAATATCCCGCAGACGCGCCTCAGGTCGAGTGAGACGATCCATTTGCGCTTCAAAGAAACGACGATTAGCCATCAAATGCGCTGGGTTGGGGTCGTCTAGCGGATAGTATAAGGCAGCACGCAACGCTTGAATCACCGCTGATGTCACGTTGTACATCGAGCGCTGAAACGTAATACCCAACTGAATCAGCTGATCATCCTCACCGCGACAATTCTGCTTGTAATAGTCCTGCAAATAAGGTGGCAAGAAGTGGAGCATATCTTGCATCAACAGTGTCGGTGGAATACCCGCACTACCCACAGGAAAGACATCAGCATAGAGAATGCCGTAGTGAAAGTCTGTTTGATCGCGAGGAACCTGGTTCAGCTGAGCGTCATAAGACTTGGTCCCACGAAAAGGCGCTGTACGATAAAACACTGCTTCAACATAGGGCAGCGCTGCCTCATATAACCAGGTAAATCCAGCTGACTTAGGAATCACCTCAAAGCATTCATCCCCAACATAAACATGGTGATAAATCGGTCGCCCAGCCACGGCAAAGATGCCATTGACCAGAAAGTCCATAGCATCGGGGACCCCTGCAAAACCTCCCTCGTCATAGATGTCAGACATCTCAAAGAAAACAGGGGCCATCACCTCCCAAAAGAGACCTAGGTTGGCATAGTACGACATTTGTCGCACCTGCTCTAAGAACATCTCAGGAAAGACTTTATAAAGACCCAGCATTACAGGATTGCCTTTGAAGTAGGCCTTTATTGCTTGATCGGCAGCCGCTTTGTAGGCATCGGTATAGAGATACTCATTAAACCTGGGGTTAATATCTTCATGCCAAAACATGGCCCGCATACAGGCTTCGGCAAACTCCATATTGACCCGATCATGGCCTAGATGATGAAACAGGCGGGGCCAGCGACGTCCACCTTCTCCCTTCTCCATAAACTCCAACAGTTCAGGATGAGCCTCACCCAGACCACGCCAAATTCTTAATGGAGACTGATCACCCGAGTAAGTGTTCTGGCGATCCAGATATTCTTGGGAGATAAAATATTTAAAGAATGGCAGCGGCTGTAAAAACACCCGCTCACCAATATACAGCAGGTCTCGCCAGTAGAAATCCATCGGGACAGCATAGGCCTTATAGATACCGATAATCTGCATCAGATTTTCGGGGGTATCTGGCAACATTGAGCCGCCAGCCTCAAGCCGATGAATCACATCCGCATGAATATGGGTCGATGATGGAAGCTGAACCTTAGTATCTGCCATGGTGGTTGAGACAATTAAAAATAAAAAAAGTCAACGAGACAAGGAAAGCCTTTGCTTGCAATCGACCAGTGCATCAAGAGGACGCATCACTGTTGAACAGGTCGCTAATACTGGCCAGGGGCTGACTCGGTGTAACTGCAATTGCTTTTACCTCTGTTGGCTCGCTCCAGCGGAGTAACCAGTTAGGCTGAATGCCCAACATAATAATCAGTACTGTCAAGATTAATGCGGGTGCTTTCTCGTTTAAGGAGACCTTAGGAAAATAAGCGCGACTGTTATCTAAACGACCAAAACAAGTGCGGTTCAGCAAGATAACGAAGTAGACAGCCGTAAGCCCCGTACCAACAATACCCACCAGTGTCTGGATCGGAAAAACACGGAAGCTACCCTGAAAAATTGAAAATTCAGCAGCAAAGTTCACTAGGCCAGGAATACCAGCACTGGACATGGCTCCTAACAACAGTGTTGCACTTACAAAAGGCAAGCCTCTAACGGGGTTCATCAAACCGTTGAGCATATCCAAATCTCGACTACCGACCTTGGCTTCAATAATGCCGATCAGATGGAATAGCACTGCCAGAACCAGTCCGTGGGCCATCATCTGGGCAATACAACCAGAAATACTCAAACTGTTACCAGCTGCACTACCTAGCAAAATGTATCCCATATGGCTGACAGAGCTATAGGCGACCATGCGCTTGATATCTTGTTGCACGATAGCCAGGAAAGCACAGTAAATAATTGTAATAGACGCCCAAATAGCAACCCAAGGTGCTATCACAGCCCAACCATCGGGTAGCAAACTGAGTCCAAACCTTAATAGGCCGTAGGTTCCCAGCTTAGCTAATACACCACCTAGCATGATTGCCACTGGCGTTGATGCTGCCACATAGGTATCTGGCAACCAGGTGTGTAGGGGCACCATGGGCACTTTGATACCAAACCCAATGGCCAGAGGAATAAGCAACAGTATTTGCAATCTAAGGGATAAATCTGTTGATGCTAGAGCAGCATAGCTAAAGTCTTCCGCGCCACCCAACCATAACAACCCAAATCCACTAATGAGAACAAACGCTCCAGAGACAGCGGTATAAATCAAAAACTTTGTTGCTGCATAGTTACGCTTTTCTCCACCCCATATGTTAAGTAACAAATATAGAGGGATTAGACAGGCTTCATAAAAGAGAAAGAACAGCAAAAAGTTCTGGGCTAGAAACGTCCCAGCAATAACACTGCTGGTAATTAGCATCAAGCTGTGGAACAAACGAGGACGTTCTATTTCGGGCCTAGCACTATATATGGCAATCCATGTCAGGAGGGAATTTAAGCCAACCATCAGGAGGCCCAAACCATCTATCCCCAGCTCGTAATTTAAACCCAGCGCTGGCAGCCAAGGCATCGATGTTGTCAGCTGAAACTGGCTATTGCTGAGATCAAATTGGGTAAATAGCCAAAGTGTCCACAGGAGTGCAATACCTGAAACAATCAGCGCCAAAGATTTAGCCTGACTAGGAGGAACTAACAACAACGCTAGGGCTCCTAGCAATGGTATTACCAGCAACAGGGTTAACATCATGATTTCAAACAGGAGAGACTTCCAGCCATCAAACAATAGGGATACAAGAACACATCAGCCATCTAACCAAACAAAGGCAGATAGCTCCAGCTCATAAGTATGGCCAAGAGAACAACACAAATGGCAATGGTCAAGACATAGAGCTGAGAGCGACCAACATTGCTATACTTCAAGGTTTCTCCACTGAGCAAGGAGAACACGCCAATAAAATTGATAAATCCATCGATGACGTAGCGCTCTACCCAATCAAAAATCTGACCGATATTGGCCACTGGCTGAATCACTACAATCCGATACAAATCAGTGGTGTAAAAGTCATCTGCTAAAAGACTATTAGCCCACTGGGGAAGATACTCTACCGGCTGCTTTGCCCGGGGTACGCCATACAGAATTAGCCCCAAGCCTAAGCCCATAGCACTGGACCATATTAGAAGTAATCCTGTTTCCCCAATGGCAGTTTGCAGAATAGGCAACAGCTTCAGGGTTTGCATCATAATTGGCACATGTAAAACAAATGCGGCCATCACCGCCATGGGCACAACTACTAACCAAATTGGCTCTGGCGCACGCACACTCATCGTCTTAGGCTTGCCAAGAAATATCAGACAAAACATGCGCACCAGACTGAAGGAAAAGAGCGCATTGATAACCAACACCGTAACGAATGGAAAAATCTGGCCTTCATACCAGAGACTGGTTTCTAGAAAACGCATGGCCCAAAACCCCCCAAAGGGAGGCAAGCCCAAAATACCTAAAGCACCCAAGATAAAGGACAAGGCAGTGATTGGGCGTCGAGACCATAACCCTCCTAACTGGGTCAAATCTTGGGTAACGCAGGTGAGTATCACTGACCCGGTACTGGCAATCAGGGCTGCGATCGCAACCGAAAATGCCATCAATAAGAAATAAGCCACCCCGACCTGGGAAGTCCCCACCGCAATCAAAACTAGCCCCATAAAAGAGCTCGTTAAATAGGACAACACGCGCTTTGCATCTATCTGCGCAATGGAAATACAAGCAGCACCAATAGCCGTAACAGAACCAATCGCCACAGCCACACTGTCCACCACTGAAGAAAGCGCTAAGACAGGGGTGAGCTTAATCAACACCCAAGCTCCCACCGGAATCACAACAGAGTTCCGCAAAATTGTTGTCGGCAGTGGTCCCTCCATGGCAGAGTCTAACCATAGGTGGAGCGGAAACTGAGCACACTTACTCACCGGCCCTGCCAACAGCGCCAAGCCCAACAACGTCGCGCCAGTACCACCGATAGGATTTGTACTAGCCCACTCCGCAAGCTCACGAAAGCTCCATGTACCAGCCAGAGGATAGAGGGCTATTACCCCCATTAACAAAATCAAGTCCCCAGTACGTTTCGTCAAGAAGGCATCTCGGGCTCCAGTGACAACCCTAGGCTGGTTAAACCAGAAACCGACAATCAGATAGGTCCCTAAGGTCAGAATCTCTAGCATCATGTAGCTGAAGAACAGCGAATCGCATAGCAAAAGCGCCGTCATTCCGACCTCGAACAGCGCTAACAAGCCATACAGACGAGCCCATCCCCAATCCATCTCCAGATAGCCAATAGCGTACATCTGGGCCAGGAAGTTCAAAACAATAACGACAACAACTGCCGACAAATTCAGCTGAGAAAATTCGAATGGCAGCTCTACGGAAAGATCAGCCACCTGCATCCAGATAAATGACCACCGTAAAGGGGGCTGCCCCCAAATCGCCTGTAAACAAAGCAGCGAGTGCGCAAGCGCAACCGCCGTAGTCAAGAGATTCACATATCCTGCCGGTCGAGGCCCGGTGCGCCGCACAGACATCCAAGGAACGGTTAACAAAACACCGAGCAATGGATACAGCGGAATGAGCCAACCCGATTGCAAATACACCTCAGCCATGGAACAACTTCACTACTACTCAACACTTAAAACAGTCACCAAAGCTCTGAAGTTTTGGCAGCTATAAAATCAGCGATCGAAGGACACACTTTAGCGCTCAAATGAAAAAGCAAATGGTACTCGCTCGATCATTGAACAAGGTCTACTTCGAATAAGTTAAGGATTTACTTAAATCTATCAATATCTTCAGTGTAGTTGGCTGTATCCAAAAAATCCAGACACTTAATAGATCATTTTTAATGCGAATGTTTAGCAAGATTTATATAAGTCTATGAATCGATGACCCTCTTTAGAGGGATACTTCTTCAATAATATCCAGATCAATGGGGAGTTCTGGCTGCTCTACACGTTGGCACCGCATTTGAAATGGGCAACGAGTACAACAGTTTCGATCGTCAGTTTTCGGAAACTCTGGAGCACAGCGTAGCGATGAAAGCAGTTCAGTCAATCGCACTAGGTCAGCCCTTGTTCGCTCATGCTGCTGCAAGCTGTAAGGAAAACGATATTCGCTAGGTGGCAGATCATTCCCCTCTCGGTCTCGGTTGCGCACAAACCAGTACACCATCGTAAGCTGTTCAGCAGGCAGATCAGTTGTCTCAGCCAGTACATATAGATAAAGCCGAGTCTGCCAATCATTCATCAGCTGTTGTTTAGGAGGGGGCTTGAGAAAAGTTTTCCAATCTACGATCAGCCCTTTCGTCAACCGTAGCAACAGCAGGTCGTAAATCACCGTAAATAGATAACCATTAACGGCAAGAACACGCTGATGCTCACTCTGACGGAGGGTTTCATCAGAGCTCGGCTGAAATAAGTGAGGGGCCTTCTCTTTTAGAGCATTAACCTTGGCAGCCATCTCAGCATCAGCCGTGCTTAACCTATTTATAGAAAGTCCTAAAGCCTGTTGTTGCATGATCAGGTGGAACTGATCTCCCCATCGAGCAGCTGCTTGGCCTTCTGGATTAATCGGCACGGCCAGAGCCTGGTCAAATAGGTACTGAAACCGACGCGGACACGTCTCAAGCAGAGTGAGGTGAGTTTGAGACAAGGCGAGAACTGGCAGAGTCATTACACTTTGCTAAGGACAAAAACGCTTCCTTGATTACCACGACCGACACGCATCATGTCATCTAGATAGGTCACCTCTAACCAACCAGGGTCACGATTAGAACTAACTGTGAAATCAATTCCGTTCAACCAGCTGAACTTGGGGGTTTGTTGCATGGACTCAATAAACTGCGTTGGCGCTGCGTAACCTAACGTGGATTGCAAGCCAAAAATGGCTCGATCAAATCGCACATCCACGCGTTTTGTGGAAGCTACCTCAAATTTAGCCGTTACCGATACCAGCCCTCCCACAACGGATCGAACTTCTGCCAGGTTGTAGATACGCTGCTGTTCAATTCGCAAACACTGGTAGATGTTACCCAGGGATAACAGAGGAAATCGGTCAATGCCCAATAATTCAGTACTGGTGGTGTAAAGCAATTGCCAATTACCCTCCAGTAGATCTTTGGCAGCAAAGGGATTTGGTGTGGGATTGCACTGTTCTAGCTGGGTAATTTTGGTGAGGATATCCTGTTTTTGTTCAGACGATGCTAATAAACCGCGATTGGTAGGTGCGATCGCAGCCAGAAGATCACGTTTTTCAAGCATGGGTATTCACAATCGCGATAAAAATAATGATCAGCAAAAACACAATTCGTACATTTGTTCTTACCAAGGCACACCAATTATTGTTGCTCAGGGGTTGACATCTGCATCCTTTCATACTTTATTGGCATGACATGGTAAGAAATGCTTAATATCTAGCTTTTATCTATCAGCATCAGTAATGACTTTTAAAGTAGTGTATATTTTGATGCAGAGTTACATACCCTGTGTATATCAGAAGTAGATGCATAAGCTAATTCAGTCCTGATCATCGTTTTTATAAACGAAGTGAAATGCTACAGTACTTGCCCCTTCTTTAATCACACATGCGTATGACTAAGTACAACCCTTCAGTACGACAGATTCCTCGCCAGCAGCATGCAGCAATCATTCCTGAGCGCGGCGACTCTTCCATTTTGCGGTGGTTGGAACGCAGTGGGCGTCTGATTGCTCGCGAGGTTGTGGACAATGTTCGCGACGAAGCTGATAGTGAGGAAATTTCAGATCTGATGGGCAGTGAGGATGCCAGCTTTGATGACGATGATTCAAGTGATGACGATGATGATGACTAGGTCATCCCATTGGGCCAACTAGTTATGTCTGAATACTTAGGCGATTTGTAACCTTGGCTCCTAGACTTTCATCAAGATTCACTAGAGAATCTACATGTGAGGTTTTTAGGTTTTAGTACTCTTTTGCATACAGTGCATTCTGTACGGAAAGTGGGACTAAACGCTTGAATTGTGTGGTGTGTGAAGGAAGTGAGTTGTGGATGCTAAGTTCTTTACCTCAAGGGCAACGTCCCTAACGGGTACAAGTCTTTCGATACTTTTGACCAGTACTCTGTTATGTCTGGCGGCTGGATTAGATGCATGGGCAGGTCGTGACTGGCTGACCCAATATTCATTATTGATACCTTTCTTGGTATCGGCGTTGGGCTCATCGCTGCTTGGCTATGGAGTTGTACCAGTCCTTAAAAAGCTCAAGGCTGGACAATTTATTCGTGAAGAAGGGCCTAAAGCTCATCTCAAGAAAGCAGGCACTCCCACCATGGGCGGCATATTTTTTGTGCCTGTGGCGTTGTTAGTCGCTGTAGTTGCCTCCGGAGGAGCAGTTGATACCCTAGCGGTGTGTGTGCTCACGCTGGCTTATGGCTTTATTGGTTGGGTAGATGATTGGCAGGTATTAAAACGTAGGTCTAACAAAGGTATTTCGCCCAAAATGAAGCTGGCGCTGCAAATTGGCTTCGCGATCGCATTTTGCGCTTGGGCAATGGCAACTCAGCCTGTCGAAATTACGACTTTGAATCTTCCGTTTGGGATTTTTCTGCCTTTGGGTTTGCTGTTTTGGCCATTGGCAGGCTTCACCATGGTGGCTGAGAGCAATGCCACTAATCTAACTGATGGCGTCGATGGCCTAATGGGTGGAACAGGTGCGATCGCTCTCTTGGGTTTAGGAGCTCTCATTGCACCAGATTATCCAGAGTTAATGATTTTTTGTGCAGCCATGAGCGGAGCTTGTATTGGGTTTCTTACCCACAATCGCAACCCAGCTAGGGTATTTATGGGTGATACCGGTTCTTTGGCTCTAGGTGGGGCGTTAGCGGCTGTTGGCATTCTGACTGGTAACCTTTTTGCTCTCTTTATCATTACCCTTTTGTTTGTGGCTGAAACGCTGTCTGTGATTATGCAGGTGAGTTATTACAAAGCAACGAAAGGGCCTGATGGCAAAGGTAAGCGTTTATTTAAAATGGCTCCTCTACATCATCACTTTGAATTATCTGGTTGGTCAGAAATTCAGGTAGTGAGTGCGTTCTATCTAGTGGCTGGTTTGCTATCGTGTGTTGCACTCACTACCCTCTACTAAACATGGAGTACAGAGTTTAGTTAGACCTTGCAGTATTCAATATCATTTGAAACAGCATTCAAAAACAGCGGCGTACCGTCGCTGTTTTTTTGATTTTTGAGCGGTGACACAACTCTTCCTTGATTCGCTTAGAAATTATTGCCACACTACTTCTACGGTTTGGTTTTAGTTGTGCCCACAGCAATCTTGAAGACCGCACCCTCAACGCCACTAAGCACCCTGCTTTTCCTAACTATGCCCTCTGCTATCTTGCCTCTACTGCCATCTAGTCTTGAAGTGCTCCAAGAACCTAATCAGGTGGCCAAACTCTCCAAAGACTACTATCACTTCAGTCCAGTTCTAGCCGCGCAGTTGGATGACAAAGTAGCAGACGTAGTGGTCAGACCCAGCACAGAAACAGAAGTCGTTCAGGTTGCTCAAGCCTGTGTCTCCACTAAAACCCCCCTTACGGTGAGGGGCGCTGGCACCGGCAACTATGGCCAGTGCATTCCTCTGGCAGGGGGCGTCATTTTAGACTTAAGCAAACTCAATCAAGTGAAATGGGTAAAACCGGGTCTGGCCTGTGTAGAAGCAGGAGCCAAGCTGGCCGCCATCGACAAAATCACCCGTGCCCAGGGCTGGGAGATACGCATGGCACCTTCCACCTATCGCACGGCGACCATTGGCGGCTTTATTGGCGGTGGTAGCGGAGGCATCGGGTCCATTACCTACGGTCAGCTGGCAGATCGCGGCAACCTGACCGCGGTGCGGGTGGTCACCATGGAAGATACACCGCGGATTGTAGAACTCAGGGGCGATGACGTTCAAAAGGTTAACCATGCCTACGGCACCAACGGCATCATCACCGCACTAGAAATTCCCCTAGGGCCTGCCTATCCATGGGCTGAAGTAATTGTGACCTTTGATGACTTTATGACTGCCGCTCGGTTCGGGTACACCCTGGGCGAAGCCGACGGCATTATCAAAAAGCTCATCAGTATTCATGCATGGCCTATCCCCAGCTACTTTGCGGCCCTACAAGATGCTCTACCAGCAGGCAAAACGGCTGCTTTACTAATGATTGCAGAATCATCCTTGGAGCCTTTTGAAGAACTCGTCAAAGCATATAGTGGCACGGTGACCTATCAAAAGACTGCTGAAGAAGCCAGAAAAGGAGCCGCTTTAGCAGAATTTACATGGAATCACACCACTCTCCATGCTCGCAACGTGGACACAAGCCTTACCTATCTACAAACCCTATTTCCTTACGACACAGACCTTAAATTACTTGAGCACATGTATCACCACTTTGGAGATGAGGTGATGATGCACCTAGAATTCTTTCGAGTACATGGTCAGGTATGTCCAGCAGCCCTACAGCTGGTACGTTACACCACCGAAGATAGACTCAATGAGATCATTCATTACCACGAGGCTGAGGGAGCTTTTATTGCCAACCCCCATACTTACATTTTGGAAGACGGTGGTCGCAAAGAAATCAACGAAACTCAAGTCGCCTTCAAGGCGAAAGTTGATCCCTATGGCCTGTTAAATCCAGGAAAAATGCGTGGCTGGTTAGAACGTTCGATATAAGGGAAAAGAGAACAGGTATCTGATGAGCCCCCACGCGTTCCATCGGCATGTTTGCCTGCCATCATCATGCCAGCCCAAGGCAAAACGTTGCATCAGCAACTATTCATCGTGCAATAGAGTTTTGTCAGATTTTTAACGAACGACAGTTAGAGATTTACCTATAGCTTGCGTTCATTCTCTAATTGGCGTTGCTTGACTCGTTCAGCAAATCGGACGCGCTGCTCTTCAGTCAATTGATCGTAGCAAAGGGGGCAAGCAATCCCTGGTTCATAGTGAGGGGACTGGGTATCTTCTTCAGAGACTGGATAGCCACAGCCACGACACATGGTGTAATTCCCAGGTTCTAATCCATGTTGAACCGTCACCCGTTGATCAAATACAAAGCATTCTCCTTCCCAAAGGCTTTCCTCTGCAGGGACCTCTTCTAAATATTTCAAAATGCCACCCTTGAGGTGATAGACCTGTTCAAAGCCTCGTTCTAGAAGATAGGAGGATGCTTTTTCACAACGAATACCGCCGGTACAAAACATAGCGACCTTTTTATGCTTTGTCGGGTCTAGTTGCTCAGCAGCATAGTCAGGAAATTCACGAAATGATTCGGTTTGTGGATTAGTAGCACCTTGAAACGTGCCAATCTCGACTTCATAGGTATTACGGGTGTCTAATACCACTACATCCGGCTCAGAAATCACCTGATTCCAATTTTGAGGGTCTACATACGTACCTACTTTTTTAGTAGGACTAACCTCAGGTTGGCCTAGGGTAACAATCTCTTGCTTGAGTCTTACCTTCATTCGCAAAAATGGTTGTTCCTCAGACCATGAGGTTTTGTGGGTTAGATCTGCTAACCGTGGGTCTTGCTTAAGATGGGTCAGCAAGGCATCCAGAGCTGCATCAGTACCCGCTACCGTAGAGTTAATCCCTTCTGAAGCTAGTAATACTGTTCCTTTTATCTCCTGAGACTCGCATAACTCCAGCAGAGGCTGACGCATCGACTCAAAGTCATCTAACTGTACGAATTTATAGAAGGTAATAACGGTCCAGGACATAGGAGAAACAGAAACTGTGTAGCCTTCACAGGGCATGACATGGCTTAAATACTGCCATATCTTAGATTGCCATTGGTGATTTTAGGGAATCGATCAATCTAGCGGTCATGTCAGCCAAGGGGATTTCCTAGATTCAAACATCCCAAAGATCAACAACATCTTAGATTGCTAACAATATTTTCGATGGACTTCGACAGCAGCACGATGTAGATAAGAATGCCGATAAATCAGTGCATTCATATCTTTGCCGTAGCCACCACCAATGACACAGGCAACTGGGTAACCCGCCTTTGTACAGGTTTGTAAAACGTACCGATCGCGACGATATAAACCTTCATCGGTTAAAGCTAATTTTCCCAAACGGTCGTCTCGGTGAGGGTCCGCACCAGCATCATATAGCACCAGATCGGGTCTTACCTGAGTTAGTAATTCTGGTAAATGTTTGGTGAGCGTTACCAGATACACATCGTCTTCTGTGCCTTCATCTAAGGGCACATCCAAATCGCTCACTTGCTTGCGGCCTGGAAAGTTAACAGCACAATGCATAGAGAAGGTAAACACACTGGGATCATCGCGAAAAATCCAGGCAGAACCATCCCCCTGATGCACATCTAAATCCACGATCAAAATAGTCTTAAGTAGATTTTGCTTTTTGAGAAGACGTGCTGCGATCGCAATATCATTAAAAATACAAAACCCCGAACCATAGCTAGGAAATGCATGATGGGTTCCGCCAGCGGTATTACACGCTAAACCATGATTGAGCGCTAGCTTAGCCGTAAGAATCGTCCCCCCTACCGCTGTACAGGTTCGTCGTACCAGACTTTGACTCCAAGGCAAACCAATGCGACGCTGAGCTTTATTATTCAGATGACCTTCGCAATAAGCACTGACATACTCCGGATCATGCACCAACTCTAGCCATTCCTTGGGAGGGCAACCGGGCTGGTAGATTTGCTCCTGACTAATCACCCCATCCCTCAATAGCAAATCCTTGAGCAACTGAAACTTAGGCATAGGAAAACGATGCCCTTTAGGTAAGGGCGTCACATAGTCAGGATGATAAATAACCGGCAGACCGGACGAACCTCCAGATCCAATGATGTTTTGAGCGCTGATGCCTCTCGGGAGGATTTTATCTGTCATACCCAAAGCCGATAGCTGGTTGTGCTGCATCCTGAAATCAGCAGTGGCGTCTTCTGCATTATCGCCGGTTCTGATATGAAGGATAACGAGATACTTTAGCGCGGTTAAGCAGACAACTTAACCACTGCACAACAATCCTATATAAGGATGGGAAAAGCCCTCCATACACTACCGAAGAAAGGAATTAATGGAACGCTTCTGACGAACATCTAGCTTATGAGCCAAACTACCCTCTGGCCAATCTAAAGGAGAAGATTCATCAGCAGAAATAACCGTAACGGATTTCGCAGGCTCACTATCATTAATTGCAAACGACACCGATTGCGAAGCGACCGTGCTCGGTTGAGGATCGGTATATTGAAGTTTTTGGCCTGTCCGGAAGGCCATTACCTGAGATGAAGGGCGCTGAGCTGCCAAACGTCGATGTCTACGGCGTTGTTTGCCACTAGTACCGATAGTTTTTCTCGCTCCTAACCGCTGTTTAGATGACGCATTGAGCATTCCCCGCCGTTGATTTCGACGGGATTCAGTATTGTTCACCGACAAGCCATGATGCGACATCAGCATACATCCCCCTGCACAGGCTAAGACCATGATTAGTAATGGCCAAGTAGGCATATTTTTAGCGGCTGTGTTACCTGGTGCAATTGCAGCCGGATCCCTACGGCTAAACCTCTTAGAGCCATTGGTGTGGGATAAGCGTGCAGCAGCTGCTGCATCTGGAGCACTAAGGGGCTGTTCAGCCCGACTGCTAATTGGGGGCTCTAAGACTAATTCACGCCCAGGACTAGATAAACCAATGATTGCGATCACAATCATTGCAAGAAACGTTAGCCACAGGCCACCAACCAATAACCATGGGTGAACCCAGAACAAGTTAACCCAAAAACGGCCACGATTACTCTTGGCCTTGCCTTCGCTAGAAGCCCCTTCTGCTTTTACAAAAGACTCACGCTCAGATTCAGAAGACGGTATCGAAGCTTCATCACGAGACAGGTGAACCTTCTGACCTCTGCGTGTTTGCTTGCTTGCTTGAAATCTTACTAAACGCCTTAAGGAACGCCCAAAGAGCGCTTGTAATCGTTGAGAAAATCGTTTAGCCAAGATTGGATGCCTAGCCATAGCACAACATGTTTCCTTTAAAGCACCCGCAACTACATAAAATACCTGAAGTACGAGTATTATAAATCCTCTTCATAGAGGTAACTGAGTTTACGCTGCAATTCTTCAGATATTGCCCTAGGACTCCAACATTTGCACTCAGCTACCGCCGCAGTTCCAAATCAGATAAATATTGCGCTGGATCACGGGCAACCCACCCCTCACTCGAGTTCGTCCGAACCTCAAAATACACAAAAGAACTTGGCGAATCACCCGCAACGATGCCTAAACGACGGCCCACATCAACCACATCACCCACATCTTGCTCAAAGTCAGCAAGATTACCATAGCGAGTTTGCAAACCATCAGTATGGTTTAGTATCACCATCAAAGCCCCATTATGCTCCCCAACAAATGCAACCGTACCGTCTGCGGCAGCTAGCACCTCTGAACCTGGCATAGTAGCCAGCGCAATGCCACTGTTAAATACGAGTTCATTGCGTCGAGGATGAGGCTGCCAACCATAACTCAAAACCACTGGTGCCTCCGATACTAAGGGATAGCCCAAAGCCCCAGGTACCACTGCCGTCATCCTAGAATTCCTACCTGGAATAAACACTTGACTGGGTAGCTGAGCAGGACAGCCATTCACCTCAAATAAGAGATCGGCTTTAGTCCCATGCTGCTCAGCCAGCGATTGCCATGTTTGCCCATCGCTAACTCGTACGCTTGTACCATTGAAGGGCGGAATTGCTAGGGCCTGACCTGCAGGTAAAACACCTTGAGCAGGCAGGGTAGGATTCATCATCGAGAGTGTTGCTGGTAATAAACCATATTGAGCAGCTACTGTCTCAAGAGACTCTCCTGCCTCCGTACGATGGGTACGAACTTGGGACAGTGCTGCTGCTGGACAAGGAGATGCTTGCCCTGGCGCTCCCACACCCCAGACACTTACACCCAACAGTAAAGCCAGTAAATGATGAAATCTCGAGAAATTATTCATATTAGAAACACCCTAGGGCAATTAATATCTTTCAAATCAGCAGCCTGCGATCAATCCGCTTAAAAAGCTTAAAAACACTCTCAAGACCACTTACCATAGAGGTAGCTAGATTGGATATATAACTCTGAGCTAGTACCCTTCTAGGGTAATCTTCGCTAAGGTAGAGTCAATTAAAGTCCTCACATTGACGGGGAAATAGGCATGGGATTTGCTCCAAAAAAGTTGATTGGGTACCTTGGGCTATTGCTGTTGGGTAGCGGTGCCGGTTGGGCAGGTCGTAGCTACTTTTTCACCCCTACTATTGAAGACCAGGATAGGGAAATACCGATCGCCACATCAGTTTCCCGAACAACAGTCCAGTCTGCTGAGGAAACAGCGCCTCAGATTTCTCAAGTTTTCCCTTCTATTGATAGCCCCAACTTTATTGCAGCTGCTGCTGAGCAGGTTGGTCCAGCTGTGGTGCGTATTGATGCTTCGCGTCCAGCACAAAGTGTTTCCGAGCACCCTTTCTTTAAACGTTTTTTTACTGAGGAATTACCCTCTATTGAAGATGAAATTCCTGAACGCCTAGAACAGGGAACCGGTTCTGGTTTTATCCTCAGCAGTGATGGTCAAATCATGACCAATGCCCACGTTGTGGAAGGCACTGACACAGTAACCGTCACCCTCAATGATGGGCGCACATTTCAAGGCGAGGTCATTGGCACCGATCCTGTCACCGATGTTGCCATTGTCAAAATTAGTGGTACCGATTTACCCACAGCACCCTTGGGCACTACTGATAACTTGACACCTGGGCAGTGGGCTATTGCCATTGGCAATCCACTTGGTCTAGACAATACAGTCACGGCGGGGATTATCAGCGCTTTAGGGCGTAGCAGTTCCCAAGTCGGTATTTCTGACAAGCGAGTCCAGTTTATTCAAACAGATGCTGCCATCAACCCAGGTAACTCTGGTGGGCCATTACTGAATGCTCAAGGCGAAGTCATTGGAATGAACACCGCTATTCGAGCGGGTGCACAAGGTTTAGGCTTTGCTATCCCTATTGAAACAGCTAAACGCATAGGTGATCAGCTATTTAGAGATGGTGAAGTCCAACATCCGTATTTAGGGGTTCAGATGATTAACCTGACTCCGGACATGCAGCAGCAGATTAATAAGGACAATAACTTTGGAGTAAAGATTGAAGCTGAGTTCGGTGTTATGGTGGTTCGCGTCATGGCAGGTACCCCCGCCGAGTCAGCAGGTATTCTCAGAGGAGATGTCATTCGCAAAGTTAATAATGTTGAGGTTGCGACTGCAACTGATGTACAAGCTCAGGTAGAAGCAAGCACCATTGGTCAGCCCCTCACAGTCGAAATTGATCGCCAGGGAGACGTCGAGCTCTTTGAGGTTAAACCGACAAAACTGCCTAACACCCTTAAGTAAGCATTGATAGTGTTGTCACTAGGACTGTTCAGAAAATAGTCTAGCTTTATTCGCTATCCAATCAGCGCTGTTACAGCTCTTTAGCTAAATGAGCTTGAAACTTTCTAAGCGCCCTAAATCAACAATGGAAATCCTATTTCACAGGATAGACATCCATAATAAAGCATCGTAGCTAGCTAAATACTAAGTAAAGCTTCAGCTAGCACTAAAGTTATTCTTTTCAGTAAAAAAATCTCTGAGAGCATCTAACGATAACATTCTGATTAACTCAATCTTGAGAAATCAATCATTGTCTAGATCAGAATCCAAGTCGCTCTCCATGGTAGAGATACCCGACAGGCTAGACTCTAATTCCATTCGTTGCTCCATCTGACGAAGAAAATACCCCGTCATCATCGCCGACGCGAGCAACCCCGCTAAGTTTTCGCGATCAGTTGTTACTTGTACATTAAATCCTTCCGATGGAAGCACCCCGATTAATCCCTGAACATTCTGGGAAATAATCTGCTTGATCTCACCACTTACCGACTGGGCAACACGGGATAGTACCTCTGGTGGCTGATGTTGCAAGTACTTAAGAAGCTGATTAACCTGCGCATCATCAGATCCCATGCCGATGAATTGGGTGCTATCGGGATTAAACATAAATGGCTATGTATTGCTCCTATTTACCTTAGCGTGATAGTGCCGATTTCAACCAGCAGTTACACGAAGATTCGGTTTAGATGATTTGCATTCAACATTCCCGAACCGATCCCTCGCTTAACAGCAGCGACCGCGAGTGATCTTAGCGTAACGAACTTCCTAAGCTTCTGACATCACAGAGGGCTCAGATATACTCGCCTCATCTGTCAACGGTTCTACAGCTCCTGCTTGCATTTCTTTAGCAACGGGATCAGCAAGATTTTCCATAGAGAGTTGGGCCACAGATTCTTCAGCCGGAGGAGGCTCACTGATAGTATCTGGCAAATTTATTTGTGGAAGTTTATCAATTTCAAAACGTTGGTAAAACTTTTCGGTCACCTGCAACCAGAAAGAACGACCATCAGCCTGTCTGCGACGGCGAACTAAGCCCTGGTCCACAAGATCATGTACATGGCCATAGGCACCTGACCCCCTCAGTTCTACCAAGTCCGTTTGACTTAGAGGACCACGCATTGCGATCGCGGCCAATGTCCGCAATGCGCCTAGGCCAATGTCCAGAGGAATTAATTCATCTAACAAGGGCTTAAATGGCTGTCGCAGTTGTAGACTATAGCCGTTTTCAGTTTCAGCAATCTCCAAGGCACTCTCTCTATGGGCATACTCTCCCATCAGCTGAATCATCCCCTCCTGAGCTGCTGCCTTATCACAACTGGCATATTCAGCAACCTGAGCAATGGTCAAAGGCTTTGCTTTGAGATACAAAATGGCTTCAATCGTTTGGGACAGTGAGGCCATAGCGGCAAACTTTGAGAAATGTGGGTCAAGGATAGCAAACGAATACATCCCTGAGTCCCATTAACCAGCCATTCGATAAAAAACAATAGGCATGGCTAAATCTGGGCAGGAGGATTGAACGGAAAGAATGATATTTCAGCAACTATGCCTTCTCAGGCTAAATCCATGCAGACAACCTGCAGAAGGCATAGAAACAGGCCTCTATCTTGATTTTAGTCAGTGGCCATACGCGTCAATAAGACGGGACAGGGAGCATTGATACGGACATAGTCAGACAAGGAGCCACCCAATAAGCGATCAATATCTGGCAACCCTTTCGCAATGGAAGGACGGCGATCTGGAGAGCCGAGCACCAGCAAATTGACATTGAGCTGGTCTGCAAGTTCACAAATACGTGCACCAGGCTTTCCTTCTGGCGCAACACATTTGTAGGCAATGCGATAACGTCTAGCTTCAGCGATCGCAGGAGCTAGAACTGGATCAGTTTCTGGATTAGCATTAATTGCTTCAGAAACAGAGTTACGCAAATTCGAAAGGGTATGAACAAACACCAGCTCACTGCCTTTAACATCCCGAGTTAACTCAAGAGCAACTTTCAGTGACTCTTTAGCCATATCCGACTTATCTAAGGCCACTAAAACTCGCTTAATGGGACGAATGCTGTATAGGTCATCCTTGACCAGTAACATCGGTCGCGAAGACAGCTGAAATACATATTGACTAACAGAATTCTTTAAAATTGCCTTTAAGCCACCTAGTCCGCGGGATCCCATAATGATCAGGTCCGTATCAATTTCATCCGCAACGTTACATACTACGGTTTTAGGATCCCCTTCCCGTAGCAGGGGGATGACTTTCGAAGGCTCTACGCCCAGACGATTAATGGCCTCCATCAGTTGCTGTTCACTATCGGCAACTTGGTTTTCCATGCTACCCGCTATCATCTTTTGGGGGACCACTTTCAGAACAGTCACCTGAGAACGCTGAATCATGGGAACTTCCAGCAGGGCCTTAAACATCGTTTCGGTATTACCGGGACCGGAGCTCGCAAGCAAAATCTTTTCGATCATTGACTAAACCCTATCGGACAGAATCACAAGGATATATAAATATCTATGATATCCACGCTGATTTCATCTCTGTAAGCGGGATTCACAATTCGTTGTTTGATATGCAGATTATCTATGGCTGACCGCTGGTTTGACTATGATTTTCGAGTACAGCCACATCACACCGACTATAGCGGTGTTGTGTGGCATGGCAATTATATTCAATGGATGGAAACAGCGCGGGTAGAATGCCTGAGAAACGCAAGCTTTGCATTTGAAGACTTTGTTGCTGCAGGCTATGACCTACCTGTTGTAGACCTGCAAATGCGCTACCATCAGGCGCTAAGGTTAGGTGCACAAGGCCGAGTCAGAACTCGGTTAGTGACCCATGGTGTCAAATTAACCTGGGTATACCAGATTTACGACACAACAGAGGATGCGGAAAAACTTTGTGTGACTGGACAAGTTTTACTCGTACCGATTGACATGGCTAAACGTAAAATCGTGCGCTGCCTTCCGCCCAAATTACAGTCGATGTTGAGCTCCTTACAACACTACTTCGAACTGCAAAAAAGTTAGTGCAGGTCTACAGTGACTCATCAATAGCGAGTTGATGTAAGGCTTGACCAGTCACCCTGCATGTTCGCCAATCATTGAGCATCACGGCTCCTTTGGACATGTAGAAATCGATAGCCGGTTGGTTCCAGTCCAAAACGCTCCATTCAAAGCGACCACACCCCTGTGCTAGGGCAACTTGTGCCAGGTATTGAAAAATAGCCGTGCCCACCCCTCGCCGTCGATAACCGGGCAACACAAACAAATCCTCTAAGTAAATGCCGGGTTTCATTAAAAATGTGGAGAAGTTGAAGAAGTATAGAGCAAAGCCAGCCGGTGCTCCATCGATGCGGGCAACAATGGCATAGGCTTTAGGGTTTTGGCCAAAAAGATACTGTTCTAAATCCTCAGGTGCACCAGTCACCTCATGGGCCAAGTTTTCATATTCGGCTAAAGCCATCACTAACTCAAAGAGCAGAGGGACATCATCACAGGTAGCGGGACTAATGGAAATGGGAACTGCCATTGGGCGATGGGAAAGGCTAAACGCGATTAGATACCGGTGCTGAAGCTAAACGACTCGTGACATGGCCGACAATTTGCTCCCTTGCAAAGACACCAAAATGGCGACTATCGCGAGCACTGGGTTCCTTTGCATTATCACTGATTAGGTAAACACCTCCATCAAAGAAGGTTTCTTGTACCCGCTTAATTATGAGAGTATCGGGCTTTGCTGGGTGAACTGCGATCGCAATATCCCCCACCTTTACAGGCGCCCCCATGGCCACTAAAACCGTATCCCCTGGCATCAAGGTCGGCAGCATCGATACATCCCGAACAATGATGCGTCGCCGTCGCCGCCTCAACCATTGGATGTATTCCCCTACATCCGCCCGTGATATTGGCAGCTGTTGAAGCTGACAAATCGGATCATTCCCCATACCCATTTCCCCGAACCAATAAAAATCCCGCAAAGTCATCAACTCGCGGGATTTCACAGAGATGAAGCTAGATTATTAGCTATCAACTACTAGCTAGCGGTGTACCAAGCCACATCACGTCCCTTAGTAGCCCAGAAAATAGTATGAATCTTCTCAACAGCAGCCATAAGCTCTTCAGCATGTTGCTGACTAACCTCAACCTTACAAGCAGAGCAAAGCTTAGCCGCTTTCCAGAACGTATCGTGTAGATCAGGGTAAGAATCTAAATGCACAGGCTTAAAATAATCAGTCCAAAGAATCAACAGGTCATCCTTGGTCTTTTGAGCCTGCTCCTCTTTAACCGCAATGTAGCGAGACAAGGTGTTTGCATAAGCTAACTTGCCAGCTGCATCTGCGGGCTCCTCAAGAGCCAAAATTTTCTTGGTCATCGACAACACCGCTTCAGCAGTGATACGAGCGGCAGAGGGATCATAAACACCACAAGGACCATCGCAGTGAGCATGGGCCTCTGCGGGAGGGAGCCAAGCATTTAGTAAGGCAATTGCGTTGTTGAGCATAGTCACCAATCGGTTAAACAAGTTGATGGGTTTTCCACTAGAAAATTTGCTGGAAGATCGTTTGGTGATGTTATCCAGCAACATTATCCAGCGCAGTTAACAGTATACTGCCGTTTCATCATCCCTCTGTGGGGGATACCAAAGGATGTATTTTGTAATATTTCTAATATTCTTGTACTAATGCTGCAGTACACTCAGGTCTGAGTAATCTTCATTGCCGATATGACCTTGAAGCAGAAGCTTTTGAAGAACCGATGGAATTGTCTCCATAAATCAGTTGTATGCAGTATTCTACTGTTCAATTTAACCAGCTGTGATCGCCTAAGCAACCCAATCAATCCCAACGCCCATTTGCCTCCTTGTGTTGAACAAAATTGTAACTGCGGTGATTTCATCAGCCAGGAGCTAGCCCAGCTGGTACTCAGCGAATTTCCAGGCGATCCCTTTAACTTAGATGGCGATAGCAATGGCAAGGCCTGTGAGCAACTCCCTGCCAACACACCAGCACTAAACTGGGAAACTTATTTTTCTAATAGCCCCCATATTGCCTTAGGGAACCCCAGCCACGCTGGCCAAGACAACATTGACAATTACCTTATTGACCGTGAGCAATATGTTCTAGCCTACAGTCAGAGCCATGGTGTTCTGAGGTGGGCCAGTTGGATTCTCACACCAGACTGGCTAGGTAGCGTAGAACGGCAGAATGATTTTCGTCCAGATGGCATTTTGCCCAAGGGAACGTATCAGGTAACACCAAGGGACTACACCAGAAGCGGCTTTGACCGAGGACACATGGTTCCTTCAGCCGATCGCACTGCCAGCGAGAAGGATAATTCAGCCACGTTTTTAATGACGAATATCTTTCCTCAAACAGCTGAGAATAATCGTGGTCCCTGGCGAGAGTTCGAAAACTATTGCCGAGATCTAATATTTGACGAAGGTAAAAATCTCTACATTATTGGTGGTGTGTATGGCCAACAACGCCCTATTGCTAAAGAGCGAGTTATTCCACCGAGTCGCACCTGGAAAGTTGTTGTCATTTTTGATGAGGAACCAACCATCGAAAATGTCACTTACAGTACCCAAGTGATCGCTATAGACATGCCCAATAGCAAACAATTAGATGACCAGTGGCAACAGTATCAAACATCGATCAACCGTATTGAGCTAGCAACGGGTTATGACTTGCTGTCCAACGTTCCAGAAACTGTACAGAATGAATTGGAAGCACGACTCAGTCAATATTGATTACTGGGAAAACCTCAGGCATCCAAACAAACATGAAACACGATCGCAGTGAAAGCTAGGTTTCGACTATTTTTGTTTTGACCCCGATGACCTGATTGTCCTCAGTTGTGCCTAGCAAATATACATCGATTTCTACACTCCCAATACGATACACTCGAGGACACGCCAGGGTTGTTTCTAATAGATCGCGTAAGTTTCGATACCGCTGAACCAGATCGATTTCACGGGAGTCAAACCAAGCTCGTTCGACGATTGATTGTCCAAAAAAATCATCCAGACTAACAATGCGAACTGAAGTATCAGCTGGATAGGCCTTCAGGAGTTGATCGATGAGAGCAGGCTGGTGCTGAGATGACAGCACGATTACTTCAAATGGATAGTCAGCCTCGCTGCGCCATAGTAGTTTGTCACAAGCAGCTTCCAGCTCAGGGACGAGATCTTGAGTGGTGGGCATAGCAGACTTGAACAGAAAGATAAAACTACTCTAAAAAACGCTGAATCTTTGTATGGTTACCATGAACCATACAAAGATTCAGGAAAGTAACAATAACCGGCATTACGACTCTTCAGGATGATGGCCATTTTCAAATACCGTATCTTGCAAATAGCCAGGTTAGACCGTTTGATAGCATCCATTCCATAGCAAGACATTAGCTATGATTCTGCAAGTGCGTTTTTAGAAAAGCAATTGTCCTTTCCCAAGATAGCTCTGCAGACTCGGCGTTATATCGAGTGCCAGATGGGTTCGCAAATGCATGATTAGCACCTTCATAGATATAAATTTCAGCCTCTTTACCAAGATCATCCAGCACGGCCTCAAACATGCGGACAGTGTCGGGAGAGGGATTGGTATCCAAAGACCCAAAATGTCCCTGAATTGGCATTTGTAACGGTTCTAATATTGCCGATTCCGTGGAAATTTGCCCCCCATAGTAAATCACGGCTGCATCCAAATCCGTAGGCAGGGCAAGAGCCGTATTTAAGGACCACGATCCCCCAAAACACCAACCAATACTGCCAACTTTAGGTGTCTGTTGCTCATTGACCAAATAGTTATATGCAGCAACAACATTTTGCGTTAACCGTTCAGAATTCTGAATGGCTGTCTGGACCAAAGTTTTTGCATCATCTCTGTTGTCTGCGACAGCACCATCGTAAAGATCAACAGCCAATGCTGTATACCCTTCTGCTGCAAGACGACGGGTCATGGTGCGAATATTATCGTTTAATCCCCACCATTCTTGAATGACAATTAGGCCAGGTAAAGGCTCAGCAACGTCTGCAGGCTTAGCTAAATAACCAGAAAAGGGAACATTTTCCAAGGTGCCATAGGTTACATTCTCAGTCGTCACGGTACCAGCTTCAACATCTTTAGCTGCCGGAGATGCAATGGGTACATCATCCTTATGAAGCTGTGCCATGGCAGCAGACTGGTTTGGGGCTGATGTTTGGCCGGAAGAAGATGGGTTAATGAAGGTACAGCTAATGGCTATCAAAGCTGTAATGAAAGCAAGCCCTAACAGTTTGCGCATTGTTCGATCCGGTATGGCAGCGCTTCAAGGATAGTTGATTTTGCTGAAGAGGAGCTGAGAAATCGGAGTTTGGGTGATCTGGTCAACAACATCAGCGCTGCTCAAACGCCTTAATAGAGTAGACCCTGCATAGACCTGGTAATTCCGTGAGCGCAAAGATGTATCAGGTTTTGCCAATCAGTAATTGAAGTTACCTCCAAGGCTAAACAACCTTGCGCAAAACAGAGACACCCACGCTAAGCAGGTATCGCCACCGCATCTAACAGCTGGTGAATGATAGGACCACTCTTATGACCGCCACTGGCAATGACACGATGGGCTAAAACCATCGAGGCCAGAGACTTAACATCGTCAGGAAGAGCATAGCCTCGGCCTTCTAAAAAGGCTAGCGCTTGCACCGCTCGATAGAGGGCAACTGTCCCCCTAGGACTCACCCCCAGAGCCACGTCATCATGATCACGGGTAGCTCTGACCAAGTTGATCATATATTGCTGTACTGAGCTATCTACTTTCACCTGCTGGCACTGGTGCTGTAGATTTTGCATCTCTTGTAGCGTGATACAGGGCTGTAAGTCAGCGGGTTTAATCCCCTGGGTGAGGTTGTGAAGCATCTTAAGTTCCTCATCAGCGCTGGGATAGCCTAGGCTCAGCGATAAGGCAAAGCGATCCATCTGGGCTTCAGGTAAGGGAAAAGTGCCCTGATACTCCACAGGGTTTTGGGTCGCAATTACAAAAAATGGATCAGGGACGGGACGGGAAACACCGTCGAGGGTAACCTGATGCTCTTCCATCACTTCTAATAGCGCTGACTGGGTACGAGGAGTTGCACGATTAATTTCATCAGTAAGCAGAATATTGGCAAAAACAGGACCGGGCATAAACTGAAATGTACCGCTGCTGGGATTCCAGATGTTAGTCCCCGTAACATCGCTAGGCAGCAGGTCAGGCGTACACTGTACGCGCTGAAATTTTCCATCTATGCAGCGAGCCAAGGACTTGGCTAGCAGCGTCTTACCAACACCCGGCACATCCTCAAGTAAAACATGACCACCAGACAGCAGCGCCACCAGCACCAGTCGGATAGGGTCTTCTTTTCCGACAATCGTTTTATTGAGGTTCTGAACGATTTGATCAATGCGATCGCGCATAGTTGCCCTTAGGTGAACTGCCTACAGCTTACCCACAGAGTTCAAGATTGTGGAATGACACAACTCACAGGCAAGTGCTGAAACGTTTTCAAGGCAACATCCCCTTATCAACTCTACGGAAGGCAACTATGTAGTCTTCTGCCTACAATAAAAATGTACTGGCGTGGCTATCCCTCAAGCGATCTTTATGCTTAAGGTCCTGCCATACAGAAATTGCTATTCAAGGACTTTCATCCTAAACAGTAGCAACCAACCATGCATTAGGTCGAAGTGCACACTCAAGGAGTCCTACCATGGCTATTGAATTTCAATTTCATCCTGAAAAAGCAGTACAAGCTGCTGCATTTTTACTGAAACAGCATGGTGAACCTATGAAATACCTGGGTTTGCTAAAAATGCTCTACATCGCTGATCGGGTTGCTTTAGCACAAATGGAACAGCCAATCACAGGCGATCGCTATGTATCTATGGACTATGGCCCAGTCCTCAGTGGTATATATGACTTGATTAAGGGCTTACCGGTAGAAAATGCACTGCCTACATGGTCACGATTTATCTCTCCACGGGAAGAGAATCTTGTTTCTCTCCTGGGTGACCCAGGCGATGGTGATCTTTGTGAAGAAGAAGAAGAGATTCTCCATCAGGTATACGGCACCTTTGGTCATCTAGACCCATTTGAAGTAGCAGAATGGACCCACGATTTGCCAGAATGGCAAGATCCTCAAGGCTCCGCCATTCCCATTGTGGTGGAAGAAATCTTAAAAAATCTAGGCAAGAGTGACGCCGAAATTGTGCGGATTCAAGAAGATGCCATGCGAGAGGCATACCTCGACGAGGTATTACGCACTGAGGTGGTGGATGGCTAGTGTTTCCATTCGTCTTGGCGATGCGTTTTTGATTAAAACTCCGCCCAAAGGCAAACATCTGTATATTGCCATTGCAAAAACATCTAAAACTCGGTATCTCTTTGTTAGCGTCAACAGCCGTCAACCACAATCCGAAACCGTTTGCATTCTAAACCCCGGCCCCGATGTTCCAGGTTTTATTGTGCACGAATCGGTTATCAACTATCGATTTGCCCGTGAGTTAAATGCTAATGACCTAGTCAAACTGATGCCTGCAGGCAATCGAACTGTGAGAGGACAGTGTTCACAAAGCGTTCTCACAAAAATTCAGGCAGGTGGGCTGGCATCCAAACGACTCAAAAATCGCTACAAATATGCCCTCAAAGATTTTATGGAACCCATCCGATAAAACTAAAATAGTTTTGGCCGTTGCTGATTCTCAGAATGATTTTAGCTATCCAATCCAGGCAACTGATATGTTCTACAGATTGTTTCATCCCCTAAATCAGCAACAGCTAGTCTTGTAGTAACAGCTTGAGTGAATGAGCCGAGAGCTAATAGCGCCTGCCGAACATAGAACAGGAAAGATATTGAATTATGATTCAGCGTACTCTTTACGTAATCGCCGTTCCAAATCTTGCAAAATCAGCTGAGTTCTATCGTGATGTGCTCGGTTTCGCCATTGAAGATGTGGGCGATCCTGGCTGGCGCATGTATCTTCGGGATAGCTGTCGGATCATGGCAGGAGAATGCCCTGATGCAATTCCCCCTCAAGATTTAGGAGACCACTCCTATTTTGCTTATTTTGTTGTTGATGACGTGGATGCTGAATATAAGAAAATCACAGCTTATGCTGCAGAAATCATCAAACCCCTACGGGATGAGCCATGGGGCATGAGGGAATTTGGCCTACGCACCGTTGACGGTCACCGCATCCTGATTGGCAAAGATTTAGATGGATGAGAAAGTCATCAACGGTTTCCTAGAAAGCAGAAAAATTTCACATTTTCAATCAATGCCGAATCACTTCTACTAGAGGACGAAATTTTTGGTCCAAGTCGGCTCGTGCACTCACTAATGTGGGAAATGGACGACTGCCATAATTTTCCCCGACGGTGAGGGGGAAAATCGCCTTTTCTTCCAGGGGAGTCCACACTGCCCCTGCCGCTTGAGTAATGGCCCATACAGCTGCAATATCCCAAATTTTTGGTGTCGCTTCTACAGCCCCTAAGCTAATGCCCGCCGCCACGGTAAGTAAATTGTACGTGGCCACCCCCAACATGCGGATTTTACAAGGAAAGGGATTGTGTAAAACCTTGGTACTACGGGCACAGAGGCTAAAAAACTGACTACCACTCACTGCATCTGAGGATGTATAGATAGACTCGCCATCAAGAAACGCCCCGCTGGGTCCGTCTAAACCAGAACCACCCATAAAAAAGCCATGGAACCGTTGGTCAAGGGTGGGAATGTACACATGGCCAAACACGGGAGTGCCTTTGTACAACAGACCTAGAGAAATTCCCCAGAGGGGAACGCCTCGGGTGAAGTTAGTGGTGCCATCGATAGGGTCAATGATCCAGCAAAAGTCTTGCTCAGGAAAAATATGGGTGCCTTCTTCACTGAGGACGCCATGGTCTGGCAGCGCTTGCTGCAGTCGTTGCCGCAGTTCCCCATCAGCCCATTTATCAGACTGAGTGACCAGGCTACCGTCGGCTTTTTCTTCGGCTGTAGCATTACCAAAGTCTTTGAGTAACTGGCTACCAACAGCAGTGGTGGCGGTTTCAGCGACGGTCAGAATATGTTGCCAGTCTGGAATCATAGGGCTAGTCCATATCACTTTCTAGGGCAGTTGCGATCGCACTTTGGGCAGTGGTTTGAAACTCGCGGATATTCACTCGGCTGACAATGGCTACCGCAATTAACATACCAACGGCTTGGGTTCCAAATACTAATCCATAGGCAGGTAGCAATTGAGAATCGGGTACAGGTCCACCCGCAAGTATTTCAACAATCCCTTTACCTAGAGAGAGTAAACTACCGCCAAGCACGGTAGCAGTCCCACGGGCAATGGCCTGAGCTAAGCCCCACGCACCAATAAATGTCCCTGCAACCTCTGCCACCGTCAGATCTAACATCAGCAAAATAGACCCTGTAGTCAGCACGCCAGAGGCTAAACCAAACAGGCCCACACCCAACATCAGCTGTTGAGGATTGCCAGTGGCACCAAACACAATCAGCAGTATCAAACACAAGGCAGCCCACACACAACCAAACTTGATGGTTCTTTTTTTACCCAACCTGGGCGCTAGCAAAAAGCCAGTTGCTACGATGCCAATCAGCGTCCCCATGCCAAAGTAGGCATTGAGCTGAGTGGTTTCAGCGATGGCCATGCCAAAAATCTGACCGCCGTAAGGTTCCAGCACCGCATCCTGCATAAACAGGCTCAAACTCAGTACCAGCAAAAAGACAAAAAAGCGTGCCGTCTGACGGCTAGCGGTCAACACTTTTAGAGCCACACTAAAGGTAATTTGATCATCTCGCTGACGTGTCCGTTCTTGCAAACGAGAATATTTTTTCTCAATCCCAAATGTACTGAGAATAGCAAAGCCACAAACAATGGCTGGAGCAATAATAAATAGTCGATTAACTGAACTACGTAGTTCATCCAAAGAAGGGGTATCTCCCAAGGACTGAAGCACGATGGTGGTGATAATCACACCAGAAACAATGCCCACCATCAGCATGCCCCAGCCGATGCCGACTAGCTTTGACTGGGTTTCCTCGTCAGATACATCCACCAGTAGCGCCGTAAAAGGTGTGGAGGTAGAGGCCAGAGCCAAGCCATATAAAGCAAAGACCAGAGCCAGCAAACCGACCCAAGGGTAAATGGCACTCGTCCAGCCATTTACCTCTAAGCGGCTACCAATTTGCCAGACGATTTGTACCGCTGTAAAAGCCGTTATCGCCATCGATACGATGCCAAGCCAGATATAACCACTACGGTGATACCCAAACAGAGGTTTAGCATCAGACATTTGCCCAATCCAGACACGGGCCGGAGCCATAAATTGATGGACTGAGATCGCTCCTGCCGCAATTAGGGCCGGTACTCTCAGCTCATCAATCATGACACGATTGAGTACCCCCAGCGTCAACAATGACATGATGCCAAGGCCCATGTTGAAAACGCCTAAACGCAGCATAGTCAATAGACCAATTTTGGGAATAGTCGGGTCAGCTGCTGCGTCGGAATAGCGATCGGTCAGATCTGGACTAGTCATAGCTGGCAAGTGCTAAAAGAATTTACTAAAAACGATGCAATATTAAGCTTAAACGCCAGCAGCCTTCAGGAACAGCCCCGACATTTACACAAGAAAAAAAGCGGTAAGGAAACCCTACCGCCAGAAGCCAAACTAAGAGAATTGAAGGAGAGTCATAGGGAGCTGAAAAACGGCATCAGGTATCCTAACCAATATAGTTGTTTTCCAGACTGTCATGACTAGCCTAAAGGGGTCAGTGAGAGCGAGATTAAGATGCAGCAGCATCTGCCACATTCACCTTCACAACTTGGTTACGGACCTCAGCAGCTTTGGGCACAGTCACAGTGAGAATGCCATTGCTATAGTCAGCACGAACATTTTCATGATCTACAACAACAGGTAGATGGACGACGCGTCGGAAGCTGCCATAGCGACGCTCACGACGTAGGACAGTCTGATCGTCATTTACTTCAGCAGCAACGCGCTCACCTGAAATGGTAATGCTCTTACGGCTGGCTTCGATATTGATCGCGTCAGCACTGACACCGGGCAAAACCACTTCTAACGTGTAATCATCACCGGCATCAATTAAATCCACTGCAGGGACACAACCTGTTGTTGTTGGAGTCAGATCTTCAAAGATGTTATCAAGCTGTTGTCTAATGGTTTCGATTTCTTGCAAAGGTTGCCAGTAGCGTACAATCATTTTGTTGTTCCTCAGTTCGCGATTGGGTTGGACGCAAGCTTCAGGAGACTGTTGTATGTCTTGTGAAGTCCTTTGCTTGCCTTACATCACTATGATGTCGCAAGATGGATTGCCCTTACAGGAGAGAGAACCCAACTAAACGTTAGGGCTTGCCGAATGTGGCTGAATGAGATTCATTGAAGTGTGGAGAGAGACCCCCCCAGGTTGGATCGGTTGACCGTATCTAGCTCTACAGAACGGTACGGAACCACTTTGGGGGTATGGTCCCTTACTGGGGCCGTACATTTTTGCGAATGGTGAATGAGATAGAAGGTTCAGCCGCATCTGGAATAGCGGGTGGGGCAATTTCTACATCAGCAGCTAGATCTTCAGAGGATGGTGGATCAGATTGCTGCTCAGACGATGTGGAGACAGTATCGGCTTTGGCCGGTTGAGGTTGGCTAGCGATCGCCAGACTCAGACCAGCCATGATTGCCAGAGGCCAGGAAAATTCACTGCACCAGGGCAACCCAGTCACCCAGGTAAATACCTGGATTCCTATATACGTATAGACAACTGTTGCAGCCCACAAACGCATTACGTCTTACCGATAGCCATGTTGCTTTTTTATCACACCTTCCAAGTATGGTTACTAAATTAAGGATTCAACGCTCTAATTTAGCCTTTGATGGAGCAGGCTCTTTCAGATGCCCCAATTTGTAAGCTCAGTGACGCTGTCGTAAAGACATCAAAGAAATTCAAGAACGGGGTTTACAAGCAACTGAAATCATCTAGTTTTGGATGCTAGATGATTTGATTGCATAAGATTCGAGCAATTTTCGATTATCTGGCGGCTAGAGTATAGCAATAGCGCTAGAGTGGGATAAGCGGTAACGCATATAAAATAACATCATCTATTCAATCAAAAATTACTAGGAATATCGTGGACGCTGCATTCAAAGGAATTATTCGGCTATCAAAGCGGGAAATTGAACAAATGCGCAAGGCCTGTCAATTGGCTGCGCGTCTATTAGATCACCTAGAGCCAATGGTAAAACCAGGTGTCAGCACCCTGGAACTGAATGATGAAGCAGAGCGCTGGACCCAAGCTCATGACGCGAAAAGTGCTCCCCTAGGCTATCCCGGTGGAGAAGGCATAGACCCTTTTCCAAAATCAATTTGCACCAGCGTTAATGAAGTTGTTTGTCATGGCATCCCCAATGCTAAGCAAATTCTCAAGGACGGCGACATCATTAACATTGACGTTACCCCTGTCTTAAATGGCTACCACGGCGACACTTCCCGTACATTTTTAGTGGGTGATGTTTCGCCTCAAGCTCGTCAGCTGGTTAAGGTAACCGAAGAGTCCATGTATCGAGGAATTCAGGCTGTGAAGCCCGGTGCTCGCGTGGGTGATATTGGTGCCGCCATTCAAGCCTATGCTGAAGCGGAAGGGTTTTCTGTCGTGCGTGATTTTGTCGGGCATGGCGTACACCGCATTTTCCACACTGAGCCTCAGATCCCCCACTACGGAACCGCTGGCAAAGGTAAGAAGCTGTCTCCAGGTATGGTGTTTACCATCGAACCCATGATCAACGTGGGTCACTATGAAGTTGAGTTGCTGCCTGATGGCTGGACCGCCGTGACTAAGGACCGTAAGCTAACAGCACAGTTTGAACATACCGTTGTTGTTACGAAGGAAGGTGTAGAGATTTTGACCAAGGCACCGGTGGCAGCTGCAGTCTAGGGTATGTCGCGCAACGTCACTTTTCATCTCCAAACCCATGCCTAGAGTTCTGCCCTTCCTTCTGCTGTTACTCACTGCCTGTACCATGACTCCAGAAGCACCTATTCCTAATAATGCTTCCACGCCTGCAGTTGAGGCAGTTCCTGAGGCTTTAGTAGAACCGGTAATTGTGGAATCTGCCACTACCCCAACCGACAGCAATGGTTTACCAGTAGCAGATATCGTTTCTGTGGCCGTTACCGGTGAACCTGGCAACTATACGTTTGCAACCACCATCAGTAGTGCTGATACTGGCTGTGAGCAATATGCAGACTGGTGGGAGGTCGCTGATTTAGACACTGGCAAACTAATCTATCGGCGGATTTTAGCCCACAGCCATACTAACGAGCAGCCGTTTACCCGCAGCGGTGGCCCTGTGCCCATCCGCTCAGATCAAGCTGTAGTGATCCGCGGTCATATGGGTGGAGTCAAGAGTAACTATGGTGGACAAGTGCTAAGTGGCTCTGTTGATAGCGGCTTTGCACCCGTTGAGGATTCTCTACCTAGCTTAGAGTCCACTCCTCCTCTACCGACAGGATGTGCATTTTAGAATCACGGGCTGCGATCGCACAATAAATTGCTAATCCTATACCCAGTAATGAATAGGTTCCCAGCCGAATTCAAATCAACGGCGTTATCTTTAGCAGTCGGCTAAATGTTTCACCAAAGTCACATTTCATAACAAGAGCCTCAGTCACTTTAGCCAAAGGACAACACTCTTCCTCAAAGGGCTTACCTTTTGAGACGTGATACTAAATCTTGACCTGCTCTTACAAAGCCACATCAAAACCTATAAAGCCGGGTAAGTATTGCTTACCCGGCTTTATAGACGGAGTAAAACGGCTATCTGCAATTTTTAAACTGTCACGTTCACCTCAAATAGCAGTCGCTCATTTTCAACACTCACAACAACAGTATCTCCCCCCTTGTAATCTCCTCGGAGAATGCCCTTGGCAATTGCCGTCTCCAACTCTCGTTGGATTGCCCGCTTGAGAGGTCTTGCCCCATACACCGGGTCATACCCCACCTCGGCTAAGAAATCTAAAGCTGCTTCCGATAGCTCTAGGCCAATCTTTTGATTCGCCAAACGCTTTGCCAAAGCTTTTACCTGAAGTTTGACAATCTCTCGTAGCTGAGACTTTTGTAAACTGTGGAAGATAATCATCTCATCCACTCGATTAAGAAATTCAGGCCGAAAATTAGAGCGCAAGGCATCCATGACTCGGCTACGCATCTCCTCATAGCGGCTATCATCTCCAGCCACATCAAGAATAAACTGTGAGCCAATATTGCTGGTCATAATGATCACCGAATTCTTGAAGTCTACGGTACGACCTTGGGAATCGGTCACACGACCATCATCCAAAATCTGCAACATAATGTTGAACACATCAGGATGAGCCTTTTCAATCTCATCAAAGAGAATTACGGAGTAAGGACGCCGCCGTAGTGCTTCTGTCAGCTGACCACCTTCGTCGTAACCTACATATCCAGGAGGAGCACCAATCAGACGCGATACTGAATGCTTTTCCATATATTCCGACATATCGATGCGGACAATGGCTTCTTCAGTATCAAATAAATAGCTGGCAAGAGCCTTAGCCAGTTCGGTTTTGCCCACGCCCGTAGGTCCAAGAAAGATAAAACTAGCCGTGGGGCGGTTAGGATCAGCCAACCCGGCCCGAGATCGCTGAATCGCATCAGCCACAGCAGTCACCGCTTCATCTTGGCCAATCACTCGCTGATGGAGTTCTTCCTCCAGGAACAATAGCTTCTGCATCTCTGACTGCACCAGCTTGCTAATGGGAATGCCGGTCCACTTAGAAATAATCTCGGCAATATCTTCCTCGGTGACTTCTTCTCGCAACAACGTTGTCCCACTGGATTGGGATTCAGCAAGCTGTTGCTCAGCATAGGCTACTTTATCCTGCAGTTCATTCAGCTTTCCGTACTTCAGTTCAGCAGCACGATTGTAATCATAGTCTCGCTCCGCCTGGGCAATTTCGATATTGACCTTATCAATCTCTTCCTTAATCACTTGGATTTGATCGATACCGTCTTTCTCAGACTGCCACTGGGCATTTAAAGAAGTTTGATCCTCTTTAAGGTTAGCCAATTCTTTCTCTAGACGGTCCAGTCTCTCCACAGAACCTGCATCGGTTTCATTCTTTAAAGAGAGTCGTTCCATCTCCAGCTGCAGGATCTTACGATCCACTTCATCGAGCTCTTCAGGTTTGGAGGTGATCTCCATTTTCAGCTTAGCGGCAGCTTCATCCACAAGATCAATGGCTTTGTCCGGTAGAAAGCGATCGCTAATATACCGCGTTGATAATGTTGCCGCAGCGACCAGGGCGTTGTCCGCAATTGTCACACCATGATGCAGTTCATACCGTTCTTTAAGCCCCCGCAAAATAGAAATGGTATCGGGTACCGATGGCTGATCCACATAGACCTGCTGGAAGCGACGCTCCAAGGCCGCATCTTTTTCAATGTACTGGCGATATTCGTCCAGGGTAGTGGCTCCAATACAGCGCAGTTCACCGCGGGCCAGCATGGGTTTGAGTAGGTTACCCGCATCCATAGCACCTTGGGTAGCCCCAGCACCAACAACAGTATGAATTTCGTCGATAAATAGAATTATTTGCCCCTTAGAATCGGTCACTTCCTTCAGGACAGCTTTTAAACGCTCTTCGAATTCACCACGATATTTTGCTCCGGCAATCAGAGCGCCCATATCTAGAGCAATCAGTTTGCGATCGCGTAGCGACTGGGGCACATCATTGTTGAGAATCCGCTGGGCCATGCCCTCAGCAATGGCCGTTTTGCCCACCCCCGGTTCACCAATGAGCACCGGATTATTTTTTGTACGACGGGACAAAATTTGAATCGTGCGCCGAATTTCATCATCTCGACCAATAACCGGATCTAACCGTCCCTCGCGAGCATATTCTGTCAAATCACGACCATATTTCTCTAGCGCTTCATATTTACCTTCAGGATTTTGATCCGTCACCTTTTGATGCCCTCGCACTTGTTGAACAGCAGTCTTGAGCTGCTTAGCGTTAATGCCAGCCTCCCGCAACAGGGATTTCCCAAAGCGAGCATCCTCTGGATAACCCAGCAGCAAGTGCTCAATGGAAATGTAATCGTCTTCAAACTCTTGGCGCAGTGCCTCGGAACGATCCAGCAGTGTATTTAATGCCCGCCCCAGATAGATATTGTCGCTCTGACTTTTAAGCTGAGGCTGTTTACGGAGAAACGCTTCAGTACCGTTACGGATTTTCTCAACCGAAGCACCCGCTTTTTGAAAAACGCGGCTGGCCAGCCCATCCTGCTCAAGCAGTGCCAACATCAAATGTTCAGTTTCAATTTGCTGATGCTGCCATTGCTTAGCTAGATCAGTAGTAGCTGCGATCGCAGCATAGGCCCGCTCGGTAAATTGATTCGGATTTGATGGTTGCATCGCCAAACCTCCTGTCGCATGTCTGCATTCTAGGCAAAGACTTCTCCCTTCGATGGTCGGTGTTCACCCAGGGTTAAGGTAGGTATTGCCGCCCATGGGGACATTGCAAAAATTGAGCTGTTCCGTCCTTAGTAACTGCTGAAAAGCGGGTATGTTTACAGGGGTGCTGCAGCTCTAACACCAGAAGAACTCACTTGATATATCAAGAGAAATCTGTATTTTGAAGAAGGCGTTACTGATCCTTGATGCAGCTCACATCTGCCCCTTAGTTGAACAGTGTTCACTAAGGCAGACAACTCATCACATCAGCAACGGTGAAAACGTGTGTTAACTCGCTAGAAATTTTGCCAAATCTTCCCCCACGAGACTCTGAGCCGCTGCATTCCGCACTGCGTCAGACCCTATATTCCACCTATTGCGAGCAGCAACCCCTGCGACGGCTATCTCGTACCTTTTCACCGTTAGCATTTATTCGCTTTCTCAGCTATATCGACACCCAAACAGTCCGTACTGTGGTCCAAGCCACACTGCAGCGACGGTTACCTAGCTTAGCCTCAGAAATGGCTTACAACGCCATGTTAGGGCTGTTTCCAGGTATTCTGGCTATGCTGACAGCCATTGGGCTGGTTACCTCCCTGGAAAATACCTTTAATCGGTTAGCCATGAGTCTGAGTGAGGTAGCACCAGGAGCGGTCAATGAGCTCATCCAAAACTTTGCTGAGGAAGTCAGTGCTGGAGAAAATAAAGGCCTCTTTTCCTTGAGTTTTGTCATCGCCCTTTGGGCATCGTCTGGAGCCATTAGTGCTGCCATGCGAGCCCTTGATGAAATTCACCAAATCCCGATTGAACAGCGCCGCCCTTTTTGGAAGTCACGTTTGCTTTCCATCGGTCTGACTATCGGCACTATTCTGCTGCTAATGACGGCATCCTACCTAGTATTTATTAGCGCAGGCGTTATCAAACTACTGGCTCAGCAAAGTGGAGACACCGTCGGTGTCTGGGTGCTACGTATTTGGGAATTGCTCACATGGCCACTGGCCCTAGGCATCGTTTCCAGTGCCTTTGCATTTGTCTACCGCTTTGGTCCGAGTCGTTGGACTCGCGGTAAACCACTGATGCCAGGGGCCGTCTTGGCAGCCCTATCATGGGCATTATTGTCAGCCTCGTTTCGTATGTACGTCGCACAGTTTGGCAACTACAACAAGGTTTACGGTGCTATTGGTACAGTGATCGTCTTACTACTATGGCTATTTTTAACATCCTTGGTAATGTTGATTGGCGATCAGCTCAATGTAATCGTAGGCGAATTGATGATTAACGGTCCTCAGATGCCACCGATTCACCGCAATCGTCAGCATAGTAAAAAATATCGCACATCCAATCAGCTACCTAGCCTGAATAAGTCCACCATCAACAAAGATCGACATCGGTAGGCAATGACCACTCCAGACTGTCGCCTGTGCAACCATATTTTTCTCCCAGGACGGTTATCCAACCTATTCATTACCTGGTTCAACCGCCACAAAATTATCTATAACAGAAGATAGAACCTCAGTACGGTAAGCCACCTCACCCTCAAGCAGCCCCATGGATAAGCTCTATGCGATGGAAGATGCCCAGCGAATTTTGCAAATTGCGATCGCGCAAGAAACAGAATCCGGTGAGCTAACCCAACAACAGCTGTTAGAAATTGCCGAGGAACTGAACATTAGTCCAACGACCCTGGTAGCCGCTGAACAACAGTGGCAAACACTGAAATCCCAAGCTGCAGACCATCGTCTCTTCCAAACTCAAAGACGACAAAAATTACAGAGCCAGCTGGGACGCTACACCATCATCGTTAGCTTTCTAATAGTGCTCGATTTTTTAACGCCTGGAGGTTCATTTTTAGGCCATTTGGGCTTTTCACTCTATGTCGCCTTGATATGGGGATTAGGCCTATCGCTCAAAGCTTGGCGTACACTGCAAACCTCAGGGGAACGATATGAACGTGACCTCAACCAATGGCAACGTAAACGCAGTATGCGTCGAACCATTGACGGAGTCGTTAATCGCTTTCTAGGTCCCACCTAGTCCTTAAGTCTTGTATGTGTCGATTCACCTAACCACCAACCATGGAACCGTTCTAAGAGTGCTTGAAATTTAAAGCTTGTGTAAAGAGCACAATCATTGGCTTCTCGCCTCAGTACATCAATACAAACCGTTACAAAGCTTACAATCCAAGCCTATCAAGCCGAACTTGGAGCCCTGCCAATCTCAACGGAATGCAAGCTCAGGATAGGTCAGACTAATTTTGATGAATTTTGCTGTTAGATTACAAAATCAGTTGCACTTTTTTGGCAATCCTGCAATGATACGAGACACAAGGTTGGTTGTGTGTTCCTTGTTGATTTAATTTTATAGCTGCAGATTGTGTGCCTAGAGACATCACCAATCTGCAGCTATTTGACTTTAAAGGCTTTATCCAACCTCCCCACATCACTCTCAGATCTGTGACTATCTGCCCTAACTCCACAGCCAAGAAGCGACATTTTATTCAGGTCTGTCAGTATCGCAGCTGTCAGCGATTTCAGTCAATCGACGTGCTAACAGCACTCAAACACTATGCCAGCGATACTTTAATGGTCTCTGCCAGTTCTTGTTTAGGACAGTGTGGTTCGGGACCGACCGTCAGAGTATCACCTGACAATGTTTGGTATTGCCGAGTACGCCCGCAGGATGTCGATACCATTATGGAGCAGCACATCCAGAACGGAAAACCGGTCAAGCAATTGCTGCATCCACGTTTTCACCCCGACTACGGACATTTGCTCGACCGCCTGAAAGCTGCTCAGTCAGATTCTCCGCCGTCAGAATCTACATCAGATTAACAAAGTGGGCTTCACAAATAGCGATTCCCCAGTGGAGAACCGGAGTATACTAAAGAAGTTGCCGCCCTGCCGCACTGTGGAACTCTCTTGCAAAAGTGAATACGCTCTCCTTGCCTTGCTAGAGCTCAGTCTAAACTACGACCAGGGAGCTCCCCTACAAATCCGTCAAATCGCAGCTCAACAAAATATTCCTGACCGCTATCTAGAGCAGCTGCTAGCTACCCTCAGACGAGCGGGGTTTGTCAAAAGTCAGCGGGGGGCCAAAGGAGGGTATTTACTAGCCCAGGCACCTTGGACCATAGTTCTATTGGACGTTGTGAATTGTATCGAGGGTCTAGAAAATAAAGACGAGGCAGGCGATGCTGTACTGACGACAGAGCGGCAAGTCGTACGTGCCTTCTGGAGCAATGTCCAAACTGCTGCTCATGAAGTGCTTTCTGCCCACACTCTTCAAGATTTGGTAGAACAGCGTAACGCCAAGCATCAAGTCGACTTGATGTATTACATTTAGCGCCGGGAATTGGCTATGCGGATCGTCCAAAATATTACTGAACTAGTAGGCCATACGCCGCTGGTCCAACTTAATCGCATTCCTCAGACAGAGGGCTGTGTCGCTCAAATTGTGCTGAAACTGGAAGGGATGAATCCGTCTGCTTCAGTGAAGGACCGCATTGGCGTCAATATGATCGCAACGGCAGAAGCAGCGGGCAAAATTCAGCCGGGGAAGACCACACTCGTGGAACCCACGTCAGGCAATACTGGTATTGCCCTGGCGATGGTATCAGCAGCTAAGGGATACCGACTGATTTTGACCATGCCAGAAACGATGAGTGCCGAACGTCGGGCGATGCTGCGAGCCTATGGTGCTGAACTAGAGCTTACCCCCGGCACTGAAGGCATGGCAGGCTGTATTCAGCGGGCTCAACAAATTGTGGCGGCTACCCCTGATGCCTATATGCTGCAACAGTTTAGAAATCCTGCAAACCCAGACATGCACCGCAGCAGTACAGCTGAGGAAATTTGGGACGATACGGACGGGCAAGTAGATTTTTTGGTAGCAGGTGTAGGCACGGGTGGCACGATTACCGGCGTTAGCGACGTACTCAAACAGCGAAAGCCAAGTTTTCAAGCGATCGCAGTTGAACCTGAAAATAGCCAGGTGCTAACTGGCGGCAACCCCGGCCCCCATAAGATCCAGGGAATTGGCGCAGGCTTTGTTCCAGATGTTCTGCAGGTAAAGCTGATAGACGAGGTGATTGCTGTAGGAGACGATGATGCGATCTCATATGGTCGCCGTCTGGCTAAAGAAGAAGGCATCTTATCCGGCATTTCGAGTGGAGCTGCCCTCTGTGCAGCTATCAAAATTGGTCAACGACCTGAAAATGCCAACAAGTTAATTGTTGTTATTCAGCCTAGCTTTGGTGAGCGCTATCTGAGTACGCCGCTCTTTCAGGATCCATCCCTGACGTCATCCATTTCGTCCCTAGTGAACAGCCGTTAAACCCACAAGCATGGCAACCTCTACCCACTCCACCACAGCACCATAGGTATCGCCTGTATGGCCCCCCAGCTTGTGCGCTAACCAAGCTGACAGCATGACTGAACTACTGATACCGAGACACAGAGACATTAAGCCATAACGTACATCAAGCAATCCCAAAACCATCATCAGAGCCGTTATGCCCATGAGGCCCATTGCGGCAGGGAGCGTTTGCCAGAAAGACGGTACAGCTTTTTTATGAAACGCTCCCTTACCTTGGGACTTGAGGTAGGGATAGTTACCTATAGCCCACTGCTGTCCCCATCTTCCCCAGGCCGCGGCGGCTGTTAATGCAAACCAACGATGTTGCACGATTGTTTCTAAGGCAAATATTTTGAGGAGAATAATTGCGATCGCAATCATGACTCCGAATGCGCCCGCACGACTATCCGCCATGACAGTCAATCGCTGGCGAGCATCTTGTACAGCCAAACCATCTGCCGTATCCATCGCGCCATCCATATGCAAACCGCCTGTCAGCCACACACCCATTAAAACGAGCAACGCACTGCTTAGCAGCCCAGGCACTTCCAGCTTAAAAAATAACCAATCTAGTCCGCAGAGAAGGACACCCAAAGCTATACCAATCAGAGGAGCTATCAACGCAATATTTTTAAATTCCGCAGGCCAACTTTGAGGTAAAGGTACCCTCGTGTAGAACAAAACTGCCCCATTCAGAGTTGCCCAAAATTGAGTCCCCCTCCGGAAGAGCCGCTGAAAGGCCCGGCCTGCTAATTTGCTAAATGTTGTCGACATTCGATATTTTTTGCTTAGACATTCTGAACCGATGCAGTATTGCAAGGGTAATGCACTCTCTTCATCCACAATGCCTGGAACCTTAATCCCTTAAAAATAGCTTTTATGATGCCCACCATAGAGAAATAGTTCGTACCCGATCACCCCGGCAAATTGAATTGTTCAGTACTCTGGCTGAAGGCATTACGAAAATTTGCCGAATAGGATAGGGACCATAAGCTAACTCTTCCGGACACGATTATTTTTAACCTAGGCGTTCCAAATAATCAGATTTCATCTATCTTGAATATAGATTGTTATTAGCCTCGGTGTTTCACGGGTCTGTCATTGAAAGAAGTACCCATCTACCGACTCTACTATGAGCTACCAACCCTCAACGAAATCCCTACCAGCTCCCTGTCTTGTTGACACCGGAACCGTGATCAACAAGAACGATATGGTGCGTCTCTTACAACATTTGGGTCGTGTTCGGTATGTCCACACCCAGGAAGAAAAACTTTTCAAAGAAGGTGAGGGCTATGTGGTTGAAGTCTTCAGTGACCCTCAACAAGCCACCCTAGTAGCTAACAGTAGTCTGTATCTAAACGTCACAAGTTTCGACTATATGGAGATAGGGCAGCTCGATGACAATCAAGCTTACTTCGATCTGATTCAAGAGAATCGTTGTCTACGCATCTTGCCCTTATCTAGCCCACTGACTGAGCGCAATAGCTGCAACATTAACGATGCAACCCTTGAAGCTATGTTAGCTGAAGCTCTCACAGCTCGCTGGGACGCATGCTTAGACGATGACAACAATAACAATTTTGCAAGCTAAGCAGGTTGTCTCCGATATAGCCAATCTAGTACGGTTGCTAAACAGCAGATACAGAGGATAGCGTAACCGTTGGCTACCATTCCGTTTTCATTTGATCTTCAAGCATCCTGCTCTAACACAAAAGCTAGGGCTGGTGTCTTTCATACGCCCCATGGTCCTGTGAATACACCACGATTTATGCCTGTGGGGACCCTGGCGAATGTTAAGACCGTCACCCCCAGACAACTGCATGACGCAGGCGCTCAGATGGTATTAGCTAATACCTATCATCTGCACTTACAGCCAGGAGAAGATCTGGTAGCTGAAGCTGGTGGTTTACACAGCTTTATGGGATGGGATGGCCCCATATTGACCGACTCCGGTGGCTTTCAAGTTTTTAGCCTTAGTAAGATTCGTACCATTGCCGAGGAAGGTGTAACTTTTCGCTCCCCGAGAGATGGCAGAATCATTCATATGGCACCAGAAGATTCCATTCGCATCCAAAATCATCTGGGAGCCGATGTGATTATGGCATTTGATGAATGCCCTCCCTATCCAGCCGAGCGAGACGCTGTAGAGGCTGCCACGCAGCGAACCTACCGTTGGCTAGAACGCTGTATTGAGGCTCATCAACGTAGCGATCAGGCGTTGTTTGGGATTGTTCAAGGCGGTGTGCATCTAGATTTACGACAGCAGGCTGCGGCGCAGCTTGTACAATTCGATTTACCCGGCTATGCAATCGGCGGCGTCAGCGTCGGTGAACCCCCAGAACTGATCGAAAAAATTGTACAAGCAACCACCCCTCTATTGCCTTTAGATAAACCACGCTATCTCATGGGAGTGGGAACCTACAGAGAAATGGCCCAGGCAATTGCAGCGGGTATGGATCTATTTGATTGCGTGATTCCTACTCGCTTGGCTCGACACGGGTCAGCCCTGGTACAAGGAGAACGATGGAACCTTAAAAATCAAAAGTTTCGACGAGACCTCACCCCACTGGACGAAAGTTGCCCTTGCTATACCTGTCAAAATTTCACACGTGCCTATCTATGCCATCTAATCCACGCCCACGAAATCTTGGCTTACACATTGCTATCAATCCACAACATCACAGAACTCATTCGCTTTACTCAAACGATTCGTAAAGCAATTTTACAAAATCAGTTTCATACTGAGTTTGCAAAGTGGCTAAATCCTTCTCAAGACAACCACTCAGAGATTTGCAATGAATCTGGCCATGTGACATAGCATGTTAAGATGTGAATCAATTCTTAAGCAAACTTTTGCCAACGTAGAGAGGTTTTCATGGACGCAGTCCTAGTGTTAGCTAAACTCCCCGAAGCTTACCAAGCATTTGCTCCCTTGGTAGATATTTTGCCTATTTTGCCTGTCTTCTTTTTGCTTCTAGCGTTTGTTTGGCAAGCTTCCGTAGGATTTCGTTAAGTTCCAAGCAAACTCGATCACTTCTTAGGTACGTGCTCCTTATTTGCCGTTAAGCATTAATACTGGGAGTACTGTTAAGCCTAGAAGAGTTAACGAATAGGCGATTTGGTCAGTCAAACTTTGTTGTTTTCTTAAATCTGATAGTTCTTAAAGGGTGATGAGAGGTATACCTCTCATCACCCTTTAAGGTTATTTAGCTAACTAAGGAATGCCTAGCACTGCAAAGTATAGTCACCCTAATTACAGGGTCATATGCGTGTACTTATGCTGTTTCACATTATCTTCCGCTGTTATGGTGTGAGTAGCATTTAAGATGCGCTTTCTATCAGTCGAGAAATTAATACCTTCGTAGCTTTGACCATGGGGAAGTGAACGCTGCAAAAGCTCCTTGTTTTGGTATGTCCTAGCGGCTGCGTTAGCGCGCTCTATAAAATGCTCACAGAAGACAGTGTCTTCACTGGCCCTCATTGAAAGTGGCTTGCTAAGTTGAGTATCTTGGATGACTTCACCTAGCTTCACACCGTAGAGAGTCGAATAAGATGTGGGCACTCCCTTCAATAGGGCTTCAAAATAAGCGGATGGGACAGGTTCTAAAACGTTGAATGGAACAACATTTCCATCCTGCTTACGAAAGCACTTCGCTAAACCAACAATGACATAGTCATCATCCGAAGGTGCAGTGGGTTTGGAAGATAGGGTCATAGTTTGCCCGATACAATTTTGCTTTATTGTCCACAATCCTATCTCTCTTGCCACAGAAACAAGAACTTCCCTTTTAATCCGTTATAAAACCCCAAAAGTTGTAACTTTTGGCAATAGCCATAGTCACTGAAACATTAATGAGGTGAATGTCTTCATCCATTACACTTCAAACATATTGGTGCAGTTATGCCCCTGCTCTTCTGTGGTTGAGTTCAGAACACAACCTGTGTACGATTTGGCTAGCAGCGGTGTCAAACGTCTACATAGTTGCTTTTCCTATTCAGAGCTACCCCCAACCAAAACAGAGGGGCTTACCCTTTAGATGGTTAGTGGAACTGTCGGATTGGAGATGACCAAAGAGTCTTTGCCCTACTCCAGCAATCTTCCGATCAGCTACTAGTCTCAAAAGCTTGGGATTGGGTGCCGAGCTCCTACTCTACAACGTCTGCTAATCGATAGAAATTGTCTGAGGACCTTTACCAGAACTATCGTCATTGTCACTGCCCTGTTCAGTAACGCTAGCCCCTTGATTTTCCAACCAGCTTTTAACGGGATCATCACCTAAATTGAGCTTGAGCATACCGGATGCAAACCCACCAAAAAATGCAACAGGCTGGCCTAAAAGTTCTTGCATTATGGGCGCTAGCTCATCGAGAAACATAGTTTTTACAGACTGTCACAAAACACCTTAGATATATTAACGTGACTATGAAAAAATCGGTCGCCCTGTGCTCACTTAGCGTAATCCCCGTCGACCGTTCGGATAAACAGTAGACCAATTGGTTTTAGTCTTTGCTAGCTGCCCTTCAGTCAGGTTTGCCCCCGTTAAATCTGCCCCACAGAGGTTAGCTCCTCGAAGATTCGCCCCCACCAAATTACTGCGGTTCAAGTTGGCTCCCCGAAGATCGCTATTCTCAAGGTTCACTTCCCCCATGTAAGCGTTAGATAGCTTTGCATTCTTTAGATTGCACTGACGTAAATCCGCCTTACTGAGGTTCACATTAGTCAAATCCGCCCCCTGCAAATTGCAATCATTCAACTGAGCCCCCGCAAAACTAGCACCGCTTAATTTAAGGCGTTGAAGGTTTAAGCGCATTAGCGGTTGCAGGGAAAAGTCTCTATGCCCACGTTCATAAGCTCTTTGCACTGCTTCCGGTGTAATTTTTTTACCCTGTCCAGAGAATGGTCCCGACTGGCTTGAACTATTGGACAATAAGTTCCCTGATGGACGACGGGGTGACACTGGTGAGGGCTTGGTATTTTGGCGCTCTCGACGAGCTCGAATAGCAGCGGCCATGCGAGCGGATGGGGAAGCACCTGATTGAGAGTCATCTAAACCTAAGATAGTGGCAGCTTCATCACTATTGAGTGTTGGCTGACTAACTGGCCCCACATCTCTGGGCGCCGCTGTTGGAATCGCCATATTTTGTGCAAGGCTATCAAGATAAGGTTCTAAATCTAGATCCCGCAAAATAGCATCCGCTGAGCTATAGCGATGACGAACCGAAATTTCTAGCATTTTGCTCAGGACCCCAGCAAAATGTTCGCTGACCTTAACGTGAGCCCTCCAAAGAATTTCGCCTGTTTGAGGATCGTAGGACATATCCTTAGGAGATTTTGCCGTAAGTAAATACAAACAAGTAACGCCAATCGCATAGATATCACTGGCATACACTGGCCGCATGGCCATTTGCTCTGGCGGTGCATAGCCTGGAGTACCCACAGCATAGGCAGTTAGTGCGGTATGCCCAGACTCTTCACTTGCTTTGACAGGATTAACCTTGTCCTTAACAGCACCAAAATCGATTAAAACCAGACGTTTATCTGCATCACGGCGAATGAGGTTAGCCGGTTTAATATCGCGGTGGATGACCTCATTGCGGTGAATGTACTGCATTACTGGCAGAATTTCACTTAAGAATTGTTTGACCCCTGCTTCACTAAATGACCCACGGGTTTTGACCTCTTTTTGTAGCGTGAAGCCATTGATGTACTCTTGCACCAAGAAAAAATCTTGGCGAGCTTCAAAATAATCTAATAAGCGTGGTAGCTGAGGGTGATTGCCAATCTTACCCAAGATCTTGGCTTCACGAGCAAATAGCTCCCGAGCCATCTGCATCACATGGGGAGCTTCAGCGGTTGGACGAAGCTGCTTAATTACGCAGGGGGGAGAGCCCGGTAATCCCTCATCATGGGCTAAGAATGTTGTGCCAAAACCACCTTTCCCCAAAGTGCCACTTACACGGTAACGATCGCGAAGCAGCAGCTCAGAACCGCAGGCAAGACATTGCCTAGCAGTAGCTGCATTTTTTGGATTAGGACACTCTGAATTGATGCAATAGGTCATGTAGCTTTAGCCACCATCCTCATATCTCTATGGTTGGGGCTAGGGTTAACTATGGCACAACATCTCACAAGAGCTGGGCTAGGGGTAGAACCTGTTAAACCGCTCCACAATGATGAAGTTGCTTGAGATGGACTCTGGTAATTTCTAATTACACTGAAAACCTCAACCATCAGCCATCAGTGATGGAATGAGTAGATTTCTTTCAGGATCTTAATTTTATTCATCAACAAATTTACTCTTATTAAAAGTAAGAAAACACTTATCTATTAAGCTTAGTAACCGTTACCTAATCGATAATGATGACAAGCATTTCTATTATTCCTACTATTTTATCCAATCCTTGAAGTGGATATACGCAATTGTGAACGGATTTTTCGAAAAGATGCGGACCTTTAGAAATCCTTAGTACCACTAATCAATCGTCATGAAACGGTCAGTGGAAAAGGGAACTTCAACGGTAAAATATTTGGGTTTGTTGTGCTCATATTCTCTCTAACTCAAGCTTCATGCGCATTTCTGTCAGCTGGCTTAAAGAATTTGTAGATCCGCAGTTAACCCCTGAAGCCATCGGCGATGCTCTCACCATGGCTGGGTTTGAGGTTGAGGATATTGAAGACCGCCAAACTTGGGCCGATGGCGTAGTCGTGGGTCAGGTCACCGACCGCCAGCCCCATCCCGATGCTGACAAACTCAGCGTATGTACTGTGGACATTGGCGAAGCCGAGCCTTCTACAATCGTCTGCGGGGCAGCTAATGTCAGGGCAGATATCTACGTTGCGGTGGCCAAGGTCAATACCTATCTCCCCAAAGTAGATCTGAAGATCAAGCCACGTAAGCTGAGAGGAGTACCGTCCACGGGCATGATTTGCTCCTTATCAGAGCTAGGTTTGGCCAAGGACTCAGAGGGTATTCACATTTTTGAGCAGCCAAATTTGACGACAGGGCAAGATGTTCGACCCTTACTAGGTTTGGATGATACAGTGCTCGACATATCATCCACAGCAAATAGAGCCGATGCCCTAAGTATGGTGGGGATTGCCCGGGAGCTCGCAGCGATTACCGGGGCTGATCTGAAGCTGCCGCTAGAAGCGCTGGATGCACCGGAACATAGTCAGGAAACGGTTGAGGTCGCTCTGACAGAACCGAAAGCCTGTCCTATCTATATTGGCACTGTTCTACGGGACGTTAAAATTGGTCCATCGCCCGCCTGGCTAAAGCAACGTTTAGACGCTGCTGGGACTCGTTCTATCAACAATGTGGTTGATATTACTAATTATGTGCTGTTGGAATGGGGCCAGCCACTGCACGCATTTGACCTAGATCGTCTTACCCAAGGGCAAGACACTACCGTTAGCGTCCGTTTTGGTAAATCAGATGAAACTTTAAAGACCCTCGACGCTCAGCAACGTGAGCTCAAGGATCAAACTTTAGTGATAACAGCTAACGACACTCCCGTAGCCCTAGCTGGTGTTATGGGTGGTGAAGACTCCGAAGTAGATGATACAACCCAAAATGTTTTCCTAGAATCAGCCTTCTTTGACGCTGCAGTGATTCGGCGTTCCGCCAGAAGTCAGGGTCTCAGAACTGAGGCATCGGCGCGTTATGAACGTGGGGTCAACCCAGCGGAGCTAGAACTAGCAGCCAACCGAGCCATCCAGCTGATGGTAGAACTTGCCGATGCCAAGCTGGTGCATCAGCAGGATGAGCGTACAGAAGTGGGAAGAATCACCCCTACTAGAACCATTGGGTTGCGCTTGGAGAGAGTAAGGCAAATCCTTGGCGGCTACATTGCTGAGAATGACACTGTAGCCGAGCTCAGTATCGCTGATGTGGAGGATACCTTGACACGTCTAGGCTGTACCTTGGCAGCCGATGGCCCAGGGCAATGGGTCGTTACGGTACCAGCCTATAGATACCGCGACCTTGAACGAGAAATCGACCTGATTGAAGAGGTGGCTCGTTTGTTTGGTTACAACCGCTTTAACAATACGTTGCCCCAGCAAACATCTCGCGGTCGTCTCTCACCGGAAGCTATGCTGGTGCGCCAATTGCGTGCCGCGTTTCGAGGTGCGGGTTTGACTGAAGTACTCCACTACTCTCTAACTAATCCAGCCCCTCAGCGTGTGGTTCTAGAGAATCCCCTATTCACTGAATATTCAGCATTGCGCTCCGATTTATTGTCAGGGCTGATCGACGCCTTCCAGTTCAACTTAGAACAGGGAAATGGACCTTTAAATGCCTTTGAAATGGGGCATGTATTTGCGAATGAAGACGCACAGCTCACTGAGTACGAGCGCATTGGTGGCATCCTAGGCGGCAATGCTGCCCAGGGGCAATGGAGTGGCACAACCGCCCCCATGACCTGGTACGAAGCCAAGGGAATTTTGGAAACCGTGCTGCGCGAGGTGGGTCTGGAGGTAGACTACCGACCTGATAGTGAAGATACACGACTACATCCGGGACGGACGGCATCTCTATGGGTGCGCGGTCGTACTCGCTTAGGTACGTTTGGACAATTACATCCCCGCTTACGTCAAGAGCGGGACCTACCTAATGAAGTCTATGTATTTGAGCTGAACTGGGATGCGATCGCAACATGTTTAGTGAGCGATCGATTCCGAGCGCCGAAGTTCAAAGGCTTCTCATCCTATCCTGGTTCCGACCGCGATATTGCCTTTTACGCACCGGTTGAGGTCTCGGTAACCGACTTAGAAAAACTGATCATCCGAACCGGGGGGAAACTGCTAGAAACAGTCACCCTATTTGATGAATATCGTGGCAAGGGTGTGCCGGAAGGACAGCGCAGTTTGGCATTTCGTATGTTCTACCGAGCTAGCGATCGCACGCTTACCGATCAGGATATTGATCCAATCCAGGATAAAATTCGAGCGGCCCTGGAGAAAAAATTTAAGGTTAGTCTGCGGAGTTAAGGAGATCCTAGCTAGCAGACGGTTTAGCGGGCAATTTTGGGCCTTTTTTACGCTTATTTTCGTTGAAGTATGCCTCCAGGACTTCTTTAACCATGGGAGCTGCAAAGGAACCGCCGCCGCCACCCGAGTGCTCGCCAAATGCCACAACCAAAACTTCAGGCTTTTCAAAGGGGGCATACGCCCCAAACCAAGTGTGGTTTTCATACGGGGGGGCTTCAGCAGTGCCACTCTTACCAGCTGGTGTTGGGATAGCTGGCACATTGAGACGTGTACCTGTACCACTGGTAATCACTTTCCGTAGCCCCCGCTGCAGGATCTCTATCGTTTCCGGCTGCATATTTAGAGATGTCTTCCACTGCTTAGACTCAGCATTGTCTAACAAAAGATGGGGAGTGACTAGATAGCCGTTATTCGCAGCCACTGCAAACATCACGGCGGTTTGTAATGGCGTTACTTGCATATAACCTTGGCCGATGGTCATATTGATGGTGTCCCCTAAGTACCAATCTTCACCAATAAACTCCTGCTTCCAGGGTTCATCAGGTACGAGACCAGCAGCTTCTTCCGTGATCAGTTCAATCCCTGTTTTTTTCCCAAGACCATATCTTCGCATCCACTCAATCAAAGGTTCATGCCCCATGCGCATGCCCACCTGGTAGAAAAAAGTATCGCTGCTCCACTGCATGGCCCCATCAAAACCCAGAGGGCCAAAACCAGCATTATTCCAGTCCCAGAAGAGAATGCCACCAGCATTGATATTGGGAAACGTCGGCAAAATGGTATCCACAGGAAACGTACCTGACTCGATAGCGGCGGTGGTGGTAATAATTTTGAAGGTACTGGCAGGGGGATAGGCTTGCAGTGCTCGGTTTAAGAAAGGGTTACCTCGACTGTTAAGCTGCTCCCACTGGGCTTGAGTAATACGGGTGGAAAAAATATTAGGGTCAAACGTGGGACGGCTGACCATCGCTAGAATCGCGCCATCGTTCGGGTCCATGGCTATGATCGCACCAATTTTATCCCCTAGAGCTTTTTCAGCCACCTTTTGGAGCTCTAAATCCAGGGTGAGACGGATATTTTGTCCCGATTCAGGGGGTTTTTCGCCCATAATGCGTAAGACATTGCCCGCACTATCCACTTCCACCTGCTGGCCACCCCATACCCCACGTAGCATTGACTCAAAGGACTTTTCAGTCCCCATTTTGCCAATAATATCCCCCAGGCGATAGTCTCGATTCTCTTCGAGAAATTGCTCAAATTCGTCTTCATTAATTTCACCGGTGTACCCAATGACGTGGGCGGCTAAGTCACCGTGGGGGTAGTTACGAATCGCTTCTGCTTCTACACGCACCCCAGGTAGTTCAGATGCATATTCCGCTAGAGCAGTAGTCTGGGCAGGGCTGAGCCCGCGCGCGATCGCAATGGACTGGGTAGATTCATACCCCGCTGACTCAATCCGCTGCTGAATCTCGTCTTCAGGAATTTCCAGGAGTTGAGAAAGACGCTGTACCACCGAATCACGCTGGTCTTCTGGCAAGGCAATGGGCCATATAGAAACAGAATGGGACAGGCGGCTACCCGCGAGGATTTTGCCATTACGGTCAAACATGGTGCCCCGTGCCGGACGTCGCGGCAGCAGTAAGATCCGATTTTCTTCAGCTAGCTTGCGGTTGCGATCGCCTTCTACTAACTGCAAATAAAACAGTCGACTGCCAATGCCCCCCAGCATCACCAGCGATAAAAATATCATCATGAGCACCGATTGGTACTGACGCCCAACCGTACGACCACCTTTTTTTTCAACCTTTGTTGACGAAGAGTATTGAAAAAAGGCCATAGATTCAGGGTGGTCGCGACAGACTTTGATCAGTTTAGCCCTTTGGAATCCATTCCAGCAGTGCCTATGGCTCTGAACATCGTTCAGGCATGCAGATTTATACAGGTTCAAAAAAACGGGCACTTTAGAGACACCTCTAAAATTTGGACTGCTAGCTTTGATCGGTCATATCCAAACCCCTAGACAGTTCTACCAATCGTTTCATCTAACCAATTAACAACGATTAGCAACGGCAAAATTTGGCCTTGAGGAAGCTGATCGGCTAAGGGGCTATGCAAAACATCAATTTAATTGATTGGGATTTTGAGCTGGTAACCGTAAAATGATGCAAATGGAACCATTACGGGAGTTACATCCTATGGCTCAAACCATCACTCCGCCAGCAAATGTCATCACGGCATTGGATGTAGAACTCGAGAATGTTGTCAAAACCTTTGGCGATGACACGGCTGTTCAAGGTTTAGACCTAAAGATTCACCAGGGAGAATTTTTTAGCATTTTGGGTCCCTCTGGGTGCGGTAAAACAACCACTCTCAGAATGATTGCCGGATTTGAAACGCCCACATCCGGTGAACTCAAAATTCAATCAAAGTTGATGCGAGGCGTCCCTGCGCACCATCGTTCAGTCAACACAGTCTTTCAAAGCTATGCCCTGTTTAACCACATGAACGTGTGGCACAACGTGGCCTTTGGTCTCAAAATCAAAAAAGTTTCCAAAATAGATCTACGGCAGCGGGTGGGAGAAGCACTACAGCTAGTCCAAATGGAAAGCTTTGCGAAACGCTATCCTACACAACTATCAGGGGGCCAGAAACAGAGAGTTGCCCTAGCTCGTGCCCTGGTAAATCGTCCAGCAGTGATGTTATTAGACGAACCCTTGGGAGCATTAGACTTAAAACTACGCAAGCAAATGCAGGTGGAATTATCAAATTTGCACCAGCGTTTAGGCATCACCTTTATTATGGTGACCCACGATCAAGAAGAAGCACTTTCCCTATCTGATCGCATTGCGGTCATGAAGGATGGCCGCATTGAACAGGTGGGCACTCCCAATGAGATCTATGAACATCCCAGCACTGCCTTCGTAGCCGATTTTATTGGTGATACCAATCTGCTTTCGGGTCACATTCAGTCAGCTACTCCCCACCCCATGCTGACAACTCACAGTGGGTTAGAGGTATCGGTTGCAGAGCTTACTCAAGGAATTCACATCAACGAAAATGCCGTTAACATTAGCATTCGTCCTGAAAAGATTCACCTAAGCTCTACAACGAATCGTGGTGTAGCCTCCAGTTACGATAACTGCTACACCGGACAAATCAAACACACTCTGTACACAGGCCCCCACATTCAGTGCATTATTGAGTTGAAAACGGGTGAGCGGCTACGGGTTTTACAACCCAATCAGACCAAATATCAGCTAGGTTCTACTGTTTATGTCGCCTGGGCAGCCGCTGATTGTCAAGTGCTAGCCGCCTAAGCTAAAGATAAGGTTGGCCATATAAGGATCTGCATGAACAAATTACGGTCCTTTAATAGCCTAATGTCATTAAGTGGTTTTAAAGTATTCATGGTGTTTGCTTAGAGGAGAAAGACTGTGCCCCGCCGACTATCCAACCATTCATCTCTGCTTTCACGTACATCTCGTCGTCGCTTTCTACAAGGATCTGCGGCGGCACTGGCCGGAGTAGGTCTTTCCAACTGTCGTCGTACCATCGGCGAAACTGATACTACACCGAGCGAAGAAACAACGGCTCCTGCGGAGAAAGCATCCGGTGTATTGCATATTTACACCTGGGCCGACTACACCGATGATGAGCTTGCCGCACAGTTTACAGAAGCAACCGGCATTGAGGTCAAAATCGATGTGTATGATTCCAATGAAACCATGTTGGCCAAAATGCAGGCAGGAGGCGGTGCCGACTACAGCCTGATCTACCCATCGGACTACATGGTCACTCAGATGATCGACTTTGGCATGCTCACAGAGCTGGACAAATCACGCCTGGTCGGCCTAGATAAAATCCTTGAAAAGTGGCAAAGCCCTGTCTACGATCCTGATAACGCCCACAGCGTTCCCTTCAGCTGGGGTACCACAGGGTTGCTCTATAATTCTGAAGTTTTGACCACGCCCCCTACTGATTGGAATTATCTGTGGGAAAACCGGGATGTACTATCGCGCAAAATGACGATGCTAGACGATGTGCGAGAGACGTTGGGGGCAGTGTTGAGTTCCCTAGGCTACTCGTATAACGCTACCGACCCGGCCCAGCTAGAAGAAGCCTATCAGAAGCTGTTGGATCTTAAGCCCTCTTTAGCATCCTTTAAGTCCTTTGGTTGGCAGGACGAGCTGTTAAGTGGTGACCTCTTGCTCTCAATGGTCTACTCCGTAGAAGGTATTCCCGTCAGCCTAGAAAATCCTACATTCAAGTACGTGATTCCTGAAAGCGGCTCTTCCGTTTGGACCGATACAATCGTAATTCCCACATCGGCCCCCAATGTGGATGCGGCCTACGAATGGATTAATTTCAACCTCCAGCCCAAGGTTTCGCAAGAAACTGTGGAGCGCTTGTTCTTTGCCACTCCTAACAGTGAGGCCCTAACAATGCTTTCCCAGGATTTACTTGACAATAAGAATCTCTTCCCTCCCGAAGATCTTCTAGCTAAGTGCGAAGGTATCGCCCCTGTTGGTGACGCGAATACTCTTTATGACGAGTATTGGACAAAAGTAACAAGTGCCTAGAGGCTCATGGACACAGGAATTAGGCCAGGAATAGACTTCGCCATTATTGGGCAAAAGCTGAGAAACAGTCTCAGACCCTTAGGACTTTTGGGGCCAGCAGGGTTATGGTTGTTTTTACTCATGGTTTTGCCAACATTACTGATTGGCGAATTGAGTTTTGTTCCTGGTCTAAGACCTGGGGAATTAATCGAGGAATATGGTTTTCTAAATTATCTGAGAATTTTAGAGCCTACATACCTCCAAGTTTTAAGACGTTCAGCCGCATTTGCGACTGGTACGACACTAGTGTGCCTATTAGTGGGGTTTCCAGTTGCCTACTGGTTAGCACTCATGGCTCCAAAGCGGTGGCGAAATTTGCTTTTGGTATTGTTTATCTTGCCCCTCTGGACCTCATCCCTGCTGCGCACTTATGCCTGGATTACGCTACTGCGTCCTTCCGGGGTCATCAATTTGGTATTGAGTACCCTAGGGTTACCGACTCAGTCCCTAATGAATACCCCTTGGGCTGTCTACATTGGCATGACCTACAGTTTTTTACCTTACATGGTACTCATTCTGTACGCATCCTTAGAACGATTAGACTTACAGCTATTAGAAGCCGCCGCTGATTTGGGAGCCAATCCACGAATAGCTTTTTGGCGAGTTACAGTACCTCAAACCTTGCCTGGCATTGCAGCAGGGTGTTTACTCGTTTTTGTGACCAGTCTGGGAGATTTTGTAGTGCCCACTTTGCTGGGGGGTACCAGTAGTATGACGATTTCCCGGTTGATTTATAACCAGTTTTTAGGTGTGGCTCGCAACTGGGGATTTGGCTCAGCCTTGAGTATGGTGCTGATTTTAATGGTGAGTGCTGCGATCGCACTACTGTTGAAATATGGTGATCGAAATCCTGAGATCTATTCATGAAACCCACTGCAACTAAGCCTTTGATTGGCTGGCGTCCATCCTGGCAAGGAATTGTCACCCTCACCATGTATGGGTTTATGTATATTCCCATTGTGATTTTGGGAGTGTATAGCTTTAACGAATCTCGCTACGGTGCTATCTGGAAGGGGTTCAGTCTCACGTGGTACCAGAAGCTAATGGGAGACGAGCGCCTTTTTTTAGCGCTAGTGGATAGTCTCAAAATTGCCCTCTGTGCAGTCACTATATCTGCAGTCCTTGGCACTCTAATGGCCGTAGGGCTTTCTAAATATCGATTTCCTGGTAAGTCTCTGTACGTTGGGGTCTCTTATCTACCGTTGATTATTCCAGATATTGCGATCGCAGTAGCCACACTGGTTTTCTTGACCTCGGCCGCTATTCCTTTAAGCATATGGACTGCGATTGCAGCCCATATGGTTTTTTGTTTAGCCTACATTGCCATTGTGGTATCCAGTCGCCTGCAGGGGTTAGACCCTAATCTAGAGGAAGCTGCTCTAGATCTTGGAGCAACACCCACACAAGCATTAATTAGAGTCTTAATCCCCCAGCTCACACCAGCTATTCTCTCCGGTTGTCTGCTAGCATTTGTTTTGAGTATGGACGATCTGCTTATTTCAAGTTTCACTGCTGGTGGTGCCAATCCGTTACCGCTGGAAATTTTTAGCCGTGTAAGAACAGGCATTAAACCCGACATTAACGCCTTAAGCGTTCTGCTCATCCTTACATCGGGACTCATTGCAGCACTGTCTGAATACTTTCGATACAAAAGTGAACGGGTTTAAAGACATTTACCCATGACACTCAGTTAACAGTCACAAACAAAACCATCAATTTTTTTGCAAATATTCTCCTTTGAAAATTAAGTGAAATCACTTTAAAAGGTGCCAACGATCACATTTTTTTAACTTGAAAATCACGGCTAAAACCTTACCCAGACGGCATATTGAATATAGGTAAAAAGTTCTCTTCAATAGCTTTTTACTTCCCTAAAGTTCCTGTAGTTCTGGAGTAAAAGCCATGTTGAATTCTGGCGTAAAAACTCAATCACTCGAGAGTCTCATAAGCAATATTTTGCGTTGTCGCCGCATTACTCGGGAAACACAAAATGTCTTGATGACATCGTTACTGAACAAATCCCAACTGAATAGCAACGAGCAAGCACAAGTCGATAAAATTTTTGAGGCGATCACGCAAGGTCGCCTCAGGGTAGTGGACTAAGCCTAGTCTTGTTCAGTAGGCTTATCCTCACTATCGTTAGCTTCAATATCAGGCACAATATCAGGCCGAACAGCATCTTCCCAACCAGGTGGTCGCTTTGAGTTATACCAAGCCATGGACCCAATACCAACAGCAGCGATAAAGCCAACTACATACACTAGCTGAAAGTAGTACATAGGAAGACCTGATGCACTCGCTTCACCTAAAAGAATTGCCATAAACAGGCTGTTCCTCCTCTAATACGCTCCCTACAGAGCATTTATACATCTGTTATTTATTCTAGTGGGCTGCATATCACTCTGCAGACACTTCTGAATTTTCTAAAACTGGGATTGCAGGAGCAGGTGCTGGAGCTACTGGAGCTGGAGCCGCTGGAGCTACTGGAGCTGGAGCCACTGGAGCCGCTACTGGAATTTCGGGTATGACTGGCACAGCAGGGAGTTCCGGCGCAACTGGCGCAGCAGGGGGTAATGGATCGGCAATCACAGGGGTTAACTCTGCGGGTTCATCCACCAGGGTTGGAGCTGGAGCAGCCGGAGCTGGAGCCGGGGCTGCCACCGATGGCGGATTAGACGTAGGTGCTGGCCGCCTAATCTCAGGTTGTGGCTGTGGCTCAGACCGTTTTGTCTCGGATGCTTCTGGTTGAGGAGCTGTAGACGGAGTAGTTGTTTCTGCTTGCTCTGAAGAACGACTACTCCCTGCTTTTTCAGCAATTACTTTGCCAGGTTTGACAGGCTTGGCTTCAATGGACCCATCACGCCCCGATAGTCGAGGAAGTTCAGGAAACTTTTCGACCGGTAATTCTTCAATAAACTGCGATACAAACTTCCGCCAGGCATAGGCGGCAGTACTACTGGCTCCACGGGTAGGGCTACTATCATCATTACCAAACCAAACTCCTACCACGAGATTCGGCGTAAAACCAATAAACCAGAGATCTCTATTTTTTTCCGAGGTGCCAGTTTTTCCGGCTATTTGACGACCACTGATATAAGCATTGCTGCCGGTTCCGCCCTCCACAACACTACGCATCATCCAAGCCATAATGGCGGCAGAGTCTTGGTCTAAGGCCTGTTCAGGTTGATCGCTAAATTCGTAGAGCACTTCGCCACTGCGGTTAGTAATGCGCTTAATTCCATGGGCATCCGTATGCTTGCCTTTAGCCGCCAGAGCACCGTAGGCATTGGTTAACTCCAGTAAATTAACCTCAGAAGACCCTAGAGCTAAAGAATACGCTGGCAGCAAATCAGACTTAATACCCATGCGCTGAGCTAAGTTAATAACTGGCTCAAAACCGATTTCCACCAGTACTTTAACGGCCACAATATTGATGGAAGAAGCCAATGCTCGCTTGAGTTCCACATTGCCACTAAATTTTTCGCCGTAGTTTTTAGGCTCGTAACCGTCAACGACATAGCGAGCATCTACGTAGTCCTTATAAGGAGATACGCCAGTTGCGATCGCAGCACTATAAACAAACGCCTTAAACGTCGACCCTGGTTGACGCTGAGCTTGGGTAACTCGGTTGAACTGACTTTCTTCAAAGTCGGTCCCACCCACCATCGCGTGAATTTGACCCGTTTTTGGATCTAACGCAACGATTGACCCCTGTTCAAATCGCTGCCAACGACTGTATTCTTCCAGTACCTCTTCCAAGGTTGTTTCAGCAGAGCGCTGCCATTTTGGCTTGAGGCTAGTCTCTACCACTAAGCCACCAGCTTCAATATCCTCTTGCGAAATAAGCTCAGGCAGCTTTTTTTGAACATAGATGGTGAAATAGGGAAATTCGCTATAAAGGAATTTGGGCTCGTTAGGCGTAGTAGCCACATTACTGCGATAGGCCGTCGTCGCCTGAGTCTGGGAAATTACACCATTCTCCAACATGCGGCTAATAACCTTATCGCGCTGCTGACGAGCCGCTTCTTCATCCACCAGAGGAGAATAAAAGCTGGGAGCAGGTGCCATCCCAGCAATTAAAGCAATCTCTGCCACCGTTAGCTCTTCAACGGTTTTCCCAAAATAAATCCAGGCAGCATCCGCCACACCATAGGCACCTGCTCCTAGATAGACCAGATTCAGATAGCGTTCAAGAATTTTTTCTTTACCGAGATCTTTCTCTAATTTCCGAGCTAGCAGTGCCTCACGAAACTTACGCTGGAAACTGCGATCTTGATCAAGAAAAATGATGCGAGCAACCTGTTGAGTGATGGTGCTCGCTCCTTCTACTAGTTCACGGTTGCGCACATTGGAATAAACCGCACGCGCAATCCCCTTATAGTCAATTCCTTCATGCTCGTAAAATCGACGGTCCTCAGACGCAATAAATCCCTGAACCAGAGTATCCGGAATATCATCATATTCTAGATACTCCTGGGTGGCTGGCCCAATCTTTTGTAGAACGTCGCCATCATCAGATTTGATGGTAATAGTGCCAGTACGCTCGAAAGTTAACGCTTGGGACACATCGGGTAAACTGGCGGTCGCTGCTTGCCAGAAACGATAACCACGGGTAGTAAGACCAGCGGCACCCGCTCCCACTAGCAAAATGACCCAAAATAGAAAGCTGCGGTGGAGTGGCTTTGGAACATTATTCTGCCGTGAAGGCTTAACCCTAGCGTCAGTTAAACCCTCACCGGCACCATCATTTTTGATTTCACCAATTCTATTAGCCACATTCAATAACCCTATCTAATCCATTTTTTCAAAATGGTTGATTTAATCAGCATGCATCCAACTGATGGTCACAATCTGCACCCAGTACTACATAGCCGCTGACATATCTTGACATACCTGCAAAAAGGCTAGCAAAATCCACACTAACCCACCAAGTAATCGGTATGTCCAAGTGCTAACCCTAAAATCAGCATACCGATTACCAAGAACGGTTGTGCACTAGCCTGATACTTCACATCATTGGCCAGGGGGTCGCGCAGAAAGTACATATCCTGAAACGTGATTTGCGGAATAATCATCAAAATCAATAAAACCGCATAGAGATTTTTATGAACTGCGATGAGGTAGGTAGCCATCCCAGCCTGAAAAATATCAATCATCAGCACACAAATCCAGGCAGCAGTGCCTACACCGAACATCACAGGCAGTGACTTCAAACCTAGGGCTTTATCTCCTTCCACACTCTTAAAGTCATTCACCACTGCAATACCCAGACCTGCCATGCTGTAAAGCAGTGTGAGAATAATCACAGTCGTATTAAGTTGACCAAACAAGGCATGACCGGCCCACCACGGTAAGGCAATATAGCTAGCACCCAGAGCGTAGTTACCCAACCAACCGTTTTGTTTGAGTTTGAGCGGAGGAGCCGAGTAGATATAGGAAACAAACGAGCCACCAACCGCTAGGGCCGTCAACATGGGAAACGCATGATTTGCCCAGCGATCAAGGCCGTAGGAAACGGCAATCCCTCCCAGCAAAAGCACCCAAATTTGCACCTGAACCTGACCTAGACCAATGGCACCAGAGGGAATGGGACGATAGGGCTCATTAATGGCGTCGAGTTCCCGATCGTAGTAGTCATTAATTGTTTGGGTGTAGCCTGTGAGCAATGGCCCCGCCATCAGCATGCAAGCCAGAGATGCAAGCACATGCTCTACGCTCCATTCAAAATGTCCAGAAGAAGCTGCACCACAGAGCACTCCCCAAATTAATGGAATCCAGGTAATTGGCTTCATCAATTGAAGCCGAATCTTCCAGATAGAAGTTTCACCATCAGCGGCCCCCTTCATACCCAAAAGTTGGCGTGCCTTTGACCCTTCAGATGGGTCTTGATCATCATCGGGACTAGGATTAACCGAGGTGGGAGTATCAGTCATGAGTGTAAACAGCAGTTAAAGTACTGATAAAATCAACTAAACGACAAGATCAAGGAGCCTGACTGAAACTTAGCACCGGTCACAGAGCGTCCTCTCAGAGCTGCAGGCAGAGTTAAGTTGCGTCGCTGATCACCTGCTTCAATAGTGACTTCTGGCCCATATTGAGTAAGCTGAATTTGCTTCTTATCAAAACCAGGTAAAAACAGACGGACAGTACTATTCGCAAGGTCAATTTCTATAGGGGGAGGGACTAACGGTGCCTCGATATAGTCAGGCATTGCCGACGATAGGGTCTGCCAATCATCAGTGGGCGCTGGTAAAACACTGATCGGCAAAGGTTCAAATCCCTCAACCTGATGGGTATCACTGCGATTTAACAATAGGCCAGCAACAGTTAGCTCCACTTGCTGAGCAGCTCCCCAAAGATAAAGGGCGGTTGAGAGCGCAATATCGTCTCCACTGGAAACTAAATAGGCGCGCACCCGCATCGGATCTTTAACAGCCTCCACACCTTGACCAATCAAACCCGTACCTTGCTTAACTTCAGGATGGTCAAAAACATCACCTGATAATCCACCACTTAAGACGGCTCCGGCCACAGGCTGAACAAACGGCATAATCGCTTTCGAAAATTGCGAAGCTTGGAATACTTGTCTGAATCGCCGAAAATACCAATCGATGCCTGCAGGCATTCCCCACATTCGCAGGCTCCCTTGATCGCCAGGGCCATCGTGAACAATTACATCGTAGTCACTACTTGCATCGAATTCCCTGATCGCATTGAGGGTTAGTGCTTGGTCCATGCCCGGCAGCACACTCAGCTCCTGACCGTACACATCCTTAAAAAAGGGATCTCGCAGATACTGAGCTTCAAACCGCTTAAGCTGCTCCCAATTTTGCTCCAACAGCTGCGCGGATTGTAGCTGTACCGCCCACAAATTAGAGGCTATCGATACTGGTTTAGCAGCGACTTCATTCCTAAGCAGCATGCTAAAGCCAGGACCTGCATCCTCAGTCGCTAAAAGGACACGTTGCCCCTGCATGGATAGTTTCTTAGCAGTCGCGATCGCACATGTAGAACGACCACTTCCTCCTTTTCCCAGGAAGGTCAGAATTAAGGCCATCAGTAACCACTAAAGATTAAAAAAGCTATTCAAGAGCTAAATCAAAAGGCACCTGATGCCAGGCACCCCCTCTCGGTTTCTCTAGACCAAACTAGACCGTTGCTTTCAGTTCATCCTCAAAAAACCAGCTAGCAAACTGGTCTGAAAACTCAACGACAACACCCACACCACTGCCATCTACCATCTTGAACTGGGTAATGGTGCCTTCTTGACCTAGACGCTTAGCAACACTACCAGACACCCGATCTCGTACCCGAATTACCTTTACCTTTTGCCCGATGTCTAAAGCCATGCTCTAAGATCCTCCTCTCTAGATTCCGATGACTGAAATACTCAGCTCACTGAATATTAAGAATTAAAACTAAACCTAAGTTTATCAGTGTCTTGCGTTTTGTAATCCATCCAAAAAAACTATTACTGGTAGGATGTTAGTCTTCTCAACCACGTATCCATATCAACTCGTATTTCATGTTGGCTAAGCGAATTTTGCCCTGTCTGGATGTCAAAGCAGGTCGTGTTGTCAAAGGAGTCAACTTTGTAGAGCTTAAAGATGCAGGAGACCCGGTAGAGCTGGCCCAAGCCTACAACGACGCAGGGGCTGATGAACTGGTTTTTTTAGACATTACGGCCACCCATGAAGACCGCAACATTATCTTTGATGTTGTGCACCGTACAGCAGAAAAAGTCTTTATCCCATTAACAGTCGGTGGGGGAGTCAATTCTATCGCCACGATCAAGCAGCTTTTGCGAGCTGGTGCAGACAAAGTCAGCATCAACTCTGGTGCCGTCCGTAACCCAAACTTTATTCAAACAGCCAGCGATCGCTTTGGCAGTCAATGTATTGTGGTCGCTATTGACGCAAAGCGCCGCCCCGATCAGTCAGGCTGGGACGTGTATGTCAGAGGTGGACGAGAAAATACTGGCTTAGATGCAGTTCAATGGGCAAGAGATGTGGTCGCGCGTGGTGCCGGAGAATTGCTAATAACCAGCATGGATGCAGATGGAACACAGGCTGGTTACGATTTGGAACTTACACGTGCAATATCCAACTCAGTCAATGTTCCAGTCATTGCTTCGGGCGGGGCTGGAACCTGCAAGCATATTCATCAAGCATTTACAGAAGGAAAAGCAGAAGCTGCTCTCCTCGCGTCACTGCTACATTATGGACAGCTGACCGTAGCAGAAATAAAAGCTTACCTAACCCAAAAGCAGATTGCTGTCAGACCATAAAACTCAATGTTGCGTATCAAGCCCCAACTGACAAAGGATTTAGGCGAATAATTTAGCACTCATAAAATATTCCCAAGCGACAGGCACTTTCATGAGAGCACTGTTACAATATGTAAAAGTACAGTCTCATTTCTTTAAGCCTACCCTTTTATTATCGATGACGCTTCTAATTATAGCCATCGTTACCGGTTTGGTTGTTTGGGCGCTTCGTCTTATGGACAGAGCCTTAGTAAGCCAAGAATTTTCTCTGATGTTGGCCGGTTTTTTGGTCGCATCAGCCGCAGCTGCCATGGTGGGCGTTTACTTTCTCATGAGCGACTACATGGTTTACATGCATCAAAGTGAACTATTGCTCAACGATCACTATTTTGATGACGTTTTGATTTTGGATGATCGTCTTTCCATGGAATCAAATATGGGCTCTATGGAAATTGCAAACTTGGTTGGCGATTAACTCTAGCAGGGCCTTCATACTGAGGGGTTTATCAAGTCTTTTTTATAAGGACATCTAGTTTTTTGGCGTTGCTGAGCCTCAGTATGATTTTATCTGCCAAATTCAGCACTCTGGCAAGATTTACAGAGTATTTCATCTTCTAAATCAGTAGCGGCAGTTTCTATATACATTTGAGGTCGCACAGGCGCTTATTTAACTATCAAAGGCATATATACAATCAACATATTTGAGGGCACTTAACTATTTCATCAGGCCTTGCCATGTTGCTGGACCAACAATGCCATCAACAGTTAGTCCGGCTTGGCTCTGAAAGTTCTTAACGGCTTGCTCAGTGTTTAACCCGAATACACCATCTAGGGGACCATCATATAGATTGAGTGCAGCTAAACGTTCTTGCAAACGCTCTACATCAGGCCCACGATCTTCAAAAACAAGGACCGGGAAGCTTTCAAGGGTTTCAACGGATGCAGAGTCGGAAGTCCTGACAGGGTTGGAGATGTTCCTTACAGAGGTAGTTTCAAGAATATTATTGGGTTGCACGGGTTCTGCTAGCGTTGCAACACTGGGTAATAAACTTTGCCAGGTTAGCGGCCCCACAACACCATCTGCATTTAATCCAGCTTCAGTTTGAAATTGACGCACTGCCTGAAGTGTAGCTTGAGTATAGTTGCCGTCCACAGGGCCAGTGTAATACCCCATTAAAGCCAACATTGATTGCACATCTTTGACCTCAGATCCCACACTGCCCAACTTTAAAACGACTGCACCTAAGGAGGGTGTAAGTGCTACCCTACGGGGTATTACAGCCTTAGCCTGGGTTACTCTTGGCGACATCCCGAGAGAAATTGCCAATAGAAAGATCTGACAAGTCGCTTGTAAAGCTGAATGTTTCATGGTTCGTGTAGGCTCTGGTCTATCCTGCAAGGGATGACATTGTAGTAGCAAGCCGTAAAATACTAGCAGCCATATGACGTATGGCGACTTCCAAAACGTCTAAGGGCTCCATAAAGAGCAATCATAAAGGTGACACAGCACGTTTATTACGTCTAGCTAAAGTGATATTTTCAGGCATTGAGTATGAGCTTAGTCTAGGAATACTATTTTAACTGGCCCATAAACAGGCAATCGAAAATAGCCAACTAAAAAATCGTTCAGGATAGTAGTGTTTGTACCCTCAATAAAAAATAGATTTTTGGGCAGCTTCATCGGGACGTATATGGGTAGTCATTTTCAGCTCATTCAAGGCAAAGAGCTACTGCAACAAGAGCTTGCGACTTCACCTCAGCTATGGAAGTCATCATTCAGGACAACCCGTCCCTCAGAAAATGCGTTCCCGGATATCTTGCCTGGGTTACTCAAGCATTATGACAACTATCTAGTACGCCATCAGTGGCTCAGTCAGTCGCTAGAAATTACTACAGACTTAACTCTATTTGCACAAGCAGACGCACTAGACGCCCTGTATCTACTAGGTGATTGTCTAGAGTGGTTTTTGCAGGCTTCTCCAAATATAGACAGACCCGAGGTATATTTACGCGAGTATCTTCATCAGCGCTATGCTAACGACCCTCTACATGACACCAAGAATCTAGCTAAATTAGTGAATCTAGATGGCTCACCCCACATCCTGAGCCGCAACAGAGCAAGCCCACAGACTATGTCCATAGGCACTGTTGAGCTCGCTATCCAACAGTGTTTGTATTATCGAGAAAACCTGACATTAGCCCTAACATCACAGCATCTCACCAGGCTAGTTACCATGATGGTGGGATGTTTTTTAGGGGCATGGACGGGAACGGCAATCATTCCTATCAACGATATAACTGCCATCCCAACAGCTCAGATAGAGGCTCTGAAATCTCAAGCAGAACATTTATACCAAAGTTGGACGGGTGTTGTTACCCCTAATATTGCTGACTGTTTTGAGGCATTTCCATTAGATTTATAGACAGCAGCCTACTGTCGAAAAAGAGCTGGCTATAATAGTTGGAGTAAACGAACCATGCATTTGCTGACACTGTTTAAGCATGTGAGGTTGTAGATGGGAAAGAACACATCGTCAATTCCCCGATGATTGGCCCAACTACCCCAAGCATCGAATCTAGTTTATCTATAGCATCTGGGGTGTTTTCAGAGAAAATATGATGTCTTCTCCAACCTCAATCGGGTGTCTAACGCTAGTAAGCCATTGGATTATTAGTATTACGTTTCGGCTGATCGCAACGGCAACCTTCATTATTAAAGCCTTTCATGCAGTCGGTGACATTCATGGTCAAAGTAATATGGCAGCGTTTGCATACTTCCATCAGCTGGTGTAAAGCACAGTTACCAGTATTCTCTACGTCGCCGCGTCAAAGATCTAATACGTCAATTCGTCAATCGACCCGGTCAGCTAACTCAGCGACAGGGCGCTATGCCGCTACTGAAAAAAAGTCACTGCACCAAGCTCAAATTGGCATTTGTTTGACGATGCTGTTGTTAACAGCGATTTTGGGGCAAAGGTTTTACAATCAGCCGGCGCTTACGGTTGGGAGCATGGCAGCAGATAATTTCATCGCGCCTTACAATGCCACACTCCCAGATATGGTGACTACAGAGGCCAACCGTCAGGCCGCACGCAGTGGTTCCAATGTGGTGTTACAAATTGATGGAACAACGACTCAGGCAATTACCGAGAGTACCAATAGCATCTTGGCTCAGGGTAGTCTTCTGCGACAGCAAGTTGGTGCTTTGCCCTATGTTTCAACAGATAAGCTATCAAGCCGCACTCAGCAGTATCTGCGTCAGTTAGCCCCGAATCAGTGGGAGGAACTCTGGGAGCTGGTGAAACTCCCTCAATTAACACCTAGCACCTTTGAACAGGGAGCACCTGCTCCACTGAAAAGACGCCTAGAAAATTTAGATGTCAATCAACGTATTGCCCTCCGAGAGCTATTACGATTACGAGAGCAACCATCAAAGCCATCTATGATTGCGCTGCGTAGCCAAATTGAAACGAAACGTCAGCAATATAGCAGAGTAAAACTTGAGCTTGCTAAACTAACAACCCGTGATGGTGTACAACCGTTAGATCTAAAAATTCTTGAACTCAATGACACAGACTGGCAATCTGTTCAAGCAAGAACCCGATTGGTTCTTGCTCGTATGTTGACTCAAGGGATTCATGAAGGAACACCTCCTGAATTATGGCAGCGGGCAATTGATAGCCAAGTTCAAGGAACTGCAATCTTAGAGGACGCTACCTCTGAAAATCGTGATGACTTCCTGAAGAAAGAAAACATAGCCAAGGAGATTGTTGCTAAGATTCTTCGCTCTGTAATCGAGCCTAATCTCATTGAAGATGTGGAGCAGACAAGGCTACGGGCTGAACAGGTAGAGAATGAAGTTAAAACCGTAACTGTCTCTATCGAACGGGGAGAACCCATTGTTGAGAAAGGGGAGACAATTACGCAAGGTGATTTTGTCCTTCTAGACCATTTCAATTTGACCCAGCGCCGATTTAATTGGATAGGGTTTGTTGCCTTTGGGGGGTTGGTAAGTGCATGTGTTGGTGTACTTCTATGGCTCAATCACTGGCAAAAAGGAGGATTACGCCAACGAGATCATTTGCTTGTACTGTGCCTCATTGCGAGTGTGGCAGCCCTAATGGCTCTGAAAATCCCTGGGCTTGGTTTACCTGCTGTAGGACTGCTATTGGGTAGCTTTTATGGATATATCTTAGCGGCAGTAACGATTGGATTACTTGTAATTCTGCTACCTATTGGCGGATCGGTCGCAGTTTTGCCTTTGTTTGCAGCCGCTTGCGCAGCCTTGGTTGGTGCTTGGATTGCTCCTCGACTGCGATCGCGAGAAGAATTTGCCCTATTGGGTGGGGTTGTCGGTCTGACTCAAGGGCTATTGCATTTAGTCCTCACACTGATGTTTAACAGTGTGGCATCCTCAGTTTGGTACACCGTCTTAGGTGATTCCGCTATCTTTGGAGTTTATGGCATTGCCTGGAGCATTTTTGCCTTGGGAGTCAGTCCATATTTAGAGTCATTTTTTGATGTCGTTACCCCCATTCGTCTCGCCGAACTTTCGAATCCCAATCGCCCACTCTTAAAACGATTAGCAGCAGATGCACCGGGCACATTTCAACACACCATGTTTGTCGCTAATCTGGCAGAAGCTGCCGCTCGTGCTCTAGGGCACAATGTTGAGCTAGTGCGTGCTGGCACCTTATACCATGACATTGGTAAAATGCATGATCCTCTGGGGTTTATCGAAAATCAGATGGGAGGTCCTAACAAGCATGATTTAATTAATGATCCTTGGATAAGCGCCGACATCATTAAAAAGCATGTAACCGAAGGCTTGGTCATGGCAAAGAAGCATCGTCTCCCTAAAGCAATTCAGGCATTTATACCCGAGCATCAGGGAGATATGCTCATCAGTTATTTCTACTATCAAGCTAAAGAAATTGCAGCTAGCAAGTCTGACAACAAAGAGATACGGGAAGAAGATTTTCGCTACGCAGGGCCTATTCCCCAGTCTCCAGAAACTGGGATTGTAATGCTGGCAGATTCCTGTGAAGCCGCGCTAAGATCGCTGCAAAAGGAAGCATGTGCAGAAGATGCCTATGCGATGGTCAATAAAATCTTACGAGCTCGCTGGAAAGACAAACAGCTAGTGGACTCTTGTTTAACACGCAAAGATATGGATATTATCGCCAATGTCTTTGTGCAAGTATGGCAACAATTTAACCATAAGCGAATTGCCTATCCCAAAGGTGCTTTAGCAGCCCGCTAAATACCCTCTCCAAAACAAGTCTCTAGTCTACGGGCTTGGCAATTGCTGATTCATAAGCTTTTGACCGAGTATGCCATATTTTGGCGCAAACATCATGGCCAGAGCAAAAAGCACAGTCATCAGCACAACAATGCTACCTCCAGTAGACACATCTAGATGATAGCTGACGTAAGTCCCTAACACACAGGAGAGAACGCTTGTAGCTACTGAAATGACTAGCATCTTGTCAAAGCGATCGGTCAATAAATAGGCCGTTGCACCTGGCGTAACCAGCATAGCCACTACCAAGACAATCCCTGCTGTTTGTAGTGCGGTAACAATTGTCAATGCCAATACCGACAGTAATGTGTAATACATTAGCTGTGTATTCAGTCCAATCGCCTTAGCGTGATTAGGGTCAAAACAAAACAACAATAGATCTCGCCGACGTAAGAGAATAATGATTAAGGTAGCAATACCAGCAATTAAGGTTTGCACAATATCTGATGGGGAAATGCCTAATACATTGCCAAATAGGATGTGAAATAGGTCAACATTACTAGGTATTTTGGTAGCTAAGACCAAGCCAAAAGCAAAGAACCCGGTAAAAATCACACCAATAACAGCATCTTCTTTAAGACGAGTCTGGGATTTGACATATCCAATGATTACGGTGGCACCAAAACCAAATGTAAATGCTCCCAGAGCAAAGGGTAACCCTAGGGCATAGGCAACAACGACCCCTGGCACAACAGCATGGGAAACAGCATCACCCATCAGTGACCAACCTTTCAGGGTAATATAACAAGAGAGCACAGCACATATTACACCCACAAAAGCGCTCACCCATAGAGCCTTCACCATGAATCCAAATTGCAGGGGTTCCAGCAACCACTGCACAATCATAGGAACTTGCATAAGAAAAAGATTATCCATAATGATGGTTGCGAGCAGGCTTAAGGCTTGTTAAAAGTTAGAATCATTGCTTTATGCTTTAAATCATGGCTTCATAAGCTTTTCAGGCTTAAACCGTAAAGTCGTTTCTTAAGAGTTCCTTAGCTTCAGAAGAGCTTCCCGATAGGCTATTCAGGGGTAAACCACCAAACGTCATAGCCAGATTTTCTGCAGTAAATGTATCTACTGTGGCTCCTTCAGCAAGAACGGTGCGGTTAAGCAAGATTGTGCGATCGCAGAACGTAGAAATCGATACCAAATCATGGGTCGATACCAAGATCGTGTGTCCCTCATCTCGCAGCTGCAGTAACAGATTCACAATTTTCTTCTCTGTTTTGACATCCACCCCAGTAAAAGGTTCATCTAACAGAATCACCCGACTGTTTTGAGCCATTGCTCGAGCCAAAAATGCTCGTTTTTTCTGTCCCCCGGAAAGTTCTCCAATCTGTCGATGGCGAAAGTCCTCCATACCCACACGTTCTAAACTTTCTGCCACCCGGCGACGATCCTCGCGTCCCGGAATGCGTAGCATATTCATATAGCCGTAACGACCCATCATCACCACATCCGCCACACTCACAGGAAAGTTCCAGTCCACCTCATCTGCTTGAGGAACATAGGACATCAACTGACGTTTTTGAGCCATGTTGACCGATAAACCATCAATGTGAACCCTGCCCTGGTTAGGAGTAACAAAGCCCATAATGGTCTTGAATAAGGTGGATTTTCCACCACCGTTGGGACCTACCAAGCCAGTAATCGTACCAGGCTGAACGTAACAGCTAGCGTTATATAAAGCCAGATGGGCATTGCTGTAAGTAACGCTAATATTTTCGACGGTGATACCAAAGGTGTCTGAGCGCATTGTGGGTCAAGTGAGAGGAACAGGAAAAAAGACTGTAACGGAATATGGAAATGCCTAGCTTTTGCAAATCATCGTGACAACAGCCCCTCGCTGATTACTTGGGCATCATATTGCAGTAGGTCTAGAAACGTGGGGACCGGACCGTCTGCAGTAGAGAGAGAATCAACATAGAGATTGCCGCCAAACTTAGCCCCAGTTGCGCGAGCTACTTCCTGCTGACCTTCATCGCTGACTGTGCTTTCGCAGAAAACAGTAGGAATATTGTTGCTGATAACTGTTGTAATGACTTCTTGAATTTGCTTAGGTGTAGACTGTTGTTCTGCATTGATGGGCCAGAGATAGACTTCTTTTAAACCGTAATCCTTGGCCAGGTAGGAAAAGGCCCCTTCACAACTCACGAGATAACGTTCGTTTTCTGGCACTTGAGCTAAGTTCGCCTGGAGTTGAGTGTCAATGGCCTGTAACTGTTTACTATAGGCAGCGGCATTGGCGTTGTAGATATCTGTATTTTCTGGATCTAGCTCTACAAACGCCTGGCGGATATTTTCAACATATATCAGCGCATTTTGAGGAGACATCCAGGCGTGGGGATTGGATTTGTTCGTGTAGGGACCTTCTGCGATCGCAATAGGCTCAATGCCCTCTGTCAAAATCACCGACGGCACATCCTGGACATTACTTAGAAACTGCTCAAGCCAGCGCTCCAGGTTCATACCGTTATAAAGAATCAGATCGGCATCTTGAGCTTTTACCAAATCGCTCGGTGTCGGTTCATAACCATGAATTTCAGCCCCGATACGCGTAATTGAGTCAACTTGGAGCTCATCCCCAGCGACGTTTTGAGCCATATCCGCCAGAATTGTGAACGTAGTCAGCACAACTTTCTGCTCACTAAGATCTCCCGAAATAGACGGTTTTTGACCACAGCCTGCCAGACCTAGTAGCAGTGCAATACCTACCCAGCAATACTTTCGCTTAACTTTTTGAAGAGCCGCCAGCATTTCATAATCGTTTCATTTTTCATTATTATCTCATAATTGCAGGGTACTGTGTGATGCTCGGGAAAAAACTTGGCTTCGTAGATTTGTAACAGTCCCTCCTATATGTAAGAAAAGATGCTGCTTAGCGACCATGCAACTACAATCATGGATACGACCCGCTTATGGTTTTCCATGATTGAAAATGCATCTACTGGTTGAACAGTACACCCTATTGTTGAGTACTGTTACTCTGAGTCTCTTGCAAGCTCTACTTTTAAAGCACTGAAGAGGTAATGTTGGTAGCGCATGTCTGGTCTGGCTGAATCAGTATCCCATTGCTAGATCCAGAAACTTTAACCAGAGGAGTTTTTGGCAACATGATTGCTAACTCAGCACCTTTCTCTAGGATAGATTGGCAGATTAGTTGACCACCATGTTGCTGAACAACAATTTGATGACTAATAGCTAAGCCCATACCCGTTCCAGTACCAACGGGTTTAGTTGTAAAAAATGGATCGAAAATTTGTTGTTGTAACGCTTTAGGAATGCCATTGCCATTATCGGTAATCGTAATAACGATCTGGTCTACCTGATTTTTAGTAGTAATGGTAATTTTCCCAGATGGCTTTTCTTCCAACGCATCGATTGCGTTATTTAAGATATGGAAGAACACTTGATTAAGTGCTCCAGCAAAGCATTCAATTTCAGGTAACAATCCATAATTTTTTTGAATGGCAATAGCTGGTCGTTTAGACTGTATACCGAGTCGATGATTCAACAACATGAGAGTGTTATCTAACCCTTCATGCACATCCACTTTTTTGAGAGTGGCTTCGTCGTAACGAGCAAAATTGCGTAGTGATTGAACGATATCGCGAATACGCTCGGTCCCCGTCTGCATTGCACTAATTAACTTAGGAAAATCCGTTCTAATAAACTCCAAGTGCTCGACATCAATATCGGCAGACGTATTTTTATCAGATACGGGCAACGATCCGGTTTGATAGTGTTCAATAGCCCTCATCATCACTTCAACATACTGGATGGCGTATTCCAAATTGCCATGGATGAACCCCACAGGATTATTAATTTCATGAGCGATTCCAGCCACTAACTGGCCTAACCCAGCCATTTTTTCACTTTGCAACAACTGAGCTTGAGCTCGTTTCAGCTCATCCATCGCTTGCTGTAATTGTTGAGCAGTTTGACGTGCATCTAACTCGGATTTGAGTAAGGCTGACTCAGCTTTTTTACGATCAGTAATATCTCGTACCATGATCGTTAAAAAGCTGTTGGCATTTATCTCAGAGCGCGTCGCCAAAATTTCAACAGGGAAACGACGTCCTCCCTTATGTAGACCAATTGCCTCGTAAACTTCACCTGTTTTAACCGCCTGGCACACAAACGCAGGTAATGCTTGCTGGGCTTCATGATGACTTTGCGGAAAATCTGTTGTGACTAGAGTTGTAAGGGATTGCCCTGTTGTTTGCAGCCACTTACCACCAAAAATTGATCCAATCGCTGGATTAGCACTTTGAATTTCTAGGGTTTCTGGATCTACGGTCAAAATGCCATCTGCAGCCGTCGTAATAATTGCATTTGTTTTTGCTGTTGACCGTTCCAATGCATCAACAACCTGGTTGTACCAATGGCTAATTTGTCCAACTTCAGTCAATGTACTGACACGAACACGTTGCTTGAGGTTACCGGTTTTTGCATGGGCTTGCATCGTTGCAAACAATCCCTGAAACTCATTGCTAGCGCCATGTTCTGAACTATTCAAACCTAAATACTCATGCCTATGCGAGACACGAAGAGGTACATAGCGATTAAGCAATAAAAATGCAGTCAGGGCTAATGTAAAAGACCATAGGCCACAGGCTAGGATACCGGAGACTTGAGCCACAAGCTGTTGTCCACGAGAAAGACCTGTACCTATTGTTTCTAGATCGCCTAACAAAGCAACGGCAAGCGTTCCCCAAATGCCTGGCACTAAGTGTACTGAGACAGCTCCAATAGCGTCATCAATCTTAAATTTTTCTAGTAAGGCATCCCCAAATATCATCACGATGCCCCCTACGGCACCAATGATGAGAGCATTCCTACAAGACACAACATGGCAATTGGCTGTAATTGCCACCAGTCCGGCCAAAGGGCCATTCATCACCGCTTTATAGGAAACTTGACCACCGTGAAATCTAAGGGACCACACGAGTGTTGCCACTAACCCTGCAGCTCCCGCCAATAGGGTATTGACTAAAATCCTTGGTACTTGCTCGTTGAATGCTAGAGTACTGCCACCGTTAAAGCCAAACCATCCAAACCATAGCAACAACGTCCCTAAGAAAGCTAACGGTAAATCTGAACTGGGGGTCTGTTGAACAAAGTTATATCGAGAAAAGCGTCCGAGTCGGGGACCAATAATGACAACTGCAGCGAGGGCAACCCACCCACCCAAGCTATGTACCACCGTAGAACCGGCAAAATCTACAAATCCTTGTTGCTCTAGCCAGCCCGTGGCAGTAGATTTCTCCAGACCATTCCACACCCAATGACCATAAATCGGATAAATCAAGCCAGCGATTAATACAACGCTACACAGATAACCTCGAAAGGTCATTCGTTCAGCCACTGCTCCAGATACGATCGTGACAGCAGTGCTGCAAAACATAGCCTGGAATAAAAAGAAAACTATTGGCCAATGATCTTGGCTAAATTCCGGTGCAAACATATTGATCCCCCCCCATCCACTGAGAGAAGAGCCAAACATCAAACCGTAGCCTAGCAACCAGAATATGATTACTGACAGGCCCGTATCGGACAAGTTTTTAATAGCAACGTTGATGTTATTTTTGCGCCGAGTAGACCCCGCTTCTATACACAAAAAACCTGCCTGCATTATGAACACCAGGCTGGCGCTAACAACCACCCAAAGTGCATCCAATGACAATGGCATAGTGAGGAAGGATTTGTAGTGCTCGACTTATGAAACTCGATCTGGTAGAGCTATGGTCCGTAGCTGACATAGAGCTGCCGAATATGACAGTGCCATAACATTGACATTTGTCGAGCGAAAGACAGTAAAAACTCAGCAGTCATGCATACCAGTACATGAATTTCTGCCCATATAGTGCCCGACAATGTGCCTGAATATCTTGATCAATTCTGGCTTCAGAAAACATAGATTTTGTGCGCGTTTACCCATGACTATCAGAATGTTGATACCTAAAACGCAATTAGGTAGTTAATACTCTCTGAGACAAGACGATACATCCACCAAACTGACTCATAATTAGAAGGCTGCTTTAACGACATCTGTTTTGAGTTCTGAAAGACCCACTCTGCTAATCATCGATGGCCACTCCCTAGCGTTTCGCTCCTATTACGCCCACGCTAAAAGCCGTGACGGCGGATTGCGTACATCTACAGGAATTCCCACCAGTGTCTGCTTTGGTTTTCTCAAATCCATGAGCGACATGATGGTGGTGGAAAAACCCGATTATGCAGCGGTTGCCTTTGACTTAGCACAACCTACGTTTCGCCACGAAGCTGCCGAAACGTATAAGGAAGGTCGGCCTGAAGCACCAGAGGATTTTCTGGAGGATGTGGAAAATCTAAAACAGTTATTGGCGGGCTTTAAGCTTCCGATTCTAACGGCTCCTGGGTTTGAAGCAGATGATGTCATTGGGACCCTCGCAACTAAAGCAGAACAGGAAGGTTATGCAGTACGTATTCTTAGTGGCGACCAGGATCTTTTTCAACTCATTGATAACGATGAACATATTAAGGTGCTGCACCTAGGCAGTACCTTTGGGCGTACCAATGGGTTGGCCAAAGAGTATGGCATTCGGGAAGTTGAAGAAAAGCTCGGCATTAAACCTGCCCAGGTCATTGATTACAAGGCACTCTGTGGTGACACATCAGACAATATTCCAGGGGTGCGCGGCATCGGTAAAAAAACAGCGGTTAAGCTGTTGATGGAGCACCAAAGTCTTGAGGGTGTTTATGCAGCTTTGTCCGAGATGAAAGGTGCGGTCAAAAAGAAGCTGGAAACAGGTAAAGAAGATGCGGACAAGTCAAAATATCTGGCCACTATTGTTACCGACATTGATTTAGATCTAGATCTAGAAGACTGTAAATTGGAAGGCTTTGACGAAGGTGTCGTCATCCCTTTATTGAAAAATCTTGAGTTTCAGCATTTCATTAATCGTCTAAATAAGCTGCAAGAAGCATTTGGAGGAGAAGCAAAAGATTACTCAACACCGGTATCTAACACTGTTGAGGATGATGAAATGTCATTTTTCTCAGCCGATGAGACGGATACTGCCAGCGCTGTTGAGAATATCAATATTCAACCATTGGTGGTGACAACAACTGCTCAGCTAAAAGAACTGGTGGCAAAGTTGGAGAGCCAGACAACAACTCCTGTGGCATGGGATACGGAAACAACGTCTATTGATCCACTAGATGCCGAGCTGGTGGGAATTGGCTGTTGCTGGGGTGAAGGTTCAAGTGACTTAGCATATATTCCCATAGGCCATCTTAAAGGAGAACAACTTGCATTAAACGATGTTTTGACGGCACTCAAGCCTATTCTGGAAAGTGCTGTTTATCCCAAGGCATTACAAAATTCCAAGTATGACCGAGCTGTCTTTAAGCGGCAGGGCATTGAGCTAGCAGGGATGGTCTTTGATACGATGCTGGCCAGTTACTTAATTAATCCGGAGAATAGCCACAATCTTACCGATCTATCCCTGCGGTATTTAAACGTGGCGGCACAAAGCTATGAGGACCTAGTACCCAAGGGTAAAACCATTGCAGATATTGGTATTGATCAGGTGGCACTTTACTGCGGTGGAGATGTGCATACGACCTATCGGTTAGTGCCTCTTTTACAAGCTGAGTTAAAGCAGGTGGATGCGATCGCTACACTCTTCCGCGATATTGAAGTCCCCCTGGAAGCTGTGCTGGCTGACATGGAAGCAACCGGCATCCGCATCGATGAAGCGTACCTAAAACAGTTTTCCGAACAGCTCGAAGCTGACCTGTATGAGTTACAAATTAAAGCCTACGACTACGCTGGTGAAGAATTTAACCTCAGCTCCCCTAAACAGCTCAGTGTATTACTGTTTGAAACCTTAGGGCTGAACAAACAGAAAACCCGTAAAACCAAAACCGGCTATTCCACCAACGCCGCAACCTTAGAAAAATTACAGGGTGATCATCCTGTCGTGGATTGCATCGTTAACCATCGCACTCTCGCCAAACTTAAATCCACCTATGTAGATGCTTTACCTAGGCTAGTACGAGCTGATACAGGTCGTGTTCACACCGACTTTAACCAAGCTGTAACCGCCACAGGGCGTTTGTCATCGTCGAATCCTAATCTTCAGAATATCCCTGTCCGCACGGCCTTTAGTCGCCAGATTCGGAAAGCGTTTCTGCCACAAGAGGGTTGGTTACTAGCAGCAGCTGACTATTCACAGATAGAGCTCCGTATTTTGACCCACCTTAGTGGTGAATCGGTCTTAGTCGATGCCTATCGCAATGGAGATGATGTTCACAGTCTGACCGCACAGCTGCTCTTGGATAAGGAAGATATTTCCACGGAAGAACGCCGCATGGGCAAAATTATTAACTTTGGTGTGATTTACGGAATGGGTGCAGTACGCTTTGCTCGAGAAATGGGTGTGAGCCGCACCGAAGCAAAATCCTTTATCGACAAATTCAACGAGCGTTACTCGCGCATCTTTGAGTATCTGCAACAGATGCAGCGAGAGGCTATTACCCAGGGCTATGTGGAAACTATTCTCGGACGGCGGCGTTATTTCAACTTTACGAGCAACAGCTTGAAACCACTAAAAGGAAAATCTTCTGAGGAAATTGACCTCGACTATATTCGCCCCGGTGGCTACGATGCTGGTCTACTAAGAGCCGCAGCCAATGCACCCATTCAAGGCTCTAGTGCTGACATCATTAAGATCGCGATGATTCAGCTGCACGAAGTACTCAAAGGCTATCAGTCAAAGCTGTTACTACAGGTCCATGACGAACTGATATTTGAAATCCCTCCCGAGGAGTGGCCTGAACTAGAAGAAAAAATTACTCAGATTATGGAATCGGTCGTCAAGCTATCGGTACCGCTAAAAGTAGAAATCAACGCTGGTCATAACTGGATGGAAGCCAAATAGTTGCCTAACGTTCAAAACGACATGAGGATAATCTCTCACGGTTATCCTCATGTATCAGCAGTATGAACTCCTAGTTCTGGTTAGTTTAATTTCAGGACAGCCATAAACGCTTCCTGAGGTACATCTACCGTACCAATAGCTTTTAGGCGCTTTTTACCTTTAGCCTGCTTTTTCAATAGCTTTTTCTTTCGGGAAATATCACCGCCGTAGCATTTTGACAAGACGTCCTTACGCAGGGCTGGGATACTAGCGCTGGCAATAATGCGGCTACCAATAGCGGCTTGAATCGGAATCTTAAACTGGTGTCTGGGAATAAGCTCTTTTAGCTTTTCTGCTAAAGCCTTGCCCACATAGTAGGCCTGATCGCGATGCACAATAGCAGCTAGTGGGTCTACCTTATCGCCATTAATCATTACGTCCAGTTTCACCAAGTGATTAACGCGATAATCAATTAGCTGGTATTCCATACTGGCATACCCTCGGGAGCGAGACTTCATCTGGTCAAAGAAGTCAGTAACCACTTCTGCTAAGGGCAATTCATACACGAGGGTAGTGCGCCCTTCCGTCAAGTATTTCATGTCCTTAAAGTCACCACGGCGAGTTTGACATAGGTCCATCAGTGTGCCAACAAACTCTTCGGGGGTGAACATTTCTACCTTGACATAGGGCTCTTCAATCTTTTCTCGTTCCTGAGGATCGGGCAGCTCACAGGGATTGTCAATATTAAGGACTTCACCTTCAATCGTGGTAACTCTATAAACCACTGAAGGAGCTGTAGTAATTAGATCTAGGTTATATTCCCGCTCCAGACGTTCTTGCACAATCTCCATGTGCAACAGCCCTAAAAAGCCACAGCGGAAACCAAACCCCATGGCGCTAGAGGTTTCGGGCTCGTATTGCAGAGCGGCATCGTTAAGCCTTAATTTTTCGAGAGCTTCGCGCAGATCTTCGTAACGGTCCGAATCTGTAGGGAACAGACCACAGAACACCATGGGATTAGCTTCTACATAACCAGGTAAAGGTTCTTCGGCCTTACGCTTAACCAGGGTAATGGTGTCACCTACACGAGCATCGGCTACAGCTTTGATAGAGGCAGAAATATAACCCACTTCCCCAGCGTGAAGTTCGTCCACTTCTACCTGATGTGGAGAAAGTACACCTAGCTCATCAATCTCATATTCCTTGCCAGACGCCATTAAGCGGATGCGATCGCGACGGCTCAATGTGCCATCCACAACTCGGAAATACACAATCACCCCACGATAGCTGTCATAGTAACTATCAAAAATCAGTGCCCGTAACGGCTTTTCTGTATTGTCTTCAGGGTCAGGAACCGTGGCTACGATAGATTCCAAAATTTCATGGACACCAATGCCTTCTTTAGCAGAGGCCAGAATGGCATTACTGCAGTCTAGGCCGACAATATCTTCAATTTCTTTCTTTACACGCTCTGGCTCTGCACCGGGTAAGTCAACCTTGTTAAGGACCGGAATGATTTCAAGGTCATTGTCTAGCGCCAGGTAGACATTAGCTAAGGTCTGAGCTTCTACACCTTGAGAAGCATCCACCACTAATAGTGCTCCTTCACAAGCAGCTAAAGCTCGCGACACCTCATAGGAAAAGTCGACATGACCTGGGGTATCGATCAAATTCAGGACATACTGCTCACCATCATCGGCTTTGTAATTCATACGAGCCGCTTGCAGCTTAATAGTGATGCCCCGCTCCCGCTCCAAATCCATGGTGTCTAGAACTTGGGATTTCATATCCCGCTCGCTAATCGTCTTAGTGTCCTGCAACAAGCGATCGGCCAGCGTAGACTTGCCATGATCGATGTGGGCAATGATTGAAAAATTGCGAATGCGAGAAACAGGTACGTCGGTCATGGAAGGCAAAAATCCAGGGATGTTATCTAGAAGCGCTTAGCTTATCTTAATGCTTCATTTCAATACTTTGATGACTCATCAGCTGAGCAGATACTCTTAATACAGTCGTGAGGGCATTGGTTATTGAAATATTCAGTGTAAGTTCGATGGTTTTGGAGTGCTACCGGGAAAATATTGGACGTAGGGATGACCATTAATAAATCCCGTGACAAGATGAAAAGAAAAAGGAAAGCTTACCCACGAACGGGGATGGTGAGCTTGCTTCCTCAGTTACCTCAATGCTCTGGATAGCTGGCATAGCTTGACAACGTTGGCAGATGTAATGCTGCTAACTGAGCAAGATAGGTGTGGATGTTTCTGATCTGGACAGGGAAAACTCGTAAGCAGTATTAGAAATAGGGCCTGTAATTTCTTCCGGACTATGCGATCGCAATTAACAGCTGACTCAGAGCCTATGGTCGTTCCCGCTAAAGTTGATAATTCGACCCTCGAAGTCATTCACGATCCCGATGGTCAAATTATTTCTATTAAATGGCCTCAAACGCTCCAAGAGGCCCCAGATAGCTATCTTTACGAATCTATTAGTAAATTATTTGGCCCAGTAGCTTCTGTCCCATATTTACAGCGTGTTACTCAAGTCCTCACGGATGGAGAGCAACAACGCTTTCAATGTGTTGTCCGGTGTGGGCCACATCCAGTGGGGCTAGAGTTTATTTTGGACATCGCTGAAGGCTTCGATGGTCTAGGCCAGCGTTATCTCCGAGGCAAAGGCTCCATCTTATCGGTGGCCGGGGCTGTGATGATGCCTCTCCATTTAAATACCATTGGTATAGTGGCGGCTCCAGCCTCCAACGCCCAAGCCGGATTACTCGCAAATCTTTCCAATTACCATGGTGTGCTTACGAATATCGCATCTAATATTCGTAAAACCCTCGACCTTGAAACCATTTGGCAACAGACCGTAGATGGTCTTGGCTCGCTTTTAGATTTACATCGCTGCTTGGTCTGTGACTATTCCGTAGCGATGCAAACCCTTGATGTCGTTGCTGAGTTCTCTCAGCCTGAGCTTCAGCCCTGTCTCGGGCAAACTTTTGAACTGGCTGCGAAGGATGACTTTCGCTGCACCATCAATACCCTGAAGCCGGTAATGTCAGATTTTGACCGGGAAGATATAGATCAGGGACCCTACACAGTTTTAACAGTAGCCACCTGCTATCGCGACGAACCGAACAGCGTTCTTTTACTGCAAATGCCACCCGAACGACCGTGGCACCCGCTGGAGATTGAACTTGTTAATGAACTTACCGATCAGGTAGGCACTGCCATTGCCCACGCCAAACTCTTTCAGGCCAGCCGTACATTAGCAGACGATCTGCAGCGAGCGAACGAAAAACTCATCGATAAGAATGATGAGCTTGAAGAAGCCAGACGATACGCAGAGGAAGCATCTCGTCTTAAGAGTGAATTTTTGGCAAATACCTCCCACGAGCTTCGCACCCCCCTTAACGGCATGATCGGTTTTCTCCGATTGGTGCTAGACGGCATGGCCGATGATCCAGATGAACAGGAAGAATTTATTGAAGAAGCCCATAAGTCTGCCCTACATCTGCTCAATCTAATTAACGATGTGCTGGATATCGCCAAAATTGAAGCCGGCAAAATGGAGATTGACCTGAGTGCCGTCAGCCTGCAGGAGCTATTTTCTGATGTGGAAAACTTTACACGTCCCCAGGCAGAGCAGCGAGGATTAGATTTCAATATCAAGCTGCCTGCCACCTTAGATGAAATTAAGCTGTACGGAAACTACCAGCGGATTTTACAAGTTCTGCTGAATTTAATTGGCAATGCCATCAAATTTACTCCTGAGGGAGGAGTCACCATTAAAGCCGAAGTGAAGCCCCAGGAAATTCGATTTCAAAATCGAATTTGGCCTGGGCATATCAAAATTAGCGTAGAGGATACTGGTATCGGTGTCTCCTTAGAAAAGCAAAATCGGCTCTTTCAGACCTTTAGCCAAGTAGATGGAGAACGTACACGGCAGTACGGCGGTACTGGATTAGGGTTAGCCATCTCCCAGCGCTTAATAGAAGCTATGGGAGGCAAAGTTCAGTTTATTAGCATGGGCGAAGGTTTAGGCTCTACGGTGACCTTCACCGCCATCCTCTATCAAGAACCAGTGATTATTCCTGAAACAGAGGACAAACAGACAGCCTGATTGATGAGAATGCCTGAGTGACCGGAAGCCATTAAGGCTCTCACAAATATTTAGGCCGTTCCTGCTGTCCGACACTCAAGTGATTTTGCAGCGCTTCCCACTGTTCCGCCTCAATTAAGGTGATCACATCATCCAACTGATGCCTGTATCGCTGCAGCATCTTAAGTAAGGCAGGTCGGTTATATTGGGCCATCATCGTACCCAATTCTGGATTACCGCCACCGACCCGACTGGTGTCACAAAAACCACTACTCGCAAGGTGTTGTGCCAACTCTTTTACCTGCGGATCGACTTCAGCCAAACAGGTGTGGAGCAAACTGGAACTCACCATCACTGGCAAATGAGAAATCGCTGCAACAGCTTGGTCATGGGCTGTAGGAGTCGCTGTATAAATCTGAGCCTGCAGCTGGGACGCGATCGCAACAACTTTCTCAGTGGCATCTCCATGAGTCGCGGCAACAGGGGTCACAACATAAGGGCGTTGACAAAATAGACCAGCTTCAGCAGCAGCTAAACCAGCCTCAGCTTTACCAGCCATTGGATGCCCACCCACAAACCTTGGCCATAAAGCCGTAGCTGCAGCCACAATCTCCTGTTTCACAGACCCTACATCCGTCACAATCGTAGACGAGGGCAAATGCTCAGCCAGCTGCTTAACCGTTGGCACAATCGCGGCCATCGGTGTACACACAAAAACCATCTCGGCTTTAGCCATCAACCTCAGATCACAACTTGCCTGTGTAACCACTCCCTGCTCTACAGCAGCATTGACAGTCACCTCCCGTCGAGCTACTCCATACACCTGATATCCCAAATGCTTCAGATCCATAGCTAGACAGCCGCCAATCAGCCCTAACCCGACGATACCAATGGCAGAATCTTTCTGAGGAGCTGTCGTATTAATAGAGAGCAAAGACATAGAGATATATAAGAAATAGGATTGCAATCACCTCAAAGGATGGAGGCACGTAGTTAGTCTGTCAGCGATAAACCAAACGCCCCAAGGGAGTATGTCACAATGAGACACAGCTAGCGAGAGTCACCGTCCACGTGATTGAAGCAGAGGTTCACCAGCTACTTCGACAATTTTTACGCCAGCAGGGCCACAATCAGTGGCCCCACCATTTGACAATGGCACGGCTGGTAGCAAGAGCCCTGCGCCTTGGCCGGAGTGCCTTATTGCAAACGGGCAGCACTGCGGCCTATCGAGGTCGGTATCGCCTAAGCTATTTGTTACCAGCTTTAGTATGGCCAGGCCCTATCGTTTTGGTCGTGCCACAAGCGATTCATCAACAGCTAATACAAGATGAGATTCCAACGCTGTTACAAACCATACCCACCATCAAGTCTATTCAGGTTGGCGATTATTGGCCCAGCGAAACCTTTCAAGGCATTTTGATTACAACACCTAGGGCCTGGTTATCGGCTCAGCTAGAGGCCACCGCCCAAGAACATCAGTGTCCTAGGTTGGCAAATGCATTTCCTACAGATGTTGTGACTGTCATTGACGGTATTGATTCCCTGCTTGACTGGGTGCGTGCTGAATTGACGTGCAGCCTGGATGATAACGATTGGCATGAGCTAGGGCTGGCTTATTCTGCTTGCCAAGCCATCATTCGTAATTTACGGGTTAAGCTGACTCACTTAGCATTTCAGCATCCAGAAAATCCCTACAACTGCTACCTCGCTGATACAGCGGAGTACGCTGCACTATCGGAACTATATGACACACTGGCCGATACTCCTTTAGGGCTGGAGGCACTTCCCAAAATTTGGCAGCAGTTACATCAACAGCTATTCGCACAGTCAGAAAGTATGACCTGGGTGCAGCTGAATCGCGATTCTGGCCAGGTCACCTTAAACTGTGCTCCAGTCAATTTAGCGCATAGGCTTAAACCTGTTTGGCAGCGTCAGCCCGTCGTATTGATTGGAGCTGCCGTCGATGAAGAACCGAGAGCAGAAAATTATCGACAACGATTAGGACTAGAGGACCTTACCTGTCTCAAATTCACTCCCGATCGTCATCAAGACGGCATTTTACTCTACGCACCTGATCGCCTCCCAATGCCCAATAGCCATGAATTCTCCCAAGCAGCATTACAGGAGATTCGGACCCTATTACAGCTACCTGAATCTCGCCATCAGCTAACGGTTATTTTGGTCGGCGACAATCCTTTGAAGACACAAATGGGCTCGATCTTGGCCGCTGAGTATGGCTCAAGGGTGCAAGTAGAGCGCACAGAGTTAACAGACAACGGCATTTTGGTCACTGGTTGGGAGTTTTGGCAAGACTATCGGCTCCGCTGTCCATCCCCAGGCTTATTAATTATCACAACATTACCCATACCGTCCTTAGAAAATCCTCTAGTCGCCGGACAAGTTGCTTATTACAAGCAGCGGCGACTAGATTGGTTTCGATTATTCCTGCTACCAGCGGCATTACAGACGCTCCAGCTTGCGATCGCACCCATTAGCGCCCAACAGGGTAAAGTAGCCTTGCTAGATAATCGCCTTAACCACCGTAGCTATGGACGAACTATCCTGACAACTTTGGATCCAATCACCCAAAGCACATATCTAGATACCCATTGGATTTCCCCTGTGAATCAAGCGCTATAATTATGTCGACGCTACAAAATCCATAGTGAACCATGGGAGAGGCAAAACGACGGCAGTCAAAATTAGGCAATGATTACGGCCAGCCTGATCGTATTTTTCCTTGGCTACCCGTTACGAAGCAGCAATCCGAAGCTTTTGTCGCTTGGACCACTCGTGGAGCATGGCTAGGAATTGCAGGGATGATTTTGTTTTGGCTCACTGTTCGATTTATTGGCCCCGCATTGGGTTGGTGGACCTTAGCCAACTAAAAAATCTAAATTTCCTAAAAATAATGAGTAAAGATCTTCTTTTTTGCTGGAAACCGTTACAAAGGAGACCTTCTACCTAGACAGATGGTTCTAAGGTAGCTAATGTATGGCAAATGTCAGATTTTTTTAACTATCATCAATTCAGACATGATGAGGAAGTCCTAATCATTGTCTACTGACTTTTGATTTATTCCTTATCAGACCTTTTATATTGATTATCCTGCTTCTGCTACAGCAAAGCTGGGTAATTTGATTACATCATTTCGAAGTGCATATCTTTGGAATGAGTAGTTAACTGGTTCAGAGGTATTTTATGGCATTGTCCACAGGTTAAATTCTCTGAAGAAGATAGATTGCTTCACCTGAATTTGTGATGTTGAGCGTGAAGGTTAAGAAGAGCTAATCAAAGAGTTCATAAAAAATATTAAGCAAAATTTAAGATTGAACCTTACAATGTGACCGGTGGGAAGGAGAACGCAAATGTTTGTTCGACTTGCAGAGCAGCACCGCCAATTCGTTAAAGATTTGGTCCTTAATCTCAAGGCGTTGGCTATTGTCCTGGAAAATCAGGGCTATTTAGCGTCTTGTTATACATGCGGTGATCAGCTCAATAGTGCTTCATTTATGGTCAGCCTTGGCAATGACCATCTAATTCGTTTTCTCGTATCAGACTACGGGATCACATGGACAGAGATGCGTGATGATCGTGAACTCATGAAGTTGGAGGGCGCCGAAGCCATTAATCAGCTGCAAGAGTTGGCAAACTTGGTGAAATATCGTATTCAGCCTGTTGAGTATCAGGTAGCTTACCGCTCTGCCTAAGGCAGGTACTCTTGAGATCAGATTGTAAGTTCGTCGATAAACGTAATCTATGTTACAAGAGTAATAGTGGCTCTAAGTTAAGTGATAGGCCACTCAATGCTTTTTTGGAGCCACACTGTTGAGTTGGGAACATAGGTACGTCAAGGCAAATTCCGTAAGGTTACACTACGTAACTCAGGGACAGGGTAAGCTTCTGGTCTTACTGCATGGTCTCTTTGAATTTTGGTATTCTTGGCGATATCAACTGCCTTACTTATCGCGTCATTTCAAAGTCGTTGTTCCTGATTTACGAGGCTATAACGATTCTGATAAGCCTAGTCATGGTTATGACCTAGATACCCTAAGTGCTGATATTCGGGCAATTATTCAGGAGCTGGGTTATCAGAAAGCCCATATCGTTGGTCATGATTGGGGAGGCACCGTTGCCTGTCATTTGGCGAATCGGTTTCCTACAAATATTGATCGGTTAGCTGTTTTAAGTACGCCTCAACGCTTACAAACAGTCTTAACCAATAAGCTCTCTATTAGCTGGGAGCATGTACAACGCAATTGGCACCTATTAGCGTTGCAAACTCCTGGTATACCTCAGTGGCTTATCCAAGATAATTTGTCATCACTGTTAACCTACTTATTTCACCAGCAAGCTGTTCGTAAAAGCCCCTTCACTCGAGCGAATACTGAACTCTACCAGGCGGCATTAGAAAAGCCTGGTGTCATACCAGCCGTTTTGCAACATGTTCGTCATTGCTTTAGCCTCAACGAATGGTTAAGTACCTGGATAGGCACATCACAACGTTCTTTAACAGTTGGAGTCCCTACACTTTTGATGTGGGGCGAAGATGACGGTTTTATTCCTGAATTAGGTAGTTTAGCTAGTCACGTCGTAAATAACAACTTATATAAACATTCAATTCCAGACTGTGGACATTGGATCCAACAAGAAGCTCCAAATATTGTTAATCGCGAGCTTCTAGCGTTTTTAAACTAAAGTTTCAAATCCTACATCTGTAAACGTTTGATAGAGCGCTTGACTCCCCAAAGTAGCAACTGCTGACAATTTTCAAGGTTTTCACGGTGGTTATTGATGTGATGCGTCTGGCCTTCGCACGCTATGTTCAGAGAGTATGGATGAACTTTAAACAAATGCACTTAATGTTGCTTATAATCTGCGCATTCACCAGTCGACTACTAAGTAAGACCCAAATTTTTAAACAGTTACCTTAGTCCGGATAGTTAATAATCATTTCATAATTTACCGGGTCAACTTCAAGCTTCTATGGAAGTACTGATATCTGGCCTGTTCAAGATAAAGCTTTATGAAGATGGGGATAGAAGAAATTGATTGGTTTGATTACTTAAAACCAAAACTTGCTCACTATGCGGGTACGTTTATGTGCTCGTAATCCCGCGTAGGTCAACCTCCGCTGCTTGTGCTGTTCCTGAGATTCAAAGCTACAGAATTCCTATCGTCAAACATTTGAGACAAGGTTCCGACCTAGCGTTCTCTTTGAACATCTTTATGGCGTATCCAAACAATCTGGCAGAGTATCAAATGATGATGCTTTCGGATGAAAGTGCAGCAAATACTCGATCGAAGCTAGGACTTTTTCAAGCATTTGCAAAGTTGTATGAGCATGATTACGAGCTGTTAGACAGTATGCTTGAACTAGATGCAAATAATCCAGTTCGTTTAGCTACGTATATTCATGGCTTAATTTGTGACGAACAGGTTTATATCATTAGCAACTTAGCAACGGGAAAATCACAGCGATTTAATTCTACTGATGGGTTATGGACCATTGGTCGTGACCCACGGCAATCACATATTGCCATAGCGGATAAACGATTATCTCGTTGCCATGCTGCACTGCAATACAGCACTGAACACAGAGGATTTATACTCTCCGATTTAGAAAGTACAAACGGCACGTATGTTAATGGCGAAAAGCTGAAACGAGTCTATGCCCTACGTGATGGCGATCGCATCCGCATTGGTAGCTCTTTATTTCATTTCTTCACTTGCTTTACTAAACCTAGATCCATACTCCCAAGTAGTGATCCAGTCGAGGACGGCGCAGACAATGGAACATTACATTAATTAAGTAGCAGCTATTGCTAAGGAATCAGGATTTAATAACGTCCATATTTTTGCTTGAAACAACGTCAGATATTGGGCCTCCTCCGGGGACGGGCTCTGCGTTAGGTTGACCGTTAGCGCTACGGATCCATCCGCCCCGCCTGCGGCACTCCTCCCCGGAGGGGATAAGTCGGTACATTATTAAATGCCGATCTTAAGCTTTTTCCTTGGTCTTGCGCGTCGTTGTTTTAGACTTACTAGCCGCAGGCTCTTCCTCAGGGGAGCTGACTTCTGGCTCAGATGCAGTTTCTCCACCAATTTCTAATACCTGTCGCAGCTGCTGTTCAACTTCAGTCGTGACATCAGGATTATCCATTAAATAGCGAATGGCATTATCTCGGCCCTGGCTAATGTTGTCACCTTTATAGCTGTACCAAGCACCTTTGCGAGTCAGAATATTTTGCTCTTCTGCTAGATCAACAATGCAGCCTAGGGTAGAAATACCTTCACCAAAAATGATGTCAAATTCAGCGATTCGGAACGGTGGGGCAATCTTATTTTTAGCAACCTTGACCTTGGCCCGAATTCCAAACTGTTCATTTCCCTTTTTGAGGGTTTGAATGCGTCGGATATCTAAACGTACCGAGGCATAAAACTTGAGAGCGTTACCCCCGCTAGTCGTTTCAGGATTACCGTAGGTGACCCCAATCTTGAGCCGGAGCTGATTGAGAAAAATTACGGTACAGCCAGACTTACCGATGTTACCGGTAATTTTTCGTAGCGCCTGACTCATTAAACGAGCCTGTAGACCCACATGGGAATCACCCATTTCGCCTTCGATTTCAGCTCGTGGAACAAGCGCCGCAACGGAGTCAATGACAACGATATCAATTGCCGAGGAACGAACTAACTGATCCACAATTTCTAAGGCTGCTTCACCAGTGTCAGGCTGCGATACCAGCAAATCGTCAATATTCACCCCCAATGCAGCGGAATAGACCGGATCTAGAGCATGTTCAGCATCAACAAATGCTGCTACACCACCTTGTTTTTGAACTTCTGCGATCGCATGCAACGCTAGCGTCGTTTTACCTGAACTTTCAGGGCCATAAATCTCAATGATCCGTCCCCTGGGAATACCCCCACCCAGGGCCAAATCTAGGGTCATCGCCCCAGAAGGAATGGTTTCAACCTTCATGCGCTGCGCATCCCCGAGGCGCATAATGGTGCCTTTACCGAAGTTGCGCTCAATTTGATTGAGCACCATATCTAGGGCTTTTTTGCGCTCGTTGTTTTCGGTGGATGTTTTTGCCATGCTGCCTAAAATTTAAGATGAGTGTGGCTGAGTCCAGCCAATTATACGTTCACACTATGGAGAGCAAACTATCTTACTGGAAGCAAAACCTGATCCAGAAATAACAAGTTCTATCCATCGCTGAAATTGTAACCGCAAGTCATACAAATGTACTATAAAAGTACTATTTATTTATAGTTGCGTGGGGCAGTGAGTTAGAAGATCTCCATAGATTTTGCAAGTTAGCGCAACACTCGGAGCGCTCTAGATTGAACAGTAAACTATTTTCATAGTCCATAACCCTGATAAAACAATTTATGGCAGCGGATAGCTTAGACTTCAAAGCAGTCAGTGTGGCAGGGGTCACCGAATATATCCAACTACTACTAGAAGGGGACGAGAACCTACGCAATATTTGGATTATTGGTGAAGTCTCCAGCGCCCGCAACCATGGTAGCGGCTGTTTTTTTGCGCTGCAGGAACCCGATGGCTCAGCTACTCTCAATGCAGTGGTTTGGCGCAGCCAGCTACCTAAACTCAGTGTTTTGCCTACGGTCGGTGAGCAGGTCATAGTCTTGGGCCAGCTCAAGGTTTATCCCAAACGAGGCAGCTATCAACTAACAACCTGGCAAGTATTACCTGCTGGAGATGGGTTACAAGCACTGAGATATCGTCAGCTGCGCAGCCGCCTAGCGAGTGAGGGGTTATTTGATGCAGAACGCAAACGACCACTGCCAGAATTTCCCAACCACATTGCAGTTGTCACATCAGCCCAGGCCGCAGCTTGGGGCGACATTCAACAAACCTTAACCCAGCGACATCCAGGGCTCAAGGTGCTGTTATCGCCTGCCATTGTACAGGGGGCTCAAGCACCGAGATCCATTGCCCAGGCTATCGACAATGTGGTGACGGATGGTCGTGCAGAAGTCTTGCTGCTAGGTCGAGGGGGCGGTGCCGTGGAAGATTTGGTATGTTTTGACGACGAGCGGGTCGTAAGAGCGATCTCAACCTGCCCAATACCAGTGATTACGGGCATTGGGCATGAACGTGACGAATCCTTAGCTGATTTGGTCGCCGATGTCTGCGCTCACACACCGACCGCTGCTGCTGAGCAAATTGTGCCATCCCTCAGCGACTTACGTTATCAACAAGCTCAGCTTTTACAGCGTCTCGCCCAGGTTACTGGGACCCGGCTTTACCAACAAAAAACTCATCTCAATCAGCTTTCTCTACGTTTACAGCGACTGCATCCAGAACGTCAGCTCAACCAAGCTCATCAGGAGCACCAGTGGCGTACACAAAGACTGCTGAAAGCCATGCAAAATCATCTCCAGTCCGCACAACATCGGCATCAGCTGCTTACTGAAAAACTCGCCACGCTAGATCCTGAAGCAGTACTGCACCGTGGCTATGCGTTAGTCAAGGAAGCGTCTGGTGCAATTGTCACAAAGACCGATATGGTATCTCCCGGCGATACTATTACTGTTCAACTCGCTCAGGGACAGATTGAAGCAGAAGTCATTAACCTGGAAGATAAGTAACTATTCTGCACATCTGCACTATCCCAATGCCAAGAGCTAAAAAAACTGCTGATACCTGGAACTATGAAGCTTCCGTTGAACAAGTAGAGGTAATCATTACTGAGCTAGAAACCGGCGAACTACCCCTCGCTAGTATTTTTGAACAGTTTGAAAAAGCAGTCACGGAACTCAAAAAGTGCGACAGCTTTCTGCAAGAAAAACAACAACAGGCACAGTTGCTGATTGAAACCTTACTGCCGGACGAGCCTGAATAAATAAGACTACCTTGCCTTAAAGTTTTGGGCATCCAGTGCTAGTAGCTCTTGCCGAAAGGCTTTGAACGAAGGACATAGAGTAGAAACTATATCCAAGTCCATAGCACTAGCCAGCTCTCGACGAATATGATGCGATTGTCGAGATGGGTGTGCAATCTCCTGGGTCCATTGCTGCAATTTTTGCTTCGCTTCAGCACAAGCTAGTTTTTCAGGTGCTTGGCAGTCATGGTCAATCTTGCCAATAACTTGACTAATCGCTTTTGAGTCTGCAATTAACCAGGACTCAAATTCTTTAACGGCTACGCCAACAGCACCTGTAAGTAAATTTCTATCTAACGCGTTTCTTAGTACAGAAGCACGCTCTGCAGGAGGCTGATCGTCACTATCTACAAGAAAAACAATCAAGGGAGGTGTCAACAACCAACCTGCCAAAATTTCATCCAGCAGATTGTTATCTAGTAGTTGACTACCCCGAGCACGCGCACCAGTTTTTGTACGTAGGGGTTCTACAAAATCAATAGCTGCAGAAGGGATTTGAGCCCCTTCTGCCAAAATTCGCTGCACAATGACATGAACTGGTCCCCAATCATTGGGCTGTAATGAATTCTTAGGCGATATATCCCATGAAGATACCCCTAAATCTCCCGGTCCTTCTGCATGTACCACCATACAAATCGCTGTCATCTTAAATTCCAGGCACTCCACCAAGAGCACCTGTCATCCACATACTGCCTAAGGAACTTTGGAATTGGTCATATACTCTTTGCCAGTTTGGATTATCAATAGGAGCTTGCTCAATTTCGGTTTCACCAGTTTCACGGCTGCGACGAATAAAACGAACTTCCTCAGGCTCTAGGCAGTTTAGAAAAGATTGGGAGTGGGTGGTGCAGACAATTTGTATTGGCTCATTATTGAATTCACCTCTGCTTAGTTGCCGAAACATCTCAACAACGTGACGCTGAAGATAAGGATGTAAGGCCCTATCCGGATCTTCGATTACTGCAAGCGTTGGTGCATCTTTCTGGAAACAAAGAGCGACTAAAGCGGCAGTCAGCATAGTACCGTCTGACACTTGATCTGGTTCGTACCAAAAATCTTTCTGCCAGCGGTCTAGAAACTGTAAGCGAACTTGTCCCTGTATTGCTCTAACTTTGACATCAGAATACATTGGTATGAGACGAGTAAACGTCTCTACATACATACTTTGAGCCGTTCTTGAAAGGGTGTTGAAAAGATTCGCTAAGTGACTTCCCCTTGAATCAAGCTTCCATATCTCATTGGCTTGATACGACCCGCATAATGCACTCAATAAAAATGAATATTTAAACCTTTTGCCCGTCAAAATTTTAGAGGGATCATAAGATGGCGCTCCCCCTTGAGTCCAAATTGGGTGTTCTTTACCTTGCCAAAAATAACTGCGTTCAAAGAATTGGATGTACTCTTCAGTATGGTATGCAGGTGCATCTAATCTCTTCAAATACTTATCTTCTTTAATCAAATCTTTTGGAGACACAGTTAGAGCATCTGCGATCGCACTTTTCCCAGATGCATTAGGCCCCACAAACACCGTAAACGGACCTAATTCCAACGTGACATCTCGGAGACAACGAAAATTTTGAATGCGGACGCTTTCTATCACAGCGATTTCTAAACGCAACCTTCAGAGCCAGACCTAGCTCTGGGCACATCATAGCGCTCTCACGTTAACAGTTAGTCGTTCAATTAACGGCTGCCGTCAGCAAAATCGTAAACGCAGTACCCTCTCCGGGAGTACTTTTCACGGCAATAGACGCTCCACAGTGCGCCAACCATTGCTGCACCAGTGCCAAGCCTAAACCATTGCCATCCGATAGATGGTTATAAAACGGATCAAAAATTTGACTCAACTCATTTGAAGCCATTCCACAGCCATTATCTTGAATCACTAGGGCAACTTGTCGATCTCCATGCTGGTGAGCTTTAACCCAAATGCGCCCATTAGCCTTAACGAAACGAATACTGTTTGCCAATACCCCCACTAAGACCTGCTTAAGGTAACTCTCAATCGCCAATACAGGGGGAAGCTCTTTAGCAACTGTATAGGCTAAGAGAATGTTGTTTTCCTGAGTTAAAGGCTGATACATGCTGACCACACCAGGCACTAAATCCCACAGCTGAACCTTTTCCTGGGTAGATACCTGGGGCATCAGTTGCAGCTGCAACAGCTCAAAAACATTGTTAATAAGACCACTTTGCCGATCGCAGGCCTGGCCAATCATGTCTAAATAACGTTGCCGCTGCTGCGGTCTCAGGTGCGGCGAATTGAGCAACGTTAAGGCCGTTTTAATCGTGGTGATTGGATTATTGAGTTCTTGAGCAGCCGTCTTAAGAAACTGAGGCGTAATAACCTCAGGCGGAGGCGATGGCGTTTCTGACGCGCGTAAGCCCTGGGGCGATGTTAAAGCAGATGACCTGGCCCTAGAAGCATCCATAGTAAGTAAGCGCGCCCAAGGCGGTTGATGGCTATTTTCTAAAGGGTAGTCAAGAGGTAAGGATGATAAATGGGTATTCTCACTTAACTTTCAGTACTAGCACTGAGTAGAGTCGCGTACTGCTGCCCAACATTTAGGAGGATAAACGGTTTGTCAAAGCAAGCTTGGCCTGTTCTCGATCGTCAAAGTGTATTTTCTCTGTTCCAAGGATTTGGTAGTCTTCGTGGCCTTTGCCCGCAATCAGAATGCCATCCCCTGGTTTAGCTGAAGAAACCGCGTGTTGAATAGCAGCTGCGCGATCGCAAATGATGACATTCTCATCTAATGGACCATCAATCCCAGCAACTACGTCTGCCAAAATCTTTTCTGGTTCTTCAGTGCGTGGATTATCCGAGGTAATCACAACGCGATCTGCTAGATCGTAGGCAATTTTTCCCATCAATGGACGCTTGGTGCGATCGCGATCTCCACCACAGCCAAACACACAAATCATGTCGCCACTAATAAAAGGACGGGCCGCCCGCAACGCATTCTCCAAACTATCTGGCGTGTGCGCATAGTCAACAATCACACTGATATCTTGTTCAGGGCTCGCCTGCACTCGCTCCATTCGACCAGGCACACCGCTAAACCCTTTCAAAGCAGCAATTACAGACTCTAGGGGAACACCCAAATGAATAGCCGCTCCGGCTGCTGCCAATAAATTTTCTAGATTGAACTGCCCTACTAGAGGTGAGGTAAAGGACACTGAGCCTACGGGAGTTACCAAGGTACCGACCATCCCCGCCGAGCTATAGCTAACATCAGTGGCATGGAGATCGGCTCTGGTATCCGAAATATGATAGCTCCATACTTTTTGCCGCCCTAGGCGGTCAATGAGTCTTTGGCCATAGGGGGCTTTACTATTGATAATGGCCCGACCCTTTAGGTAGTCCGAACTAAAAAGCAGGGCTTTAGCTTCAAAGTAGTCCTCAAACGTCTTGTGATAGTCCAGATGGTCTTGGGTCAGGTTGGTGAAAACAGCCACTTCAAAGGAACAACCCCAGACTCGTTTTTGAGCCAGCGCATGGGAGCTCACTTCCATAATGGCGTGGCCACAGCCTGCATCCACAACTTTGGCCAACTCTCGTTGTAACTCAACCGGAAACGGAGTCGTGTGAACAGCTGTTTCTTGGTGTCCGGGCCAGCGGGTGTAGAGGGTCCCCAAGAGTCCCGTAGGCACCTGAGCCGTATTCAGCAAGTGCTCAACAATATGGGTAGTGGTAGTTTTACCATTTGTACCGGTTACACCCACTAAATGTAGCGTTTGACCTGGATAATCATAGAACGCTGCGGCTAATTCCCCACAGACAGTGGGAATATCATCGACAGGAATCAGTAATACGGATTCATCAACAGAAGGCTTAGATTCCAGAGCATGGATCGAGATGATGGCTGCGATCGCACCCTTTTCTATAGCGCCAGGCCAAAATTCTCCACCATCGACCCGAGTACCAGGCATACCGATAAATAAATCGCCTGGCTCGCAGTTTTTAGAGTTCACACATAGCCCAGTGACGGATTGATCCAAAGCTGGATGATCTATGTTGGGCACTAGCTCGGCTGGTAACTTTGCCAGTAACTCACGCAGCGTCATACAGGTTTCTCCGATCTCTGATTTATCTGCGGTTATTCTGCCTCAAAGGGTCCTAGATATGTCTGTAACATTTGCTCTAACTGACGGAGTGGAGCTCTGGGAGACAATCGGGGAAGTGGCTGCTCCTTTTGCACTTCAGGCGTTTCGGGATAGTTGACCATACGACATAAAACAGGAATTTCATACTGATATTCCGCAAACCAGGCTGGGTTTTGGGTAATGTCTCGCATTTCCACATCGATGGGCAGATTTAACTGCTCTAATTTTTCCTCTAGACCTTCGCAGAGGTGACAACCAGGCTTTGTGTAAAAAATAAGCTTTTTCATGAACTTTATTGTCCTACGCTGTGGGCAAACTGGTGGCGTTCCGGTTAATACCCATTCAACCTATCGGATTAATCTACAATTCCCCGGTGGGTTATGTAGGATTATTGCGATAGGATTGTTCCATGTGAGTCTTTATGAGGATTATCCTCAATCAAAATTATGGTTTCTTGCTTAGAATCACCATTAATCACGACACACGATACAGCTGGTTCATTTGACTCTACACAGCTGGATCTTGCTGAACTCAATACCCGGTTTGAATCGGCAACTCCACAAGAAATTTTGGCATGGGCGATCGCAACGGTGCCCCACTTAGTGCAAATGACATCCTTCAGTATGGGGGCCATTACGCACATGCTGTATAACGAACTGCAGGCTAAACTGCCCGTCATTTTTTTAGACACCCTACACCTGTTTCCAGAAACCCTGGAAACGGCAGAAAAGGCAAAAGCTCTTTACGGTCTTGATTTGCGTATCTACAGTCCAGCCACCAATCGAGATGACTTTATTGCTCGCTATGGTGACCGGCTTTGGGAAAAAGACGTGGTCCGATTCCACCAACTTACTAAGGTGAAACCGATGCATCGTGCCTTGGATGACTTGTCAGTACAAGGTTGGATAACAGGTCGCCGTCGCGATCAGTCGAGTAACCGGCAACTGATGCCCATTTTGGAATTAGATAAAGACAGACGACTCAAGATTAATCCCCTTGCCAATTGGACCCATAAGGATTTGTGGCGCTACACATTTGCTCAAAACGTCTTTTATAATCCGCTCCATGATCAGGGTTATACCAGCATTGGCGACCAGCCGCTAACCACTAAAGTCACCGTTGGAGAAGACGAACGAGCAGGCCGCTGGCGAGGGAGTAGCAAAACCGAATGTGGCATTCATGGATAATGCAAGGGTCTAAAATCACCCTGAGTAGGCTCAGAAATCGAATTCGGAGTGCTTTCGCCGACTGATTCTCGCAGAGCTTGGCTTTTCTAGTACAGAAGTCTGTTTCTAAGTTTCTCCCTCGTCAAGATTTCTCGACCTGAGCGGAGACTCTTCAAAGAAACTTGATTTATTCCGAAATCTGTATTTTGCTACCTGAGGTATACACTGCAGGCCCCGAAGAGGCTACTGCAGTTGAGTACATAGATTCGACGGGTAACCTTTACTCGTAACAGGCGGATGGTTATGGAAGATTTTAAGAGTACCAACGGACAGCTTTGGCGTAGTAACACTGTCGGCGGTGATGGTGGCAAAGATTTTTCGGATATTCATTGGCCACCCCAAGCGAGCGAGCGCACCATAGCAAAATCAGCGGTACCCACTGAAGTACGAATCAGACTGGGCCGCTATCTAGACCAGATTCAAATGATTTGGTCTACCCAAGAATTTACCGCCCATGGGGGCAAGGGCGCAGATTTAGAATCCTTTGCTCTCAGCAGGAATGAATATATCGCTAATGTCAGGCTGACAGCACCTAGCAAACGCTATGTTGGCTCCGTCGAACTGATAACGAGCGCAGGGCGTAGTGTAATTTTTGGCAAACAAAAAGGAACCGTTGTTGACCTCGGTGTACCCCCCAACCATAAAGTTATTGGATTTTATGGCAGCAGTGGTCGGTGGGTCGACCAGCTAGGGGTGATTGCAGCCTCTACCGTAACCACCCTTCATCCACAGGCAACCATACCACCCACAGATCCACCAAATCATCACTCTGCAGGCAAGCCAGATCAAGCCTTACTAGATGCTATTCCCCGTTCAGGCATTGAACTGATTAAAGAATTTGAAGGCTACGCACAAGCTTTACCCGATGGACGAGCTAAGGCCTATGCTGATCCGCTCCTGGGGTGGGAAGTCCCCACCATTGGCTACGGCACCACCCGTTATCCAAACGGAGAAAAAGTCCGCGAGGGGGATGTCATTACCCAATCTGAAGCAGAGGATTACCTCATTCACCATGTAGATCAATCTTGCCGGAGTGTCCTAGAAAAAATTCCCACCTGGGACCAGATGACCAGCAACCAGCAGGGTGCACTGTATAGCTTTGCCTACAATCTAGGGGCTGGCTTTTATCGAGGAAGTAACTTTGAGTCCATCACGCGGGTCTGCGATTCGCCAGAGCGCTGGCAGGATCAGCGCTGGATAGCGGCCCAGTTTGTCAAATATCGTAATCCTGGAAGCTCTGTGGAAGCAGGTTTGAAACGGCGGCGGCTGGCAGAGGCAGACCTATTCTGCAAACCGGTAACAGCTGCCATACCTAACTGGCAGGACGATCATGATGAGGCTGTAGAAGCCAGCGATCGCAAACCAGAGGAGCGATTAGACAAAACCATTCAAGCAGTTGCCGGGCATCAATCCATTGGAGCAGGATTTACCCCAGAGATGTCCTTTGACACGCTCATTACGCCCCACATCACCTACGGAGAATTTGCTCGGTATGAGGAGGAGCGTCGGTTTCGTTACACCTATCAATGTCAAACAGCCTATGACATCTGTCTCTTTTTAGAAAAATGTCGAGCTCATTTTGGTGGCAATCCTTTAGTGATTACATCCGGCTATCGACCACCGGAAATCAATGCCAGAATTGGTGGTGCTCGCCGGTCTGAACATCTCTATGACACCCCAGACAAAGGTGCCGTGGATTTTTACATTAAGGGTGTCAGCATCTATGAAGTAGAAGCATGGTGTGACCAAAACTATCCTTACAGCATCGGTTATGGTGCTGCCAGAGGATTTGTGCATTTAGGAATGCGCCCTGGCAAACCACGGGTGCGCTGGGTATATTAGCGTTCCTGGCTAGGTCAGAAATTTTGCAAGAGACGCCATAGTTCCCAAGAAATCTAAATGGTCCAACCACAAGGAAAGTCCTGACCAGTACCCTGGTAAAGCAGATTTAAGCAACAATAGCGCCAGTGGATTTTTCTGCCCTGCCAACAACGGCATTTATTCAGCCTGATGGTGAGAATCGCCATGAGATCACACCCTTACTTCATCAGGTAGTCGATCTTTTGGTGGAGCACATGGCTCAAGCGACCACGCGGTCACCGCTACCGGAGCCACTAGATCCAAGTGCCTGGGCTGAAATCCCCCATTCTTCGAGAAGTATAGAACAACTAATGGAGGACGTGCGATCGCACGTCCTCCATTCTATGAATGCTACACATCCTGGCTACATTGGCCACATGGACTCTATTCCCACCACAGTATCGGTAATGGGTGACATGCTCGTTGCGGCCCTCAACAACAATATGCTGAGTGTGGAAATGTCACCCGTATTCTCCCGTTTGGAGCATGTCGTTCTTCGGAAAATTGCCCAGCTATTCGGGTTAGGCACCCAAGCCAATGGGGTATTAGTCAGCTGCGGCAGTTTAGCCAATCTGCAGGCATTGGTTGTGGCTCGCAATGTGGCTTTTGATGCCCTCGATAAGGGACTACCTCGGGATAAACAGCCGGTCTTCTTCATTTCAGAAGTTGCCCATACATCTTTTCAAAAGGCGGCCATGGTCATGGGTTTAGGAACCGAGGCAGCTATTCCCATCAGCACCAACAAAAACTCTCAAGTCAAGCTGACTGACTTAGAAGACAAGTTAAAGCAGGCAAAAAACAATGGTCAACATCCCTTTGCCATTGTCGCCACTGCAGGCACTACAGTAACCGGCAGTATTGACCCCATTCCTGCGATGGCCAACCTGGCTGAGCAGCATAACCTTTGGTTTCACGTAGATGCCGCCTATGGGGGAGCACTGATGTTTTCAGAACGTTATCGTCATTACCTGACGGGCATTGAACTTGCTGATTCAGTGACATTCAACCCTCAGAAATGGCTATACGTAGCGAAAACCTGCGCCATGGTCATGTTTCGACAATTTAAACAGCTGCAACATCACTTCCGGGTACTCGCTCCTTACATGCATGACCATGACGACTGGCCCAACCTTGGGGAGCTAACCGTTCAGGGCACTCGCCACGCAGATATTCTCAAACTGTGGCTATCGCTCCAGCACATTGGTCGTCAGGGATATGCTGCCATCATTGATCACAACTACGCCCTGACCCAAACCTTTATCAACGAGGTCAACAGTCGGCCATTTCTGACATTAGCCAGTCAGCCCCAGATGAATCTCATTTGTTTTCGCGCTGAACCGGTAGATATTGCAGCTCATCAGCACGATCCTTGGAATCATCAGCTACAGCAATGGTTACTCAAACAAGGACATACGTTTTTATCACTGCCTACCTACCGAGGGCAGAAATGGCTCAAGGCAGTTCTACTCAATCCCTTCACTACCGAGACACATATTGTTCAACTTTTTCAACAGATTGATGATTACCATGCCACCCACCAAACCATGACAGCTTCAACATGACCATCGTGATGGACTGAACAGTTTGGGGGTTGGACTGCATAAAGCCCCATGCAGGGCTCATCACACCGAACTTGACGAATACTATTAGAACAAACACACTAGTAGCGATCGCATCCCGCCTTTCTCTGCGTCCGCCATTGATTTGGATTCCACCATGGTTAAACTACTCCACCTTTCCGATATCCACATGGGTAGTGGCTTTAGCCATGGACACATTAATCCAGATACTGGCTTAAATACTCGTCTGGAAGACTTTATCACTACCCTCAGTTACTGTATTGATCGTGCCCTGAGTGAGCCTGTTGATCTCGTCTTGTTTGGCGGTGATGCATTTCCTGATGCCACCCCACCGCCAGTTGTGCAGCAAGCGTTTGCTCAACAATTTCAACGTCTTGTCGCGGCTCACATCCCCACTGTTTTACTCGTGGGCAATCACGACCAGCACTCCCAAGGAATGGGGGGAGCTAGCCTCTGCATTTATCGCACCCTAGGCGTACCCGACGTGATTGTTGGAGATAGTCTCACCACTCATCGCATTAACACCCAAGCAGGTCCGGTGCAGATTGTGACTCTGCCCTGGCTTAACCACTCCAACCTCCTCACCCATCCCGAAACCGACGGACTTCCCCTGAGCACCGTTAACGAACTCATGCTAGAGCGCCTGAGAATTGCATTGGAAGGAGAAATACGAAAATTAGATCCAGCCATACCCAGCATTTTATTAGGCCACCTAATGACCGACACTGCCCGCTACGGAGCTGAAAAATTTTTAGCTGTTGGCAAGGGCTTTACTGTCCCCATGGCTCTATTAGCCCGTCCATGCTTTGACTATGTTGCCTTGGGGCACGTACACAAACACCAAGTCTTATGCCAGCATCCGCCTGTTGTCTACCCTGGCAGCATCGAGCGGGTAGACTTTAGCGAAGAAAAAGAAACCAAGGGTTTCATACTGGCAGAGATCGATACAGATAAGGCAGTGGTGAAATTTTGCCCTTTACCCGTTCGTGTATTCAAAACCCTAGACGTAGATCTAGCTACGACTCCAGAGCCTCAACCCAAGCTGGAAAAAGCAATTAAAAAAGCCAAACTTGCGGATGCTGTCGTGCGTTTAATTTACAAAATCAGCCCCAGCCAGGTGGATGACATAGACCACGCAGCAATACATAACCTGCTAAGTCAAACCCATAGCTATACAATTCATCCTGAACTAGTTAGCCAGCTATCACGGCCCCGTTTACCTGAACTCACCTCCGAGACCACCCGTGACCCCATCAAGGCTTTACAAACTTACCTAGCGAACCGCACTGATCTAGAGGATCTTCGTGAAGACATGCTGACAGCAGCTCAGACTCTGCTGTCAGAAAATATGAACACCTCTGTTATCAGTGACGAATCCGATATCTCAGCTGACGACACAGACAATAATCAACAACTGAGGCTTTTATAAAGGATCTCATACACTTAAAGACAGGCAACCCATTGCTTGAGCCCCGAGCAAACCTGATTCAAAAAGTCCAAGTCTAGAGTGTCTAATGTATCGCTAGAGCGATGATAGTGAGGATTGCGCAGATCCGCTGTATCCGTCACAAGGATGGCATTGTATCCTGCATCCCAAAAAGGAGCATGATCGCTACGACGAGTGGCTGGCAATGGTTTACCACGATTAAACATCGGTAACCAGGCACAGTTGACCCCAGCTTGCCTAAAATTCTGCTGTAACCGCCAGAGTATGGGTATGGTGGGCCAATTACCAATGAGGGCAATAAAATCCCCTGTCTTAGGATAGAAATAATCCAAACCTGGCAAAGGGTAAGTTTGGCTAGACTGAGGGGCTGACGACCGCACACAGTAGCCCAGCATCTCTAACGAAAGCATGACATGTACAGGCTGTCCTACAAAGGTTTCCACATAAGCATGGCTGCCTAATAAACCATATTCTTCTAAATCAAAAGCCACTAACCGCACTGGTCGTCGTGGCAATTGGGTCGACAGATACCTTGCTAATTCCAACAAAACGGCTACCCCGGTTGCATTATCGTCAGCACCAGGGCAACCAGGGACTGTATCGTAGTGAGCGCCAATCACAACAGGGGCCAGGCTTGTCTGTCCAGGAATATCTAAATAGAGGTTGTAATGCGGCTGTCCCCGACATGTAAACGGTATTTTTTGAGGTGTGCCCCACTGTTCTAGCTGTTTTTGAATGTAATACCGGACATAGTAATGCCCCTGTCTAGCAAGATAGGGATCACGCTCACGAATTAATTCTTTGAGATGGGACACTAAATGCTGCCACTGAGAATCATCAACCATAGGCAAGTTCAAGGAACTCAGATTGCAATTGAATTAGGGCACTGCCGAACGTCAAGGTGATTTTTTGCAAGCTCGAGCTATTCAAGGTACATATTAGTTAACTGATAACTTCAAGACGCTCTTAGTATCAGGGAAAATACGCAAACTACCATTTTTTATTTCTAGGGAATATTTATATTACTTATCTTTGGCAGCCACATTCTGTCTCCCAACAGGCTTGAATCACAAGCTATGTATCCTTTTTCAGGGTTGAGGTTGACGTGCAAGCGGCCCAACCCTAATTACGGGGTCACTGACAATCTGCCCTAACAAATAGAACAGACTGTATACTGATCAAAATGTAATATTCAATACAAAAGTCAGGCCCAGAGACTTGCGTTATTTCCTATCTATCTGGCAGAAGTCTCTATCAAATCAAGAAAAATTTAACCTTTAAGGTTTTAGTTTTCGATTTGAAATTGCTTCTCTACCTGTGTGTTCACTTGTTAGTTCATCTATGTTTGATGTACCGGTTTTGGAAGTAACCGTACCTTTATCTTCAGGACTTTCCGAAGATTTTAGTCACAGTAAGGCTCGATCAAGCCCCTATATTCCTTCATCCTTATCAAATGCCGTTGTCACCTTGTCTAAACCCAAGCAGACGACGGCGGATGTTATGGATGAATCTATTGTTCCTAATGATGCTGAGGTTCAAGCGCTAACACCTCAGGATGAAGATGCATTTCAAGCATTAAAGCCACTCAATTTGGCCAGGGTTACTGCTGCATTTGAGCAAGTTTTGACACTTTCTGTCGAAGCCCCCTCGCCCGTTGAGCCAGCTCCATTAGTCTCTAGTCAGAGCACCAAAACAATCCTTCCAACAGCTCCAGAGGTAGTGAGCTCCATATCGGATAAGAGCAACGATACTGGACCCCAATCTGTGATCTTAGATCTCAGACAACCATCATCGCCTCCGGTGGTTTTACGGCAGGAACTACAGCAATGTGTTGTTAGTGATATGCCGCCAGCAGCTAATCACAAGGCATACGCTAGCTTTCAACTGATGAAGCAAGGGGTAGCCGTTGGCAATATCTTAAATATTAAGGATGCTGCAGGATTAGCAGGTTCTATAGAAGCTATGTTGGCACCTGGCAACCTAGATCCGAATAATATCCAACCTGTTTTAGATGAAACTGAGCCTGCAATTCAGCTAGGTGATGACATTCGATTGGAATTTATCAACCTAGCTGACACGCATGAGACATCTACCCCTTCAGATAGTGCAAGTAAATGGGCGACTATTACTTGGACCGATCAGCTACGTCAAGCAATGGGCGGAACTCCCTTAGACCCTGGTAACATTTACGTACTGCTCAAAGGATTGAAGGCGTCTGAAAAACAGCTCAGTGGCATTGCCTCATGGTATGGGCCTTATTTTCACGGACGACTCACGGCCAATGGTGAAATCTTTGATCAAGGCACATTGACCGCAGCCCACAAAGCACTGCCTTTTAATACGATGCTGCAAGTTCGAAACTTGAATAATAATCGAACAGTTGTAGTGCGCATCAACGATAGGGGGCCTTACATTGGCAAACGTTCCTTAGATTTATCCAAGGCAGCTGCTCAATGTTTAGGAAGTCAGGATGTCGGGATTATTCCTTACGAGGCAGTCATTCTCGAAGAGCAACCGCCAGAAACAGTTCCAGCCGATAGTTAATGCCTCACCCATTTTTTACGTCCTAGCAGCTCTCCCAACTCATGCGACAACTGCATTGTCAGTCGCAGCCAATACCCTCAAACCTGCCAGGTAAACTACCAGGTGGGATCGACATATAGATTAATCACATAGGGAGATTGCCCAGAAGGAACAGCTGAAATACAAGCACAAATGGGATCTTCCTGTCCTTCTACCTCTACTTCACATGCATGACAGGACCCCATTAAGCAGCCTGTAGGAATAGTGACGCCTGCACGTTCAGCAACCTGAAGCAAGGGCTCCCCTGGAGTTGCGTTAACGGTGACATTATCAGGTAAAAAACGAACTTCAACGTTCATAGGATGTTCGTCAATGTGAATCACAAAGAAATATTAACAAGCCTATGTCGGCATTTCTAGGGTTGATTTGAGAAGGTTGTTCCATTAAGACGACTCCACCATGGCCTTAGCAGGTGCTGAGTCGCTTGGAGAGCCATTTAGAAACCGATGTTTTGTATGCCACCAATGCTGCATTTCGCGGGATAGCTTGGCAGTGTACAGGGTAATTACAATCGGCTGAGCGCGGTATCCTTGCCCAACAACTTCCACACAGTAGGAGGGGTGGCGTTTTGTTGCCAGGTCAACAATGAACCGTCGCCCGATCCTACGCCAACTAGGTTCCTTGCCTCGCCATTGCAAACGACAACAGGGCCAGGGCAGTTGTTCACGATCAAACAGCTGACAACAGGGTCCAATGACACGATAGGTCAAGTGGGCACCAGGGCTTTGAAAGATATGTCCGGTGCCCCAGGGATGTTCCCCTGGTGGGGGTTGGGATGAAACGACTGATATCAAAGTCCTGCTTTGGAATGAATAATGTTCGTTAGGATGCCTAAAGGTGCTTACTCCTGCAGGGCTTTGGACTCTAGCCCTAGCGTGACGTGCAAGTCCCCTATAGATAGAATATTTGCTGTAGAACAGTAAGTAGTGTACGAAATTTTGTAGGAAAGTTCTATGGCTGAAGCAATCACTCCTCCAGTTAGCGATCGCATTTGCAAACACATGAATGACGACCACGCAGATGCAGTCCTCATTTATGTCCAAAAATTTGGCGATGCCACAGGTGCGACGGATGCCACCATGAAAGCCATCGATGCCACTGGCATGGATCTAGAAGCAACCATTGACGGCCAGAGCACTCCCGTCCGTATTAGCTTTGAGCGTCCTCTAGCTGATGCAAAAGATGCTCATCATATGCTTGTAGACATGCTCAAGCAAGTCAAACAATAAGAAAATTTAGCGTTGCTGCTCCTCGGGATGATTTCAGCTGCCAAATCTAGGTAAATAGTCAGTTCTACAGAACATTTCAAAGTACGCAGTAAAGTCCCAGCAGCAGCGGCCACTTCAGAAATACCCCTTATTCTTCCAAATCGCTGATAGGAACGTTAGAGCACGCTCGACGATAATCATTCCCCCCCCAATACGTCGACCCACAAAGATTGGCATCTGTTAAATCCACATCATGGACAAAGGTGACATCAAAATTTGTACGTTGCAGTTGAGTCCCTACAAACCTAGTTTTAAAGATGTATGCCTCTTCAAAATCAGCACCCACCATGTCAGCGCCTGAGAAGTCGGCATAGTTCATCAATGCATTCTCAAAATCAGCCTCTATAAACTCAGCCGGGGTCAGCACCGGTTCGCCATCACTACCAACACCTACTATGGGTGCCGCACTGACATAGGCTAAGTTTGCATATCTTAAATCAGCACCCGACAGATTAGCACCATCCAAAACTGCGTAAAATAAGTTGGCGTTTTTCAGGTTGGCACCTTCTAGATTGGCACCTGTCAGATCTAATCGACGTAGGTCCGCTCCTCCTAAATTACAGCCGGGGCAGTCTTTCGTATCGATCACGCGTTGCAGGTCATCTACATCTAACGCTTGGGCAACTCCGGTCTGGGCCAGCATGGAGACACAGGCTGTGACGCCTGCCAAAGCGACCGCACGATGAACACATCGCTTTACCCGCTGAGCTATTTCTTGAACCATCGGCTGTATTAGGAAACTCCTCAAGGACTACTCTATCGTGTCAAATTCATCCTGAATGCGACAAGCCTTGTCTCTCACTTAGGTAATTCCACTTATATGAGAGCACTTCAGAATGTTGAGTCAAAAAGGACCGTTCTAGCACCCTGGCATGCGCTTACTCAGGTGCCGCAATAACCCTAAAAAAAGCCAAAAGAACTGCCTTGGTGATCCGGTTCATCCGTAGGGTTAAACAAAGACATTCCTGGGTAACCTGACTCACACTTCCATCAAGAAAAATTACTCTAACGTTCCGTCCCTTTGCCCCTTCGGCAAGATTCAACTTAGGTCCTGCTCATAGTTCAATTTCAACCAACCCTCATGAAATCACTACGCTTCGCGATCGCAGCGGTCACCGCCGCCACTCTGACACTGTTTGGAGCCACTACCCGCGTCAATGCTCAAGCCTTTGACAGCGTTGAAGTCAGTCAAGACGACTTTGTTCTAGTATCGAGCCCAGGTGGCGGATTGCTCGGTCGACCTCAATTCATGATCATTGAGCAAAAAAGTGATGCCCAACTGTGCTGGAGTGAGTCTGGTACTAACCCAACACAGGTAGAGCCCCTACTCCTTAACTTTGACTTTTCAGGTATTTGCGGTCGCAGTACTGACAGCAATGGTTATTCAATTCGTGCAGGTGACGGTGATGCGGGCAGCCGATTTAACCTAGATTTACAGGAAGAAGATGGCGAATATATCCTCGTTGGTCGCCCCAGCAACTTTCCCACCAATCCCTATCGAAATTCCCCACCCATCCGTCTAGGACGCACGTTTGGTCAGGCCAGTAACGGATTTACCAAGATTTTTCTAAATCCAGGTTGGCGACTCACCCGTCGTGCCTTTGAAGGCCGTAACCTGGGTCATATGTATCTAACCAACGATGCCACCTTGGCCGCCATCGTCGAACAAGGCGGGGGTACCGTAATTGCTACGCCGCCGCCCACGGAGCCCCCAACGACTGTCGCATTCCGAGATGTGACCAACGATGTTTATGCAGACCAGATTAGCCGAGCAGTCGCCATTGGCTTTATTGCTGGATTCCAGGATGGAACTTTTCGCCCTCGTAATTCCCTTACCCGTGAGCAGCTAGTCTCTATGGTGATAGAAGCTTTAGATGCCCAGGATAATATCTCCATTGCTCTACCGAGCCAGGTCACTAGTAATCCCTTTTCCGATGTAGTCAGTACTCGCTGGAGTGCTGCCAAGATTCAGTTTGCCAGCCAAAGTGGGATTGTCAGCGGCTATTTGGATGGTACCTTTCGTCCAGCAGACGAGGTTACACGAGCTGAAATGATTGCCGTACTGCGTCGGGCGGCTGAATATCGCAAACAGGTACTAGGCCAGGGCACTGCGTTATCTGCAACACAGCAGGCTTTTAGCTTTTCTGACACAGAGGGGCATTGGGCCGCTGACGTGATTTCAAATCTATCGGCCTACTGTGGTATTGCCACCCCCGTCAATGAGACGGGTTCAGCCTTCATACCCAATAGCGATGCCCTACGTAACTATGCCGCGACTGCGGTCGTACGTTTGGTAGATTGTTCTAGCTAAGAGATAGGAGGATGGTTTTTAAGATCAAATCATCTCTGTCCATAAATCTCAAGCGTTGAATTCTCCTTGCAAGAGGCCGTTCTTAGGAAATGGCCTCTTTTGCTATGGCTGATTTTAGGAATGTAAGGCCCCGTAAGACATTTCAATGCCAAAGATTTGCAACCTGCAACCCTCTCGGAAAATAGGCACCCTCTTTCTAATAGTTGTCTGTTCAGATTAAACTCCGTAGCCAATGCAGAAGGCGGCATCATAAAATTGACCCGTGCAGAGTGAATCATAGAGAAATAAAGCCAATTGACCATATTCAACAGTTAGTTGAATGGGTCATGTTGGGCATAGAGCTATGCGAGTAAATCATCAATGACCGTTTCTAGGACTGTATGTATTGGCTTTTTAACGGTCATTACCGTTGGCACGATTTTGCTAATGCTGCCCCTGGCGACGGCAACTGGTGAGTGGAATAGCCCGATTGTGGCACTATTTACGGCCACATCAGCTGTCTGTGTAACAGGACTGATTGTGGTGGATACGGGGTCCTATTTTTCACCTTTGGGTCAAGGCATTATTTTATTGCTGATCCAGCTAGGCGGTCTGGGCTACATGACCGCCACAACATTATTGTTGCTGCTGTTAGGCAAGCGTTTAGGCCTCAAAGATCGTTTAGCGATTCAGCAATCGTTGGATACAGCAGAGTTATCATCTGCGGCATCACTCATCAAGTCCATTATTGCCATGACGCTCATCTTTGAGCTCAGTGGAGCATTTTTGTTGATGCCGCGCTTTAATGCGGACTACGGCACCGGGAAAAGTTTATGGCTATCCATTTTTCACAGCATCAGTGCATTTAACAATGCTGGGTTTAGTTTGTTTGCCGATAGTCTGGTGCAATATGCACGATCTCCTTGGGTCAGCGGCGTAATTGCTGCACTAGTCATCATCGGCGGCATTGGCTACCAGGTAATTATGGAGTCGTTTATTTGGCTGCGCGATCGCATCCTTCGCAAACGTCATCATCAGGTTTTTTCGCTCCACTTCAAAGTAGTCACCAGTACCTCTTTTGTTCTTTTGCTGCTGGGTACCCTTGCCTTCTTTGCAGTTGAATTTTTTAACCCAGCGACGCTTGGTCCCGCACCGCTCAATATGAAACTGCTGGAGGCGGGCTTTCAGTCAGTGATTATGCGAACCGCGGGGTTTAATTCCATTGATATTGGGGCGATGCGCACGAGTTCATTATTTATTGCGATCGCGCTAATGTTTATTGGCGCTAGCCCAGGCAGTACGGGCGGCGGCATTAAAACTACGACGGTCCGTATTTTGCTGAATTGCACCCGCACAGTACTTAAAGGAGAGGATGAAGTACTGGCCTACCAACGAGAAATTCCAGATAAGCGGGTATTAAAAGCAGTAGGCGTTGTAGTGGCTTCGGGTATGACAGTGGTCATGGTGACAATATTGTTATCACTAGCAGATCCAGGAATTCAGTTTATCGATCTGCTGTTTGAAGCAGTTTCAGCCTTTGCCACAGTAGGTCTTTCCACAGGAATTACGTCAGAGCTATCAACTCTAGGCCAGTGCATCATTATTATCACCATGTATATTGGCCGAGTAGGGATTCTATTACTGATGTCGGCATTGTTAGGAGACCCCAAACCCAGTAGCATTCACTACCCAGAAGAAGACCTATTAGTAGGCTAAGAGCCAACTATGGAATTAATAGCAGCTCTTAGCAAGAAGAAAAGACAAGTCCTATGAATTCCGGTTAGACAGCCGGACTAGGAATTGTAATGTCGATGGGGGTAATTTTTACTTCTTCAGCAAGAGTCCCTAAGGAAGGATCAATGTCTTCGAGATTACCCACCACAATGGTGACTAAATCACTTGGCTTCAGATTACGCTGTGCAGCTTCTAGTACCTGCTCTACAGTTGCTGACTCCACCGCCTTTTGAAACTGAAAAACAAAGTCTTCAGGATAACCGTAGTACTCGTAGCGAATCAACCGAGACAATGTTTGCTCTGGCGTTGCAAAGTTAAACACAAAGCTATTAAGCACAGCATCCTTCGCAAATTGCAATTCCTCGGCTGTGATTGGCTCCTTGCGAACTCGCTGAATCTCCTCATACATCGTTTGAATAAAGGGTACAGTCGCATCAGAGCGCGTTTGTCCACCACCGATAAACAAACCAGGATGATCGTAGCGAGGGCTCCAAAAGGCATAGACCACATAGGCTAGACCCTGGCGAGAACGAATATCGTTAAACAGTCGACCACCAAATCCATTGAGCACTTCATTCAAAATCACCATGGGAGCATGGTCTGGGTTATCTAACCGTCCACCCAAATGGCCAATGTGAATATAGCTTTGCGTTAGCTGGGGCTGATCAACTACATAGAGACCATTAGTTTGTTGTTGCACTTGTGGCAGTGCAACATTTGCCTTAGCCCGAACAGATGGCGACCAATCAGCAAAAAACTCTTCAATGAGAGACTTCATTTGAACAGAGTCAAAGTCTCCGCTAATGCCTAAAATAGTTCCACTGGGCTGAATTGCAGACTCATAAAAATCCACAATATCATCACGGGAAATATTGTCGATATCGGTGTATTCCACCATCCGCGCAAAGGGGCTTTCATCACCATAAATGAGTTTACGAAACTCACGGGTAGCCACTTCATCGGGGTCATCATTACGACGAGCAATACCTCCACGATACTGGCTTTTAATCAGGTCAATCTTATCTTCGGCAAACGCAGGTTGCTGAATCACCTCAGCAAAGATGGCAAATACATCGGATAGATCTTCACTGAGCACATTAAAACTCGCACTACCGCTAGTAGAGCCAACACCGGATTCTACAGATGCAGCTCGCTGTTCTAAAAACTGATTTAGCTCATCTGGCGTGTAGCTAGCGGTCCCTCCCACTCGCATAGCCTCGCCCATCATGGCAGCTAGCCCTGTTTTATTTGCAGGTTCCATGAATTCCCCTGCTTTAAACGTGGCTGTACCACTAATTAAGGGCAAATCATGCTGCTCCATCAGGTAAACGACCATACCGTTAGGCAGTTCATAGCGCTCAAAGTCAGGAATCTGAATTTCTCCAAGGGTGCCAAATTCTAGATCAGTGTAGTGACGAGCAGTCACAGCATTGGCAGGTTTATTCCAGCCCAGAGTGAGCACCAGCCCTAGGGTGACCATAGCCAAAGAGAACCCTGTAATCAGACGACGTTTGGAAAGCCAGAACATAGATTATTGGAAAATAGAGAAACTAAGGAAGGCGGGTGAGCAATGGACCCGTCCAAGATGAACTATCTGCTAGTTACGGTTCTGCCGATAGCAGCTTACCAACGGTGCGATTGCTGGGCACAAAGGTTGCTTTTGCAACTCGCTGTACATCGTCAGCTGTCACTGCTTCAATCGCCTTGAGTTCTTCAAATACATTGCGCCAATCATTGGTTTTCGCTTCGTATTCGGTCAGAATACTGGCCATACCGGAATTGGAATCTAAACTGCGCAGCAAGGCAGCTCTAGCCTGAGTTTTAACGCGCTCCAATTCTTCTGGAGTTACAGGTTTTTCCTGAAGCTCTGTAAGCAAAGCTTCTACATGGTCTCCCAGTTCGTCTACAGTACTTCCAGGAGCCGTTAACGCATACAAAAGCAGAATGTTGCCGTAACGGTCACCGGGGAAACCATTGGCGCTACCAATATTGAGGGCTATCTGTGACTGCTGCACCATATCTTGGTACATGCGTGATGTCCGACCACCGACCAAAATACTTTCGATCATGGAGTACACCACATGATCAGGATGGTTAATCCCTGGTCGATGAAAGCCTTCTAGATACCAGGGTTGGCTAGGTAATGTGAGTTCGAATGATTTCGGTTGCGTCTGGGTTGGTTCTTGGACCGTCACCTCAGGGGGTAATCCGCGGGACTGCATGCGGCCAAAGTAGGCCTGGGCTAATGATTTGACATTATCGGGATCAACATCTCCCACCACAGCAGCGATGAGGTTGCTAGGCCCATAGTAAGCATCAAAAAACTTGGAAATATCTTCACGGGTAGCGACACGAAGATCTTCTTGATAGCCAATGACAGGACGCCGATAGGGATGCTCATCAAAAGCAACCTCAAGAAACTTTTCCACGATTTGACCAATGGGGGAATTATCTACCCGCATACGGCGCTCTTCAAGAATGACTTGTTTTTCTTTATAGAATTCTCGAAAGACTGGATCAATAAAACGCTCAGATTCCAGGGACATCCATAGCTCTAATTTATTGGAAGGCAAGCTGTAAAAGTAGCGTGTGGCATCTGCAGATGTGGTTGCATTCAGGCCCCGACCGCCAAATTGCTCAATAATCTGACCAAACTTGTTTTGCTCAACGTATGTTGAGGCTTGGGCTTGCAGGGTATCAAACTGTGATTGCAATGCCGCAGTTGCTTGCTCATCCCCTGCTTTTTCAGCCGCCATTAACTGATCGAAAACGACGTCCATCTCCTGGAGCAAAGGAGCCTCGGCCTGATAATCAGTAGTACCGATTTTAGTCGTTCCTTTGAAAGCCAAATGTTCTAGGTAATGGGCAACACCGGTATGACCATCTTCTTCATTGACAGCACCTACCTTGGCGTACAGCATCATCGATGCCACAGGAGCTTGATGCCTCTCTAAGACGATAAATTTCATGCCATTGTCCAGCGTGAACTCGCTCACACTGTTGGCCACACGATCTAGATAAGGCTGAATCGAACTCTCTGTATTAGCAGCCAGCTGGTCCTGAGGCACTGCATTGACTGCTTGCGCCCATGCAGGGGAGATTAACCCCAACCACATGAAAACAGACAAAATGACGACCCATATCCGCGTTACTTTAGCCCTAGCCAACGGAGTTACGCCCATAGCACCTCAGCGCAAAATACCGTTACCAGCATAGATACTTTTCTTGATGTTGTGTCAAAAAGATGGGGACATTCAGCCAAAATCGACAATACTTGCCCCTTAGCTAAGATCTCATGTGACACATATGAACCTTATAGAAGGCAAACACTTCGAAAAGACCACCGACAATGCTTAGAGTCAGACAGATAGTAAGAACACCTTGACTCAAGTTACCAGCGCCAAAGGTCATCAAAAAATCAACGAGATGCCCTCGCGCCAATTCACTAACGACGGACAAGGGAGACCATACTCCTATGGACAAAGCGCCAAGCGCCGCGCCTAGCCCGATAGCGGGTAGCGAAAAGCAGATTATGAGAGTTATTACCAACGAACTTAACAACTGAAAGCCCATTTATACCTCCTGCCACGTTGTGACCAAATGGGCATGAAAAACGTAACCATCCCCAACGATAAGAGGAATATGTGTAAATAGAAGCCAACTTGAGAAATCTTAAATTTTCATAAAATTACAGAGCATTTAGTCCGTTACCTTCACGGAGCCCGTCAGTCTTTAAGCGATCAGATGCGCTATTAGGATAAGTAGTGTGGCTTCATATAACATCAGGTCTACTAGCAAAAAGGAAATATACTCTTGTCTGCCGCATTTTCTACATCAAGCTTAGTTAAATGGGGGCAACGGTTATTTGCTGCCGTGCTACTTGGTGGCCAGGTAATTGTGCACTTACTGACTCGTCCCCTCCATCGACGCAATACTGTTGAACAAATGGCAGCTGTAGGGCCGGAGTCTTTACTCATTACTCTGGTGACGGCTAGCTTTGTTGGCATGGTGTTTACTATCCAAGTCACCCGAGAATTTATTAATTTTGGAGCGAGTACAGCAGTAGGTGGAGTTCTTGCACTGACATTGGCTCGGGAGCTCGCCCCGGTATTAACCGCCGTGATTATTGCTGGACGGGTGGGTTCTGCTTTTGCAGCGGAAATCGGCACTATGCAAGTCACAGAGCAAATTGACGCTCTGCAGCTACTCAAAACCGATCCAGTGGATTATCTAGTGCTGCCTCGGGTTGTCGCCTGTGCGTTAATGCTACCGTTACTCACAATTTTGTCATTTATTACGGGCATGACAGGGGGGCTGCTAATCACCACCACAATGTTCAATATTTCTCAGGCTGTATTTCTAGATTCGGCCCGAGTATTTATGACGATCTGGGACTTGGTAAGCGCCATCATTAAAGCACTTGTCTTTGGTTCGTTGATTGCCATTATTGGCTCTAGCTGGGGGCTCACCACCACTGGCGGGGCAAAAGGCGTTGGCCAATCGACCACGACTGCGGTTGTGACGGCACTGCTAGCAATTTTTATTACTAACTTTTTCCTATCCTGGCTAATGTTTCAAAGCTCAGCTCTCAATTTCTAGGGATTTGAAAATTTACTGAGCAGGGACGTTAAGTATTTTCGGCCTAAATACTCACCTCAGTCAGCTTGTTGAGATAGCGTTCAATCAGCAAAATAGCGACGATATCATCAATGGGACGTGGGATGCTGCGCATACTCTGAGGCAGCAGTCGAGTGATGCCTTGGGGAGGAAACATTTCCCAGTAGCGATCGCGAGCTTCTAAACTGCTATAACGCTCATCCACCAGAATCACATTTGGCCCTTCCTGAAGACGAGATAGCTCCTGCTTCCAGAGGTTTGCTCCAGTTTGATCGCCCATCACAATCAGGGAAATCGGATAGGTCTGACGTAGGGCCTCAATATGTTCAACCACCTCAGCTACAGCCACCACCTCGTGATAGCACAGCGAACGATCCAACCCTACAATCGCCAACCCACATTTATGACGGCCTGGATCAAATCCTAAAATTACGGGCTGCGATAGCTTGGAAAAAACAGTAGAGGTCACAGAGCTATTAAGAATTTTGTAAAAGTACGTGTTATTGAAGCAGGGTGGCTATTTTCAAATTTGTTGGGAGCGGAGCCAGTTAAAAAGTTGGCCTGATCTAAGCATTATTATTTTACGACTATTTTAAAGATGCCTGTAGGACTTAGGTCAATTCTGCAAATTGGGTAACAGTCGCTTGCGCTTTCAACAAAATCTGGCAAACTAAAGTCTGGCGAATCAATATATTGGGTATTACTGTTCTAGCGTAGTAGCAAAATATTCACCGGTTCGTTTAGTGACCCACCATCGCTTGCGGTTTGACATGCACTATTCGCTCTCAGTAGCTGTGACTTACGCACCAGATGTGAATAGAATGCAAACGTTACGGTCTAAGTACAATTGTACGCACTAGTTCGAGTGCGATTGCTTTGTGCATGTAAAACGAGTTGAGCTTTCCCACTTTAAGTCTTTCGGAGGAACAACTCAGGTTCCTCTGTTGCCGGGCTTTACCGTCATTTCTGGCCCCAATGGCTCGGGGAAGTCAAACATTCTGGATGCACTTTTATTTTGTTTGGGACTGGCAAGTTCTAAAGGCATGCGGGCCGAACGTTTGCCAGATCTTGTCAATCAGAGCCATGCCAGTCGCCGCTCTACAGCAGAAGCCATTGTGACCGCTACATTTGACATTAGCGATGTTTCTGCAGAGTTAATGAAGGATGAAGCAAGTGACCCCAGCTCTTCACAGGTAGAAGAAACATCCCCTGAGCCAGATAACTCTAGTTTAGAAACTCCAGACATTAACCCCCGTGAAAATTCTCAATTGGAATCGGTTTCTGAAGCCACCAATTTACAGCCAGAGGCAGTCCAGGATGACAAAGCTGGTCATAGTAATGGTGCAGCAAAACCCGATAACGTAGTTCCCATACCTAGAGAATGGAGCGTAACGCGCCGTCTGCGAATTACGGCCCAAGGTACTTACACCTCCAATTACTTTATCAATGGTCAACCCTGCACCCTGACCGAACTGCACGAACAGCTACAGCGATTTCGCATTTACCCTGAAGGCTACAATGTGGTGCTTCAGGGGGACGTTACCAGCATTATCTCGATGAAAGCGCGAGAACGTCGAGAAATTATTGACGAGCTGGCGGGTGTGGCGTCCTTTGATCGCAAAATTGATCAAGCTAAGCTCAAACTAGACATGGTGCGGGAGCGGGAAGAACGCTTTCGCATCGTCGAACGAGAGTTGATCGATCAGTTAGAGCGTCTCGACCAAGATCGAAAAAAGGCAGAAAAATACAAGCAGCTTAGAGCCACTCTCCAAGAAAAAACGCAATGGCAAACGGTACTGGAATGGCGGCAGCAACAAAAGCAAGTTGAGACCTTGGCAGGTCAAATAGTTGCAGGAACTCAGCAGGCCGAGGAACTAACCCAGCAACGAACATCCCTGGTAGCCCTGATTGAAACCACCGCTAAGGAGCTAGAAGTGCTCAACGCTAAAGTCAAAGCATTGGGAGAGGACGAGCATTTAGCACTGCAATCGAAGCTGGCCACCCAAGAAGCTGAGCTGCGTCAGCTAGAGCGTCAGGAACAAGCGCTTGGCCAAGCCACTCGCGAGCTAGCGGCTAAACTCCAAGCCACACAAGTGGAGCTACAACAGCAAAATAAAGAGTTAGCCACGCTCGGTCAACAGCTGAGTACCTTGAAAAATACTGAGCTGGTAAGACTAGAGGCAGACCGTAACCAAGCGGCTCAAGCCGTCGAAGCAAGTCGAGAAGCCACCAGTGCCATTGCATCCGCTTCCCAAGCCTGGGTAGAAACCCAAACCACACTACGCCGTGAAATCGAAGCATTGCTAAAGGTCCTGGAGCCCCAGCGTTCTGAGCAGGTGCGATTACAGGAACGGCTGAATCAGCTACAAAGCCAAATTACGGCTCAAACAGAGACGGTTCAAAGTCTGCAATCAGAGGTACAAGCATCCCAACCAAGCGGTGAAACCGATCTCTCAAGTACTGAAACAGCAATTCAAAATCTGGCTCAAGCTGTCGCAGCTGGCGAGCAAGAGCTCAAAATTCAACGAGAAACCCGCGATCGCTTACTGCGAGAACAGCGAGAAAAGCAACGAGCTCTGGACAAACTCGAAGCCGAAGAGCAAGCCCTCCAGGAAACTCGTGGCACCCAAGCGACGGAAGTATTAGTCAAAAGCGGGCTAACGGGTATCTGTGGTCTGGTAGCTCAATTAGGACGAGTCGATCCTAAGTACCAAACTGCGTTAGAAATTGCAGCGGGAGCCCGTCTCGGCTATTTGGTCGTGGATAACGACGGTGTAGCCGCTAGGGGCATCGACATCCTTAAACGCCAACGGGCCGGTCGTGCCACATTCCTGCCCCTCAATTCAATTCGTGCTCCTCGGATACAAAAAGTAGGTCGTTGGGAACGCCCAGACGGCTTTATTGACTATGCCGTCGATTTAATTGAGTGCGAGGACAACTACCGCGATGTATTTGCCTTCGTGTTTGGTGGCACGGTGGTGTTTGAACGTTTGGGCGATGCCCGTCGTCACCTGGGCAAATTTCGTATGGTTACCCTGGAGGGTGAAATCTTAGAAAGCAGTGGTGCCATGACCGGCGGCAGTCTGCGCCGTCAGGGTCGGCTGCATTTTGGCACGGTTGATCCAGGCGAGTCTTCAGAAGCGAAGGCTTTACGGGAACGCCTAGAAGAAATCGAGCGAATTTTGTCGGGCTGCGATCGCGCCCTAGCGAAAGCTGACACCCAGGTAAAAAACCAATCCAAAGCACTGCTAGAGACCCGACAAACCTACCGCGAACAGCAACTGCAAAACAATCAAGCCCAACAACAACAGCAGCAGCTACAGCAGCGTCTGGAAAAAGCTCAGCAGCAGCTCCAGAACTATCAACGCGAACATACCGCTGCTCAAAAAAGACTGGAAGAATTAGAAAAAGCCCTCCCCGATCAAGAACATAGGCTCCAGCAAAAACGCCAGGAACTCACCCAGCTTGAAGGCTCCCAAACCCATAGCGAATGGCAGCAAGCCCAGGGTAAAGTGCGCGCCCTCGAAACAGAATTAACCGAACGGCAGAAAGCTCTGCAAACAGCTCAGCAGCACCAAAACGAACTAGAGGCCCAGCAACAGCGTCTGCAAGAAAAAATTCAGACCGGTCAGCAGACCATTGAGCAGTCCCGACAACAGCAACAAGCTCAAATTAATCAACAAACTGAGCTCAACAAACAGCAGGCCACCCTTAAAGAAGAAATTATCGCTACCCAGGCGGCCATTGCTGAATTAGATAAAACCCTAGCTGGGGAAAAGGTAGAGCGCGATCGCAAAGAACACCAGCTACGGGACCAACGCAACCAGCTACAACAGCTTGAATGGCAACAGCAAAAGCTAACCGAAACCCAGCAAGAACGGCAGCAACAGCTCAACGAATTAGAAATCGCCATGGCGGCTAAGCAGGCAGAACTGCCCGGCCCATTACCAGAATTGCCCGAAGAGCTCACCCTAGAAGCCCTTCAAAAACAACTCAAATCCCTGCAGCGCCGTCTAGAAGCCATGGAGCCAGTCAATATGCTGGCCCTGGAAGAACACGAACGCACCCAACAACGCCTAGAAGAACTGACAAACAAACTCACTACGCTAGAAGAAGAACGCACCGAGCTCCTGTTACGCATCGAGAACTTTACGACCTTGCGCCGCCATGCTTTCCAGGAAGCCTTTGATGCCGTCAATGAAAACTTCCAATCCATCTTTGCTGAGCTGTCCGACGGTGACGGCTATCTACAGCTAGACGATCCAGAAGATCCCTTCAATGGCGGTTTAAATCTAGTTGCACACCCCAAAGGCAAACCCGTCCGTCGCTTAGCCTCCATGTCTGGTGGTGAAAAATCCTTGACCGCCCTCAGCTTTATCTTTGCCCTGCAGCGTTATCGGCCGTCCCCGTTCTACGCCTTTGACGAAGTCGATATGTTCCTAGACGGTGCCAATGTGGAGCGTCTGTCCAAAATGATTCGTCACCAAGCTAAGCAGGCCCAATTTATTGTGGTGAGTCTGCGTCGTCCCATGATTGAATCTGCTGAGCGCACCATCGGTGTCACCCAGGCCAGAGGAGCCTACACCCAGGTCCTGGGCATTAATCTACAAAGAGCCTCCGCTGGTGGCTAGTCGTTCTTTATTAAATGCAGACTCTCGGGAAATATAGCGAAGCACACGATAGGCCACGCTATGGGAAATTTGTTCAAAACTTCAGAGAGCAACAGCTGCGTACAGCCCCAACTGATGGATGTATCAGTTGGCAATACAACGGCCCTACAAAAACCAATACGGTTTAACACACTGTAAAAAATCGAAGTATAGGGTGTAATGTGGGGAAGCATATGTTTCCTTGCGTTAAGAAACATACCCGCCGGTTAAGAGCACCCTAGTGCACCCACATATTCCACACGGTAGACCCCAGCAATGAGTTTTGAACAAAGTCGGCTGCGCTCCGACATGATTGGCACCCAAGTAATTACCCGTTCCACAGGCCGTCGTCTGGGCGTGGTCAGTCAGATGTGGGTCGACATAGACCGATGTGAGGTGGTTGCCCTGGGGCTACGAGATAATATTTTGTCTAAGGTTGTCTCTGGGCCTGAGCAAATCATGCTGCTAAGCAGCATTCGTCAGATTGGGGATGTAATTTTGGTGGATGATGACAGCGTTATTGAAGATGACATCAGCGTTGCAACCTACAGCCATCTCATCAAAAGCGAAGTGATTACCGAGTCTGGAGAAGGCCTGGGTCGCGTGCGTGGGTTTAAATTTGATGTCGTCAGCGGCAAGCTGCAGTCCATCGTGATTGCAGCGATGGGGCTTCCCCAAATTCCAGATCAGGTCCTCAGTTCCTATGAACTGCCAGTTGAAGAAATCGTTAGCACTGGCCCGGATCGAATTATCGTCTTCGAAGGCTCCGAAGAAAAGCTCAAGCAAATCAGCGTCGGCTTGCTAGAACGTCTAGGATTGGGATCTGCTCCTTGGGAGCGGGAAGACGATGGCTATATCATGCCGACATCTGCGAGTAATCAGCTGCCATCAGGCATTAAGCAATCTGCCCCCGCCGTGCGTCGAGAAGCGGCCCCTCCTCAACGGTTAGAGCTAGAACAACCCACTCGCCCACCTGCTGTAGAACAACCCGTACCTGAAGAGGAACCCTATCAGGCTAAGCCTCTCAACATTCCACAAAAGAAAAAAGTGATGGAGTACGAGGAAGAAGACTTCTAAACTTTGAAAGGTTTTGTCATGCGCAATATTGCCATTCTTGAAAGAACCCTATAAGGTATGCGTGGCACGGTTGCCGTTCTACATCAGAGCCTGGGAAAAGTTGTTCGTTTTCCTAGCGACTAGCTCCAGACGTAGATGAAATGTATTGTTCTGGTATTTTGCATTCATGGTAGTTTCTGCTTTGCCTGTTCTTCCTCCGCTGCAAAAGCTATTTGTTATGGGCTTACCGGTACACCACAGTGCCGACTATGTAGGCTGGTTACTCAAAACATTGAGAACCGGTCACGGTGGCCACGTGGTCACCATCAATGCAGAAATGTGCGTCCAGGCTGAAACAAACCCTAAGCTGAACCACATTATTCAAAATGCCACACTGATCATTCCTGATGGGGCAGGTGTGCAGCTCTATTTTCAATGGGTACAGCATAAACGGGTGCGCCGCTATCCAGGCATTGAGTTTTCTGTGGATGTGTTATCGCAACTCACAGCCGCAGAACCAGTGGTTTTCTATGGGGGAGCTCCAGAATTAGCAACCGCAGCAGCTGCAAATTGGCAGAAAAAATTTCCTGAATTGAATGTTGCGATCGCTCAGCACGGTTATCTTTCTGATGCTGAGCAACAAGCTTTTCAGAAAGACCTTGAGGCGCTCCAGCCCAGCGTTATCTTTGTCGGTCTAGGGGTGCCACGCCAGGAAATGTGGATCGCCAAGCACCGACATCTATGCCCCCAGGCGATATGGATAGGTGTCGGTGGCAGCTTTGATATTTGGGCTGGAAAAAAAGAGCGTGCCCCCCGTTGGATGTGTAACAACAACCTAGAGTGGCTTTATCGACTATATCAAGAGCCCTGGCGGTGGCGACGCATGCTGGCCTTACCAAAATTTGTGTGGCGTTCTATTGGGCACGACTTAGGTTGGCACCGCTAGAGATATACCTTTCCTTTATTTACCGTTGCCAATGTCGAGGATAAAACGCTCCGTATGAGCTCACAAGGTTCAGAATTTGAAGACTCAAACCATTTCGAGCATCAGCAACGACCATTTTTTGTTCCTCAAGTAAAGATTCAGACAAATCACCCATCAAAATTTGTCAAATCGCTGGACATTTCTCCTATTGCATATATCCTTGTATAGACAAAAATATTTTGTGATTTTTTAGATAGCTTTGTCTATCCTCACATTGTGATCTTCTATGACATCTACTGTGACTTCGCAAAAGGCTCGCTCCTCTCGCCGCCAAACCGCTACAGCCAGACGTGCAAATAGGCGTGGGTCGGTCAATGCTGCGGTTGCAACAGAACATTCATCATCAAGCAAAAACCAAAACACCTCTTCTCAATCATCCAGTGCAGCAGCGCCTCTGGTCACACTGACAGATGTTACCAAAACCTATGAAAATGGCAGTAAAGCCCTACGCAACGTTGACCTAAAGGTCAAACAGGGAGATTTTCTCTTTATCACAGGGCCATCAGGAGCTGGCAAGTCTACATTGCTCAAGCTACTGTACGGCCAAGAGCGGGTAACCTCAGGGGAAATTAGTGTTGATAATCAGAACCTGTCTAAGCTTAGGGGAAATCGTCTGGCGATGCTTCGTCGACGCATTGGCATCGTTTTTCAAGACTATAAGCTAATTCCTCGACGGACAGTTGCCGAAAATGTATCCTTTGTCTTGTGGGCTCAGGGATTCAACCGTAGAGAGATCAATCGACGCCTACGCCCCACACTGCGGATGGTAGGGTTACAGCACAAGTCCAATTGTTTTCCTGACCAGCTCTCCGGTGGAGAACAACAGCGAGTCAGTATTGCCCGTGCGGTTGTAGGGACACCTCCACTCTTACTCGCCGATGAGCCAACGGGTAACTTGGATAGTGATAACTCGCGTCAGGTCATCAAAATTTTAGAGAAGCTGAACTCCATTGGTATCACAGTGATCGTGACCACCCACGATGAACAGCTGGTGCGTACATCAAACCACCCTGTCGTACAAATTCAGGGCGGGCGGTTAACTTATATCAGACGTTAGACTCTGTCAGAGAGCTCGAAATCGACTGTCAGTTTTAACCACTGTCTCCACAAAGTCACAGGTCCACGTAATCCAAGCACTGTTAATCGTTGGACTTTCCTGGGGCAAAGAGCGTTTGAGCAGAAGTACAACAAATCCCTGGCCCGTTGGCAAAACCACAATGTTCCCTGACTTGGTACGTATTACAGCGTGATCTAAGCTAGGCAAATTCATTTCGGCAGATAAAAGCTGCTGCAGCCCCAACGATTGGAAAGCAAGTTGAATCCAGCTTGTGTCTTCATCATCGGTCGTCCCAAAATATTCAATGGGGAAACCCTGTGTATCAAAAATCGCTACACCCAAAATTTGCTCAATGGTTGGTAAATGATCCGCTCGAAACGATCGAGTATTTGAGGTAGACACCGAGGCAATAAAACTGCTAGCAGGTAGCTCAATGGGTAATCTTTAATTTCCAAACCAGGCTGGATACCATGTTAGTGAATACATGGGCAACCACGGGAACAAGTAAATTTCCAGTTATCAAAGCACTCCCGCCCAGTAACACACCCACACAAGTAGCCCATAACATATATGGCCACTGCCGTAGGTCACTCATATGCAGTAAACCAAAACAAAGACTGGATATAGCCAACGCTAGCCAGCTTGCGCCCAAAGCTGGCAGCATTACACCACGAAATAGAAACTCTTCACTAATTCCTGGTAGTAACCCCAGCCACAAGACATCGGGTAAAACTAATGGCGTCAAAATATAGTCTAGATAGACATTGGCACTACGACGATAGGTGCCCCAGCATTTATACAGCACACCACTCACAAGCGTGATGCCAACTCCAAGCAAAATACCGAGACCAACAGCATGCAGACCAAACTGACTGGATAATTGCTGTACAGCCCCCAACAGCAACCATAAACGCGCAATGATAAATAAGACAAGAGCCGTCGCTGCGATCGCAACCAGCACCTGGATGCGCGTTAAAGACTGCATGCTGGGAGTAGGCGGAGCAGGCTGATTCAAGGAAAAAATCGGCTGTTGAAGAGTGCCGGATAAACTGGGCTGTACCATCTTACGCTGTTCATGGTCTTACGACTATGAGTATATCCAGCATCCAAAAATATTTTTTGTTACATCTACACTATCCGTGAAACCGACACAATAAACTGTCCACTCACCTGAAACAGTCTGACAGCTAGTTGGGTAGCATACGCCTTTAACTTAGAAAAGCAGACTACTGAATTTTCACCAAGTTATTTTATACATCTATCGATCATATCAAAACAATCAATTATCTTGGAAGAAAATGCACTTAATTAAAATTTTCTTGAATACCCCTTTTTAAATTATTCAGTCCTAAAAAATAGTTTTTGAACGATAGCTTATAAACGCTCAACCCTTCTCTTACCAAAGAATTAAATAAGCGACAAAAGCTGTTTAATTGATTCAAATCACATCGCATCACTACTTCAAAATAGATAAGCAAGTGACATAACATCTAAACAATAAACATTGAAAGAAACAATTAAATTAAATGTTAAATTCCCTTCAATAATGGGATTCATTTAAATAATCAAATGATCTTCACTTTGAAGCTGATGTATGTCAGCTAACTAAAGAGGTATCCATCAAGAATCATCTACCTCAAGTTTCTATCACTCGCACATAAGCACCAACCTATGGGAAAGCCCTTCGACATACCTGCTCCAGAAAATACCGTCAACATTTATGAATGTGAGGTGCGGTTAAAATTTCGCATCATTGAGGAAAAACTTGAGATGGATGGCCGCGATGGCGGTGCATTACTAGAATCTTTAGTGGATGCCTATACCTATGGTGATGATGAGTATTTTGAGTCCTTAGATTCTCAAGTCAATGTACAGGAGGTTCAAGCTCTAGAAGCTTCACCCGCCATGCGACGACAGCTGATTCGGTTACGCAACTGCGAGCGGTGGGATTGAACTCCCAGTGAGCCTATATCAGTGTGCCGTCTTCAGCACAGCAGTCCATGAATCAAAGCTGCTAAAAAAAGTACGACTAGAGGTTTGACATAAATTCCCTCGAATTTGTATATTTATAAAGGCCAAGGCGGTCACGCTAAAGCACATGCGCCCCCATCGTCTAGAGGCCTAGGACACCTCCCTTTCACGGAGGCGACGGGGATTCGAATTCCCCTGGGGGTATGTAAGTAAAAAGGACTGAAGGTAAGTGCCTCCAGTCCTTTTTACTTTTCAAGCTTTAGACACTGATTTTTACTGAAGCCGCTACTCTTTTCTATGGCAGTCAGAATTGCTCCAATGATCAAGCTCGAATTAAATGAGTCCGAATTACAGCGATTGATTGATGCACTGACTATTGCCTGTGATGCTTACAGTGCAAGAGGCAAAGATATTCAGTCAATTCCATATGAGCTATTGCGCGACAAATTGGAAGCTGCTCTAAACCCTGATTCCGATGAATATGACTATTACGATTAGGTAGTCTGCCACAGCGTAAAATGCGGTGGGTAAGAGGAAAGCTATTTGTGATCAAGATCACTTGGTATACTCAGCTACACTCAGAAATCCTTTAAGTCATCTTCAGGCAAAGGTCAGATAAAGTTCAGATGTTCTCGGCATTCTTATCGGTAATCAAGGTCATGCATTGATTGCTTTGGAGCCTAATCATGAAAAACACACTTCTTACTGCTTTAACTGTTCTTGTTGCCTCGGCTGCTATTGCCCCCATTGCTTCCGCCGCTGAACTTAGTAGTATTACTATTCAAGAAGCTCGTCTCGAAGCACTGGATAACCGGACCAAAAACAGTGTTCATAAGCTACGTGTTGAACACCTGAACAACCAAACCAAAGAGATTAAGGATATCCAGACAGCTCGCCTAGCTAGGCTAGACTCTCGTACCAAAGCTATTGAGGATATTCAAGCTGAGCGTTTAAACGCGCTCGATATTCGTACTAAAAACAATGTTCACAAGCTACGCCGCGAGCATTTGAACAATCAAACTAAAGCAATTGAAAATATTCAAGCTACTCGTTTGGATGCTCTAGATGCTCGGACGAAGTCTGTTGTTCGCTAAAGACACAAGCTTGAGTTCAGGTTTGGGTGCCTTTTGCTATTGCCGTTAGATTGCCGTTAGTCGGTGCAATTCCATTCCCAGGGCACCCTTCCCTCTTCGCTTCAAGTGTCCGGGTTTTCTCTTCATACATAGTCAAGCATCTAACCAAGGGCTAGATGCTTGTTTTCATTGGTTATAGATCCTAAGAACAACCACATCGAAGATTCTGTTATCGGGAAGCTGTCGTAGAGACCTGTTTAGCCAGTGAGTCCAACTACTTGCAAACGAGCAGTCCAGGAGTTCTCACATAGCCATTTTTTTCTTCCTAGTCCAGACTATCGGATTATTTTTACATCATCACAGTTTTGAGAACCCATCCCCTGATTAAAGGATTCACTAATTCAGGGCGATCATCATGGGGACAATGACCCGCTTCTAAGAAGTGTTCTTCAATATCGCTGTAATACTTTCTAAATAACTTACTGCGTTCCTCACAGTTCATCCAAGGGTCCTTGGTTCCCCACAACAGTAACAACGGTCGCTCCAACTGTGACAACAACACATCAACTCGCTCACCTCGTGGAGCCTTAAACAATGCAGCAAATGCAGCTGGTGCTTCGGGTTCAGTTGCTGGACGAAAAATGTTTTCAATCAGCTCCTCAGTAACTGCATCCTGATTCACATAAACCTGCTTTAGTGTTTTACGAATGTAAGACTTCTTTTTTACAAACTGGAAAACAAACCAGCTAGGAATTGGGCTCAGAATAATCGTCTTAATCAGCTCACCAATCGTCTTCTTGAGCGGACTCGGTTCCTGAGTTGGCATCTGTTCCTTGAATGAACCTACACCATTGAGCAGCACCGCCCCCTTCACCCACTGGGGCCGAGTCGCTGCTGTGAATAAGCAACTGTAGCCACCGATAGAGTTACCTGCAATCACTGCTGGACGACCCATCACCTGCTCAATAAAGTCACTGAGCTGGTCACGCCACAAATCAGAACTGTAGCCACTGGAAGGCTTAGACGACCGACCAAAACCAATTAAGTCGATGGCCCACACCTCAAAGTCCTGCTGTAGTTCAGCAATATTTTTGGACCAATGGTCGGTAGATGCACCAAACCCATGGACCATCAGCAACGGTGGCCGATCGATGCGTGGCTCACCCGCACGGACGTAGTAAACGGTAAAGTCACGCCAAATCCAAGTATTACCAATAGCGGGGGCAGCTGCAATGGTCATGGTGAAAGAAAAGTTACAGATAAAGGTAGCGCCTTGTGCATACCCAGAGCATTTGTTAAGTAATATTTCGTTACTTGTTTAAGTCTATCGTGGGTTACACATCCTTGCTGCTGAAGGCGGCTAGTCTGGATATGGAGTTTTCACGTCTGGGTCTGCTTGGACGTGGGTGTATGTGTATTGTCCTGCTATGGCTTTTTCTCGATCTTCCCGTCGTCGGACCTTTCAGCTGTGGTTTGAACGATTAATGGTTGCGATCGCAACTGCCAACCTCATATTAGTCATCGCCGATCTCAGCTATATTCGTTTCCGTGACCTGTACCTCAAGGTCCTGCCAAAACCGACTACCTGGTACGGCGAAACCTTCAAAGGGATCGAAGAGCATCGGGTGACGGCAGCCTACCTAGCCGAGGTAGATACCCTCAAAGAAATCCTAGAAGCCGACGGCCTAGATTCACCAGCAGCTAGAGGGCAGCTTGCTACCCTACGGTCCAGCAGTGTAAACCTGATTGATGAAAACCCATTTGCCGTAGCGAATAAGTCAGGTACCCTGGAGCGCATTAAGAAAGAAATGCGCGATCGCACCGACGAAGAAAACTCCTCTAAAGAAGCATTTCGTATCTTTTGGAGTCCAGCCTATTTAGACCAAGGCTGGTCAGAGGAACTGGACTTTTTTGAGCAGCAAATTCGACCTCGTATTGAAACCAACTACTGGCGTGGCATTGGCTTTAATGGGCTACCCACAGACCGATTTTGGCTGATCGATACCCCCTTCATCATTCTCTTTGGATTCGAATTTTTAGTACGCACTTATTTTCTAAGCCGCCGTCACGAGAACACCACCTGGTTCGATGCCATGCTGTGGCGCATTTACGACGTCCCCTTACTCTTACCTTTCTGGCGATGGCTGCGGGTCATCCCCGTAGTCATCCGTTCGAACCAGGCACAGCTTTCCCACCTCGATCCCCTGCAAGGACGTATCAACCGCATTCTAATTAGTCAGTTTGCCGTGGAACTCACAGAGGTTGTCTTTCTCCGGTTAATTGACCAGATACAAAATATGATCCAGGCAGGTCAAATTAGCCGCTGGGTGTTTGAACTCACCTCAGGCAATGAGAACTATATCGACCTCAATGATGTAGATGAGGTCCAAACCATTGCCCAGCGACTCACCGATATTGTGATCGACAAGATTTTGCCAGAAATCAAACCAGAAATTGATGCTGTCCTGAGCCACACATTCACAGGAGCTCTTGCCCAGGCACCAGCCTACCAGGGGTTAAAGATTTTGCCAGGGTTTACCAACATTTCAGGGCAAATTACTCAACAGATTTCGGCTGAAGTATCAAAAAATCTCTACAGCAGCCTCAAACAAGCCCTCGCTGATGAAAAAGGCTCGGCTCTCATGGGCAAATTGGTGGAGAGCTTTGGCCATCATCTGCGGGAGGAACTACAGCAGGGCAATACACTCAATGAGTTGCAGGGATTAATTAATGACTTTCTGGAAGAGGTCAAGGTCAACTATGTTGAACGCCTTGCCATGGACGATTTAGATACCCGTCGTGCTAAGACCTATCAGCTTTACAGTACAACCCAGAAGGCTCGCCCTACCCCCGCCAAATTAGTTGGGCGATAATGCTGATTCAGATTAGATCAAATGCACTATATTAGGGGCATCTGCAATTTGCGTCCTTGAGAAGAACTTAGCAGCACTACTGGCTTTGTAAATGGCCAGTATTAAGCTTACCGCTGCCCCCCTTGCCATTTTAGAGATTTGACTTAATCTAAAAACGTACTTTTTCTACTTATCCGTCTGCTTTGACCGAGACTGCTGCTACCTCCACTTCTACCTACGAATCTGTCACCGCACGGATTCCTCAGCAGCGATGGCAAATTTTTCCGCCCCAAACGCAGCAAGCGCAGCACATGGCCAGTGCAACGCAGTTATCGCCCTTACTGGCCCAGGTATTAATTAATCGAGGCATTCAAACGCCTGAACAAGCCTGGCTATATCTTGATCCAGAAACTCAGCAACTCCCCTCTCCGCTGGATGAATTTCCTGATCTGGCGTATAGCATTGAGTTGTTGCTAACAGCTATTCACCAGGGACAAAAAATAGCAATTTGTGGTGATTACGATGCTGATGGGATGACCAGTACGGCATTGTTGCTACGCGCTCTATGGCATTTAGGTGCAGATGCTCACTATGCCATTCCTAGCCGCATGCAGGAAGGCTATGGCATTAACCGTCGCATTGTAGAAGATTTTCATGCTGAAGGGATCGGTCTAATTCTCACCGTCGACAACGGCATTGCCGCCTATGACCCAGTGGTTAGGGCTGTAGAACTGGGTCTCACAGTGATTATTACCGATCACCACGACTTACCAGAACAACTACCGCCAGCTCAGGCAATTCTCAATCCAAAACTTTTGCCCCATAGCTCTCCATACTACGGTGTGGCAGGTGTAGGCGTGGCATATATTTTGGCAGTATGTTTAGCACAAGCGTTTAATCGTGCTCAGGATCTAACCGCGCCATCTTTAGAGCTATTCACTTTAGGGACAATTGCAGATTTAGCTCCCCTAGTAGGGGTGAATCGTCGCTGGGTACGACGAGGATTACAACTATTGCCAAAGTCTCGTCTTCCAGGTATTCAAGCTCTCATTGAGGTGGCAGGCTTAGACCAAGGGAAAAAATCTCTCAAACCAGAAGCCATCGGTTTTCGACTCGGTCCCAGAATCAATGCTATTGGTCGGATTGGCGATCCGCAAATTGTTATTGATATGTTGACTACGGAGGATATTGGGATTGCACTGCAACGAGCCATGCAGTGCGAAGAAACCAACACCCTACGTCAGCGGATGTGTGAGTTAATTGAGACTCAAGCAATCAACTGGTGTGAAGAACAACAGACACTGGGAAACCTCAATTTCAATAAAGAAAGAGTCTTGGTAGTCGTTCAACCAGATTGGCATCACGGTGTTATTGGCATTGTGGCGTCACGACTGGTAGAGCGCTACGGTGTACCGGTCTTTATTGGCACCTATGAAGATAAAAGTCAGAAAGAGATTCGTGGTTCAGCCCGAGGCATTCCAGAATTCAATGTGTTTGAAGCCTTGCAAGCCTGTGATGACTTGTTGGATAAATATGGCGGACACCGAGCCGCAGGAGGATTTAGTTTCTCGACACGCAATCTACGACAAGTAACCGCAAGACTGAGCCATTTTGCCTGTCAACAACTACAGCCAGATCACTTAAAACCCTTGGTCAACATCGATGTAGAAGCAAATCTGGCGGACATTGGTTTTACTCTTTATGAACAAATTGACGGACTTCATCCCTGTGGCATCCAAAACAATGAACCTGTTTTTTGGACCTCTATGGTGAACGTGCTGGAGCAACAAATCATCGGCAAAGATCGTAAGCACTTAAAACTGACTCTCTCCCACACCCATCCAGAAACCTATGAGGTGACATCCATTAAGGCAATTGCTTGGCGATGGGCTGAATACCATCCGTTACCCCACCAAATAGATATTGCCTATAAAATTCGACTTAATGAGTGGCAGGGGCAGCGATCAATAGAATTAGAACTGTTGGGAGTCAAGCCATCGGTTCCAAGCTTGTCTGTGCCAGACGGAACTCTGCAACCACGGTCGGAGAGTACTCGTCAAAAAACAGCTTTGGAGAATTTAGATCCAACCCTGTCTGTCGCTCAAAAACCATCCCCTACTTTACCGGGTTTATTACCTCAAACATCTAGCCTCAAGGTCACTGAGGCATATGCAGGTCAAGAATTATCAGCCTATGCCGACACATCCACAGCAGATGGAACCCATGCAGAATTTTTCTACGACAAGCGACGTTACGTCAGTAGCTTAGATCAAACCAAAGCATCTCAAGAGCTCAAGATTCGGAATGTTGAAGGTCAACTGTTAGTCGTGCAGTTAGCTCAACGATGGGGTATGTTATACGTTCCTGGCAGCTCTGGCGAAGTCGTGGATTTATCTGACAGTCATTATTTCAACCTGCTCAGGGCTGGCCTTAACGCCTTAGAACTCAAACAAAAAACGAGTGTTCTGATGCATAAGGATGAACTATTAGCAGAAAAAGATGAGCTGCTGGCAGAAAAAGATAGCCACATTACTAAACTCAATCAACAAATTCAAATTTTAGAGGACAAGATCGTTCAGCTATCAGAGGAAAAGCAAACAGCGTTTCACACGTTGCAAACTGAGTTACAACAACAGCAAACTGCGATCGCACATCAAGAAGCTCATATCGTACAGCTTCAAACCCAACCCCTGGAGCAGCAGGAGCCACCTGATCCCAACATCATTAAGCAAGAAGTACGTAACGTGCTTGGAGATAGCGTTTGGTTTTGCATCCAATCCGATTCCCAGAAAGATATCTGTGCCGCTTACCGCCATGCCCACATGCTGACCTCAGATGGAGCTGATCCCGATATTACCGACTACTCAGCAGCGGGGATCCGGTTATGTCGAGCTGTGGAAAGAGAAGTCATGGAGCCCTTTTTCACCGATCTCTACGACTTTGTTCGGTTAGAAGGGCTATCCACTATTGCAAACATTGAACTAGGCCCCCATCAAGGCTATACCCTTGGTCTGATGCCGATGTTGCTATTAGCAGACCAATGGCGAACCCTAAAGCAAAACGCCTTGAAACAGCCCCAGGCGGTACCCGACAAGCAGCTTTACTACACATTTAAGACCTCTACAGTGCTCAGCGACCGCGATCGCAATTTGCTAGTTGAATTTTTTGAGCAATGGGAACACCCCATGGCACGTTGCTTTAGAGAAAAAGCGAAACAGGCAGCAGCCAGTTTGGACCAGCTCTCTCGTTTACAACAGATTGCAGAGCATGGAGATTGCTTTTTATATCCATGGCACTACGGACTATTTTGCCAGCTGGTAGTCGGAGGAGACCAGCGACGAGGCTTATTTCGGCAGATTTACGGTGGATAACCTTGAGCAGGTCATAGCGTTCTAATGAACCCTGTGGATAACTTCAAAAAGGTCAAATCGCTTCATATAAGCAGAAATAGGACGAAATTTAAAAATAGCTAAAATTTTTGAAGTCCAATACTCTGAGCACTTTCAGCAGTCTGATAGGTCATAGCGCTTTAGCATAAATCAGCCATAACCGTAACCAACATTTAGCACTTTCAAGCATTTTCCACATACTTTTCCACAGGGTTTTCCACAGGACACTCAAGTTTTTAACAGGTTGGATAATTTGCTACGTAGGCTCCGTAATTGTTTCCAAGAATAAAATTTATTTTGGTTGCATTACGCAGGAAACTAGAAATTCATGTGCCGCGCAAGTACAGCCACTGGCACAGACATACGTTATCCCATGGCTAAACCGGTTAAATATTTTTCTGATAATTCTGGCTCTATTAAATATTTTTGATGAAAGTGATGCTGCCATATGTCGGTATATCGCATTAAACCGGGGAAGCTAAAGCTGTGAGTCACAATACATAAGTATTCACAGTGATATATGGGCTACCAACTCTCCATACATCAATAGTAATCTGGGATTGGGCTTCATGAGTATGGCATGAATTTTACGTATATTCCCTGCCTAGATTATTCAATTTTGTATAACTAAGCTAATGGTCGTCCTACGTACTGCTGCCTTTAAAGAACACAGATTTCTATGATGAGTGGTCAAGTCATTGACGCAAATAGTAGCAGTTTGCCTAGTGACAGCAGCGACTGCTATCACAATGAACTTAGGATTTGCGATCGCATCATCAAACGCTATCCATCTCATTACCAAGCCTGGAACTATCGTAGTTACCTCTTAGCGAGCACAGGACAATATCAAGCAGCCGCTGAAAGCTATCGGCACACCCTATCTCTGAAAGCAACGGAACACCGCGTATGGTGTAACTATGGTGCCGTCCTTGAAAAGCTGGGCAACTTGAATGAGGCAGTAGGGTGCTATGACCGTGCCCTTAGAGAAAACTCTTCATACTTCAAAGCCCAATATCGAAAGAGCAAGAATCTACATCGCAGATCCCTATATGACGAAGCCGTCGTGAGTTACGAGCAAGCAATTCAGCTGCGTCCTGATTTTTATAAGGTTTGGTATTACCGTGGCAAAGCATTATCAAAGCTGAATCGTATCGACCAAGCAATCTCTAGCTTTCAAAGAGCAGTACAGATTTATGACGGCGATAGTAAGCTATGGACCACTTTGGGCCGTACCCTATTACAGACACAGCAACCTAAAGAAGCTTTAAAAGCATTCAACCACTCTCTGCATCTCAATCCCAAGAATGGTGATACCTGGAGTTATCAGGCATCAGCACTTAAGTCTTTAGGAAAACTAGAAGACGCCATTACTAGTTTAGAAAAAGCCATTGCACTAGAACCAGGCAGATTTCGGTTTTGGTACTTACGTGGATTAATGCTCTTAGACTTGGAGCAGTTTAAGACCGCAGAAGAAAACTTTATTAGAGCCCTTAAACTTCAGGCATATAACTATCAAGCGTGGCTGGCCATGGGCTGGACATTGCAGAAAATGGCAGACTACAAGCGCGCCATCGAAGCATATGATAAGGCCCTGGCCATAGAACCAGATCAGCCATTTGCGTTCTATAACCAAGCCCGCTGCCATGCTCAGTTGGGGCAAGATACATGGGCACTAGAGCACTTGCGGCGCGCAATGTCCTTGAACCCTGACATCTACACAGAGAGAGCTAACGCCGACCCAGCCCTACAGACTATCCTGCAGGATATCGATAATGATGACAGCAGTGATGACGAGTTTGAAGAACCAGAGACTGGCCCTTTCATAACTCCGAACTAGGAGCAAGGAGCGCTCAAAGCATCTATAAAAAATGGAGCTAAGCGGGCTCGAACCGCTGACCCCCTGCATGCCATGCAGGTGCTCTACCAGCTGAGCTATAGCCCCACGCTTTAGTAATAATCTCTTGCAAAGGAACTATCGTCAAGGGGGTCGAGCAATTCATATTCCTTACAGTCAAAGACCATAATTCAATATTCTCTTCCAGAGTAGAAGCGTTTTTGACCATCCGCCAATCCAGTTTGTATTCCAATAACTCATCAAATATAATTTGAGCATTAGGAATTAATGCATCAATTGGGTCAAACAGTTTTTCATGAAAAGTCAGTCTTCAGAAACAAAGGGTATTCTTAAAGACTGACTCCAATTTGACAAAAGCGTCTCAACTTAAATGACTCAAAAATCTTGTATTAGACTTGTTGCGGTCAGAAAAGTTTGTTGCCTCCAGAGATATAATTTTTAACCATCTCAATTACCTGAGTAAGTACAACTCCAAATACAGCAAATGCAGTTTGATCTATTAGTTGCTGTAGTCGCTTGTCGTCTCCGGCCTGGATTGCTCTTTCGACTTTCTTTTTAAATTGGCTGTCTCTGCTTGCTTGGTAACGAATCGCGTCCAACAGCTCTTCCTCATTATAGTCTAGCCTATTATCGGACATGGACTTACTCCTGGTTAACATCAATCTGACTCTAGAAGGTTCTGTAGCACGTGCGACTATAACTTAACTCAAGATCCCTCTGGAGATTAGCTCTCGAACAACAGCAATAACTACATGAGTGATAATCTGCCCAAAATTTCTCATACTGATTTTCTCAGAGAGTTTTTTAAGTAAACTCTTATTCTTCTCTCTCTTCGCCTCTTCCAGTTCTTGTTTGAGTTTGGCATTTCTTTTTGCCTCTGCTTTGATAGCTTGCAGGAGTTCTTCTTTGCTGTAATCATCCATAACTAACCTCCAATTTTATTCAAGTCAAAAACAACTTTTTGCTTATCCATATCAAAAATAAGCATGTTACACATCCGTTGAGCATGGGAAAAAGCAAGGTTGTTCATCGTATCTTCGTGGATGAACTGATTGAATCGGCCAATTGCTTCTTTGCCAAGCTTATTGACAATCACTAGCATCAAATAACTGAGATTAAATCTAAATCGGGAAGAGCATGGAATTACCTCATAATTGTGGCTTAGGCGTTCAAAAACATCGGCATGGTTGGGATATTTGGATTGAAGCTCCGCTAGATCAAAGTCGAAGATTTTGCCAGTGTAGGTTATTTCAAATTCATCCACAGTGAAATTGGGATGCTCAATCGAGAATTCCTGATCTTGGTCATTATCCCGATAGGTGCTTGACTTCAAGCTATTCTCATAGGGGCGAATTAAAATATCTCGATAGTACTGCTGCTTGCGGTCTATGACTTTTGTTGTTGCCTTTCCTGGGGTAAAAAAGCCGTTTTTACCAGTTTTTGCAAAAATCCATGGAGAGTGGGTGAGTAAATCAACCTTTGTCATGACAAAGGTAATTTTGTTCAACAGTTGTGTCTTTTGGTTTTCTTGAAAAGAGTTGAGGATCTTATCTAAGGATTCTAAGTCGAAATAAACAGCTCGACTATCTGCATGAATTGCCCACAGAACGACATCGGACTCTAGCAGCTTTTCTTTATATGCCTCCATATATTCAGCATCTTTTTTGTCAGATTCTCCGATACCGGGAAGGTCATAGAACCAGAGCTCATGGCCTTCAGAGCCCTGGGCTATTACTTTTTCAATGTCTTTGGTACATGGCTGCACATCATCAACGGGCAAATCCACATTAAATAGAGCATTGATCAGTGATGTCTTACCTACTCCGGTTTGTCCCATGATAGAAACAACTAAGGGTTTACTAATCTCTTCGCGTATCGCTTTTTCGACCGCATTTTTTAGAATTTCAACGTCTTTGACTAGGGACATGGTTTTTCCTCAATGTGTGGTGTGTTGGCTAGACTTAATCGGGACATGTGAATGTCATTTATTTGCAATGTAGTAAAGGCCATTATTCTTAACCAAAAAGCACAAGAATGAGAATAACGGTCAGCATAAACAGGAACACAAAATTAACGTCTGGATACTTTGGCTTTGTTTTTTTTCGACGAGCTTCTAACGGATTTTGCGAAAAATCACAGAGAAGACATCGATAGTGTTTTCCTTTCTGCAGCAGTGTATGTTCTTCGCATTTTGGACATTGATGTAGAATAAGAATGCTCGATTTTTCGATGTCTTCTAATCGGAGAGTAGGTTGATTCTGATTCTGAGAGAGTTTAGATTGACTCATGGTCATTGAGTTTCAGAAGTGTGAAACTGTAATCTGCTTAAAAAATAGCAGGTGAAATTCTCTGCCATTACTGAACCATCAACAGGTTGGTTAGTTGATGGTTCAGTAATGACACTAAGACTTTAGGCAGCTAGATATTTGGTGTAACAGACACCTGACGCTTAGGCTCCTAGACAGTTGTTGCCAGGAAGCTTAGGTATCTGTTTCAAATCATGACTGTTTGTTCCCTACCATCCATTCTCAGTCCAAGACTGAGGCAATGGGTTGGCGTAGTTCCCTTAAGTCGTATTTGCCAAGCTATCGTGACTCCACAAGCTATTGTGCTCGTTAATGTACTTGTCATTTTGAGTGATGCAAGTATTCATCTCCCAAGTGAACATGGCGACCTTAAAGAGGAGTAATTACAAGCTTGAGGTTTTGACGTCCAACAACTTGGACATAATCGCCAGGAACAAGATCAAAATCGCCTTGAGAAATTGCATGCCAGTAAACGCCGTGAAGCTTTACTCTGCATTCTTTGTATGAGGCAAATACCTCATCTACGATTCCTTGTTCTAGATGATTGTTAGGGTGTTGGTTAAACAACATGGCTCTTGATCCGTTTAATAGGGGTTTAGGTGAGATAAAACGCCAAAAGTTTTTCACACTTATAGTCTAGACGCATCACTTGAAATGGATTCATGCAGATACGCCTGCAAAAGCAACTGCATGCTTTGCAGTAGAGTTAAGTCTCACTGCTTCCTGTGCCATTGATATAGAGAAAACTCTTGCTATTCTGAGAATCTGGATGCCAATGACACCACAACACTCTGATTGAGAGTGCTCTTGGAGAGTGAATCTTTTGACTACAAAACTTTGCTGGAGATAACTATGAGAGTATTGCGTAAACAGCATGACTCATCTTCCATTTAATGATGCTGTAAGTGAGTTGAACTGCGTAAAAAGTTCTCTCACATTTATAGTCTAGACGCATCACTTGAAATAGATTCATGCAAATACACCTGCAAAAGCAACTGCTGGTTTTGCCGTAGTTCTGGACAAGAACTTTCTGCTCCTTAGACGAGCATCATAAGTCGCTATAGTACCGCTAGCACCGTTAGGACAAAGCTATAACGGTATTTCGTTTGTTGGCAAGCAGGATAGTTTTCCTCAGTAGCCTAAAGTAAATGGCGCAGCCTACAAAAGGAGCACAAAACTAAAGCGGGACACTTCCTTTAAGCATTTGGACTACTCTGGCAGGAGCATAACGCTCTATGGGATGCAATTTCTTTGCAGTTTCTGACTTTTTCCCTATCAAGAATTTCCTAGATTAAGTTATGTATGCCTCTCAAATTTGGTATTACAGAGCGTAGCAAGCTAACTTCGACAGTGCTATAGATTCATGATCAGTAACTATGTAGCATAAGCTACACTTGCAAGACTTTTCTGCGTATTTTGATAGGTCCTATTCTGTATAAAGTGTAAAAAAATATGTCTCCGTATGTCCTAAAGCCTGACAATAATCTGATAACTAATAAGTAAGCATCAAGTCTACCGCTCTTAATTTTTGGAATGAGTGCATTGCCCGGTGGTTCCCTGACCCTTAAACCCGAATATTGTGACAGATTTAGAAAGGAGGCAAAAAGAGAATTTGGCAACGGACGTTATCTTACAGGACTGCAGGAAGCAGTTAATCAAACGTTAGAACCTCAGGATCAAATAAGTATCTATACAATCACTCGTGCTCTTAATGGCACAGGTATACGTGGATACAATATGCAGCCAATATGCCAACATTTTGGCGTCAGTTGGCAGGAAGGGTGCATAGAAGGTCATGTAAATTTGAATGGTCATAATGGTTTTAAGGTAGCGACGAAAGAATTAGAGGGCCTTGTTAATCAAATCCTCGGCAAAGTTCAGTTTGAGTTTTCCTCCAGAACACTGGCGGGCGGTGCACAGACTTCGAGCAGCTGGGTCCAGGATAACTTTGTTGAGTTAGATTTTTATGAAGTAGACCATCTACCCGCTGACTATCCAGTTTTAGATCCTACAAGGTTGAAGTATCAGGAAAACAATGACGATGACGATGAGTTTGTTCGGCAACGAATAAGGTTTCCACGGGCAAAAAGGATTACACTCAGACAGTTGCTTCAGAAACACCGAAGTGTTTTTATCTATGGAGACCCGGGTTCAGGGAAAACTAGCTGCTTAGAATGGATAGCGCTCAAGTGTCAAGCTAGAGAGTTATTTGAGGGATGCGTTCCCATTTTTCTCGGTTCTCGTCGGTTTGCTACCGCAAACAAGAGTGAAACTCTGCTTTCTTTGTTTGAAAAAATGTTCATTCAGTGGGGTTTTTTACCAACAGATCTGAATACCCTCCTTGAAGCAGGGCGGGTGGTGTTTATTTTTGATGGCCTAGATGAGACGCCCGTTGCTGAACGAGAACGGATGGAAATTATGATCAACGAATTGATTCGCGATCATCCTAAATGTCACTTTTTTTGTAGCTCTCGCCTAGGATTAGAATACTCTTTCTCAAGCAATTTCCCAAAAGTTTTTGTTGCTCCTTTCAAGAGAAGCCAAATTGAAGACTTTGTCACATGTTGGTTCTCGCAGCTTAGTAAAGATCCTGGGTTAGGAACTTTAATGATTCAAAAGCTCAAATCTACTACATACAGTGGGATTAAGGAGCTTTCGACTCGTCCTGTTTTATTAGAGCTGCTATGTTTTGTTTTTGAAGGCATACAGGACTTTCCTCCAAAGCGATTTGAGATTTTCAGGAATGGCATCCAGCGGATGACCCGTAAGAATATTCAGATAGAGACGGATATTCCTGAACTCTCTGTGCTTCGAGAACAACATATTTATACTATTCTTTGTTTGGTTGCCAGCTATTTTTTTATTAATCTAAAGGGGCAAATCATCTTTCCCACACTAGCTGTTGAGGGGATTATTAGGAAATACTTCAAAGAGAAGTTGAACATTGATGGAATTAGTGTTCCTGATCGGAAAATTCTTCAGGCAATTGAGCAGTCCAACGGTCTTTTAACACGCTGGGCGCATGATTTTTGCTCTTTTTCTCACTTAACCTATCAGGAGTTCTTCACAGCAGAGTATCTTGTTAAAACTAGTCGATATGATGAAGTTTACGAGCATATCAACAATCCTCGCTGGCACTATGTCATTGGCCTAGTTGCCGAATGTATTCCCTATGAAAAGACTTTGCCGTTTTTTACTGGTTTCAAAGAGCGTATTGATCAAGAGATTAGTGAGGATAGAGATATAAGACTCTTTTTGAGAGTATTAGAAGGCGTTACTCAGGCTACTGCTGCTGGGATAAAAAGCAATCGCCCTAACATGACAACTTATATTCGGGCTTGGTACTTTGTTTATGCACTTCAAGATCCTGGGCAAGTGACCAATGTCGGTTCCGTTAAACGCTATTTTGAGCTACCTGATTTTGATTTTGCAACTAGTACTGTCAGTAATAAAAGGCTAGAGTGTCATGGCTTAGTTTATAAGGTCTATCACCGTATGAATAAGGGAACAATGGGGCCAGAGTCATTTTTGAATTCCTTGGAACAGTTGGTTCGATTATTGACCGGGGATATCAAAAATACTGAAGTTGTTGAAGGTTGGTTGCACCTTATCGGGCGAGAACAGTTAAAGTACCAAGACGCTGATGCATGGTGGAGCACTAACTATGAGAATTGGCAAAAGCGTATTGTGACGTTTGTAGAAACTTTGAAAATGCCGAGTACGATGCGGCTAACGCTATCTCATAGGAAAAAACTGCGAGCCTACTATGAGGCTACTAAGCTACTCTCAATATGCATGAATCGTTCGTCACTCAACGATCTACAGCGTCAGGCAATGTCTGATTCAATGTTGACTATTATTACTAGAGATACAGAATAGACAATACTTTCAAAGTTTTCAGCATATATAGATCAATCAATACCTTCTGAATAGTCAAACTATTCAGAAGGTATTGATTGATAAAAGAGGCAAGTAAATCAAAAAAAGCAACGTTTCTTATCCAGGGTTGGCTATCCGCGATAGAGTCTAGAGACTATTTTTTGTCCCACAATATCTATGACCATCCCTGCCCATAATTCACCCTCGGTAGATCCGGAGGCCCTACTGTTACAATTACGTCGTAAGGAGGGCAACTGGGTTGATTGGGCAACTGCCTGCCAAACATTACAAAAGTCGGGCATGTCTCCTCAGGCAATCTTTGAAGGTACTGGTTTTGAAGCGATCCAGCAGAACCAGATTATTGTGGCGGGTCAGGTATATCAATCTATCACGGGTGGAGTTGTCTCGGACGCCGCCCTGCAGCACTTTACCAGTCGTGGTAGTGATTCTCTATATGAGCTGCGAATCTTGTCGAAGGATAATCGCGCCCGAGCAGTGCAGTTTATCTACGATCAGGGACTAGATTCTGAGCAAGTACGAGATATTGCCAAAGCACTCAAGGAATATTCATACCGTAATGAACTACCCACAGGATTTACGGATCACCCAGGAGATGCCGTAGCCTTTTCGTATTGGAATTTGGCACGGCAAAAATCTGATTTACAAACGAGATCACGTCTGATTGCGCAGGGTCTACGCTTTGCTCATAGTGCCAGCGCCCGGGGAACCATTGAAAAGTTGCTGACGGACTTTACCGTTGTTAAGACTAAGCCCACACCACGGCTGCCGCTATTTCGTATAGAAACGGATACCGATGTGCCCTGTATGGTCCCTATGGTGGGTGAATGGCCTCTGACTGTTGAACAAATCCAAGCAGTGCCGACCATGAAACCGGAAGGGGCTTTTGGTGTGGTGCAATCTAAGGGTGACCAAGCTTGGGTACCTCTGCCAGGGTGGCAGGTGGTGCTCACGGCCAAAGATGCGATCGCATTTTTAGTCCCGTTTAACATCCTGCCTACTCAAACTGAAAGCACATCCACAGAGGCTGTTTTAGTGATCGTAGACCGCCAGCAGCGAACCTGGGACGACAGCAGCTACTTTCTCGTGGCTGACGATAGCGGACAGCTCGCTATGCAGTGGTTTGATAATGAGCCTAGTGCTGATTTACGAGGTCGAGTCATTGTAATTGTAAGACCCAAAAAGGTTTTGGACGAAAGCTACACCCAAGAGCTCTGGCAAATTGACGAATAAGTCAGCAAGGTATTCAAATGGGCTTAAATGCCTGAAGGATTGCCCTATCGAATCCTGGAAAACCAGATTCAAATCCTCCAGGATTGGAGATCAGCGACTCAATTCAAATTGTCGATTTTTTATCTCATCAAAGATTAGATTGAATCTGCCTAAATTGGAGAAAAAACCATGGCCCTAGAACGCCGTCTATCCCGTGCCATGTTTGAAGCGACTGAACTTGTGGAGCTCAGACAAATATGTTTTACTCCAGGCCGTGTCTTTGAACCCGGCAAGTACATCACCGGAGACTTGCCCGATGTAGCTTTTACCATGGGTCTGGTGGAAAAGCTGCCCCCGGTACGGGGCAAGAGCGAAGAGATTAGTTATCCTGACGACAAAGCTAATGCGGGTGATGATGCTCACCAAGCATAAACATAATTTCACCAGTGCTGAGAGGATACGTAGGGTTCACCCGCACAGAAGGAGTTAGATCGATCTATACCCGTCCGTTAGCCAAACTAATCGAAGAATTTCAACGTTTACCTGGCGTAGGGCCTAAAACAGCCCAGCGTTTAGCGTTGCACATCCTCAATCGCCCAGAAACAGAGGTACGTGCCCTGGCCCAGGCACTAGTCGATGCCAAACAGCAGGTGGGACAATGCTCTATCTGTTTTCACCTATCTGCTGACCCCGTGTGCGATATTTGTCGCTCTACCCGACGGGACAACCAAACGCTCTGTGTCGTTGCAGATTCCCGTGATGTGATTGCTATCGAACGCACTCGTGAATTTAAAGGCAAATACCATGTCTTGGGGGGATTGATTTCGCCCATGGATGGGATTGGTCCAGAGCAACTCAATATTGGTCAGCTAGTGCATCGCGTCAATAAAGATGACATCGCTGAAGTCATTCTTGCCATCAGCCCCAGCATAGAGGGCGACACGACCACCCTCTATGTGGGGCAACTGCTAAAACCCTTTACCAAAGTTACTCGTATCGCCTTTGGGTTACCTATGGGGGGAGATCTAGAATATGCCGATGAAGTCACCCTAGCCAGAGCACTGGAAGGACGACAAGCACTAAGCTGAAACAATTCTGAATTCGGAGGTCCGAATTCAGAATTTCGACTTCTATTACTTCAGCTTTTGCTTGATAAAGGCCAAAATCTTCGCCGTCTGATTTTTGAGCATGGCAACTTCTTTCTGCAGTGCTGCTACCTGTTGCTTCAAAGCGGCAATTTCTGCTGCACTTTCTTCACTGGCCGCACTTTGAGCGGCAGCCGCTGGAGCTGCACTAGTTTTAGGCCGGACCTTCCGAGCTTTCACCATGGAAGCCTTAATGGCCTCGATCAATTCTTTTTGCTCAAATGGCTTTTGAATAAACTCAAAATAGTCGAAGGGGCCGGGAATTTTTTCGGTAACTTCCTCTCGCCGGCCAGACATGAGAACGAGGGGAATTTTCTGTAATTCTGGGGAAGCTTGAATTTCCTGAAAGACCTCCCATCCGCTCATCCGAGGCAGCAAGAAATCCAACATGATGAGATTAGGCTTTTGGTTGCGAATAGCATCTAATCCTTCAACGCCGTCGGTGGCTTCTATCACCTCAAAATTACCCTGGGGTAACATATCCCGTACGCGCATGCGGATGACCCGGCTATCGTCGATAACTAAAATCTTATGACTTGCTGCCACGGCTAACTCCTACTAGATAGTTACAGTTTGTATAAGGTGAGCAATGCTGATGCTGTTTGCCATTCCATAAAGCAACAGTTGTTAATCCACTTAGGTCAGCACCCTGTCAATCAATTCTGCCCAGGTTGGTAATGGTGATAAGTCTATCCCTGATTAGTTTTTAGAATCATAAAGGATAAAAAAGCGTTAAAACACTCTAATACGGCTCCCATCTTATTAAGGTCATGTATTTGCGTACAGGATACCCGGTCCACAGCGATTTGCTGAATCACCGCAACGCTATATTTTAGAAAAGCTGATTTAAACCCATGGAAAGTTTATCTAACATACCTTCCAGCAACGCTGCTAGACCTGAAATTGTGCAGCAGCTACCCGCTTGGTTACGACGTCCCATAGGTCGCGCCAGTGAGCTTTCAACTGTACAAAAAATTATTAAACAGCGACAGATTCATACGATTTGTGAGGAGGGGCGCTGCCCCAATCGCAGTGAGTGCTACGCCCAGAAAACCGCATCCTTTCTCTTAATGGGACCTACCTGCACTCGTGCCTGCTCCTTTTGCCAAGTGGATAAGGGCCATGCCCCGATGCCGTTAGACCCAGACGAGCCTCAAAAAGTAGCAGAGTCGGTGCAACTGCTGGGATTAAGGTACGTGGTTCTCACCTCGGTAGCCAGGGATGATTTACCTGATCAAGGAGCGGGTTGGTTTGTAGCCACCATGAACGCCATTCGTGCGGCTATGCCAGAAACTCAGATCGAACTGCTCACACCGGATTTCTGGGGCGGCGCAGCACCAGAGCAGTTCCAACAGCAGCGGATAGCAACTATCGTTGCCGCTAAGCCCGCTTGCTTTAATCACAATGTGGAAACGGTAGAACGCTTACAAGGCCCCGTCCGTCGTGGGGCAAAGTATTGGCGCTCTTTGGACGTGTTGCGCTACGTCAAGGAGTTGGATAGCTCAATTCCAACGAAATCGGGGCTAATGCTGGGTCATGGTGAAACGGAAGAAGAATTGATAACAACGATGCAAGATCTACGATCAGTGGGTTGCGATCGCATCACCCTAGGCCAATACATGCGACCCTCTTTAGAGCATTTACCCGTACAGCGCTACTGGACACCCGACGAATTTGAGCGATTCGGGGAAATCGCCCGTGATTTAGGGTTTTCTCAAGTCAGGTCAGGGCCTCTAGTACGCAGTTCATACCACGCAGGAGAGGAGTGAAGGTAGAAGGTCCGAAGTCTGCATCCTTTGCGTTGACCACTAACACCCCTCGCCCCTAACCATCCATATCTATCACCCGGTTTGCTAAATCCCGCCATTCCTGCACTGCATAGGGCGGTACGATGATTTCGCTCGGAGCTTTACCCTGGAGTGGCACGGAGAGTGTTAGAGGAATAGCCTTCTGCAGAGCCGCGATGACCGTAGCCACATCGTACTGATTGGTGTTGCTCGGTAGGACTGGTGTTGGTGGGTCTAGTTTGGGGCTAGCCTGCCAATTTAGGGCTGTGCCTGTTTTAACGGTCAAAGGCTTTTGCGGATCGATTTCCACCACACCTGGAAACCCGACAATCCGCAGATACATGCCTTCTAAACCATCGGGCCGATAGCGCTTAAACAGAATTGTCTGCCAGGAACGGTCGTTGCGATCGCGTAAGCTTTGCTGCGATCGCACAGTGGTTTGTCCAGGCCGCTCATGATAAACATGGACCGACGCTAGGGCTGGCTGACTCCAAGCGAGACTAACCATCAATATCAAGAGACAAAGCAAAGCGCTCACTTGCCGATGAATCATAGGAATATTCGTCTTTGCAATGTCTTACTTTATAGCGATCTCCTGCCGTGCACCAACCTGCACAATTTGCCATTGCAAGGTAAGAGACAACTATTGTTCAACTGTTATTTTGCTTTAGAGTTGGCTCAACGCATCTAAAACAATGCGATAGCGTTCGGCTTCATTATTCGCTAAGTACAGACTGCCTGCTTTCTCTAAATCTGCTTGGGCACTCACTGTATTCCCCAGCTGAGCACTGGTAATACCCCGATAATAAAATGCATCAGGAGTAAATACATCGGTCGTTAATACCTGAGAAAAGTCAGCATAAGCCGCCTGATATTCACCTGCTTCATAGTAAGTCCGGCCACGCTCACTGTAAGCATCCCAATAGGTTGGGTCTAACTCAATAGCTGTTGTGTAATCACCGATAGCACTCACACTATCCCCCAAACTCGCAAAGGTATCGCCACGTCCCTTATAAGAGGGTGCATGATCTGGCCGTAGGGTAAGAGCAGTTGAAAAATCATTCAGGGCCGTCTGCTCGTCCCCAATCAGCAAGTGGACACTGCCCCGACGATAGTAAGCTTCAGCAGATTCTGGAGACAGCTGGAGCAGACGGTTAAAATCGCTAATGGCAGCAGTCGAATTTCCGGATGCTGCATAGATCTGGCCACGAATTAGATAAGCATCGGCATAACTAGGGTCTAGGGTCAGCACTTGATTGAGATCCGCTAATGCTGCCCGAGGACGGTTTGCTGCCGCCAGAGCAAAACTGCGATTGTAGTAAGCTTCGACGTTACTTTCATCTAGACGAATAGCAGTATTAAAGTCTTTGAGCGCGGCTTCTAAAGCTTCAAGCTCATAGTGAGAGACTCCACGGTTGACATAGGCCGCCACATAATCGTCATTAAGATCGATAGCCTGAGAAAAATCAACAATAGCCGCCTCAAAATTATCTAAGGCCTTGAAAATTAACCCGCGATGAAAATAAGCAAAGGCATTGTCAGGCGCTAGACGCACAGCTTCGTTTAAATCTTCAAGGGCAATCTCTTGATTATTACGTTCAGAATCTAGCAGGCCACGATAGATATAGGCAGTGGCCAAACTAGGATCAACGGCAATGGCACGATCAAAGTCAACATAGGCTCGATCAGTATTCTGCAGCTCATAGTAGAGAATGCCACGATTTAGATAGGCAGCACCGTAGTTGAAATCAATCGCAATTGCCTGGTTATAGCTATTTAAAGCAGCTGTTGTATCCTCTAGGCGGGCAAAAGCAGCACCACGAAAGAGATAGGCCGGTGCATAGTTGGGGTTGATGCTGATAGCCGCATTGAATTCTGTAATTGCCGCTTGATTATCACCCGCTTGATACAAGTCAACACCGGCCCGAAAACGCTCAATATAGTTGGGGGTCTCAACAACTTCTTCGTCAGCAGTGACCGATTCCTCTAGAGCATCATCAGTAGTATCTGTAGCCGCATCCTCATCGTCTAGGAGAATGCCTTCTTCTTCTAACAGATCCTCTGGAAAAACAGGTTCTGGTTCTATAAATGTTGGTTGAGCTGCAGGTGCATCCTCTGCAGGAACAGCTTCCAATTCACCCGACCCATCTAAAAAAATCGCCTCTGTTTCAAAATCCTCAGGTGCAGTGGTACTGACCACATCCGCCATACTAGCAGGGGCATTGCTACCCAGGAATGCCATAGTGCCCAGTAGTATCAAAGCAAAACGATTGGTGTTCATTCGCATTTTCCCCGTGTTTTGGCCCCGTATTTTGATGGGTTTCTTAAAAATCTACCCAGAGTTATCCCGAGAGTTGCCATTAAGTCAAATTCTCTTGTTTTAGAACTAGGCTCCCTCAGATTATTGTTCGCCAGTCAAAACCATAGAGTTATAGTCTTTGAAGAGGTATATGGCTTAAAACAAGGCAATTGTAAGGGGAACATGGCCAGTACAACAGAAATCAAGCAACATTGGCAGCTGAGTTTTGGCCGACTGGCGATCGCAAATATTATTTCCAACCTGATGGTACCGCTGGCTGGACTGATTGACACTGCATTTCTGGGTCACTTAGCCGACATTCATCATTTAGCTGGCGTAGCTCTGGCCACGGTATTGTTCAACTGTATCTATTGGAGTTGTGGTTTCTTGCGAATGGGCACCACAGGTCTGATGGCCCAGGCAGCCGGACGGAACAACTCCACTGAACAATGGCAAGTGGGGCTGCGGGCACTGCTGGTGGCCTTTGTCCTAGGCATCGTCATTTTGATAGCGCAATATCCTTTGAGGGTAGCTGGGTTTGCCATTTTACAGGCCGATGCAGATGTACTCGATGCAGGAACTGCGTTCTATCAAGGGCGTATCTTAGGAGCTCCAGCGGTGTTGATGAACTACGGGCTGCTGGGATGGTTTTTAGGTTTGGGCCGAGGCCGATGGGTCATGGCTTTGGCAGTCATTGGTAATGGCACCAATATTCTGCTCGACTATTTGATGATTGTCCGATGGGGCTGGGAAAGCTATGGAGCCGGTTTAGCAACAGCCTTAAGCCAATACACCATGCTATCGGTCGGTGCGGTACTGCTATGGCGCATGGTGCCCTGGAAACAGGTATGGCAGCAATGGCACAGCCTCTTTAATCGGGGAGCTCTAGCCACATTATTCCGCCTCAATCGCAATCTCATGATGCGCACCTGGGCGCTGTTGATTAGTTTTGGGTTGTTTACGACCCTCAGTGGCATCATGGGCACTGAGATTCTGTCAGTCAACACGCTACTACTACAGTCGTTGATGCTGGTGAGCTACTTTCTTGACGGCATTGCCTTTGCCACAGAGAGCTATGCAGGAAAATTTTATGGTCAAGGACAAACGAGTCAACTACGAACTCTGGTGATATTGGGCAGTGGCTTTAGCATCAGTTTAGGACTAAGTATTGCGATCGCATTTATTGCCCTTCCAGACCAACTATTTGGCCTGCTTACTGACCACCAAACAATTTTGAACCAGCTACACCACTACGTTTTCTGGTTACTCCCTCTCTTCGGGTTTGGAGCCATCTCCTTTATGCTAGATGGCTACTTTCTTGGACTCAGTGCCGGTCATATCCTGCGCAATTCCACCATCTTCGCCACAGGATTAGGTTTTTTACCACTAGCACTGATGGCTTACCTATTCCAACAGCCAAATTTGCTCTGGCTGGCCATGACCTGTTTTATGTTTACCCGAGCTCTAACCCTGGCTTGTGCAGTCCCGGCTAGCCTGACACAACAATAGCCAGCCCAGGGCAAAACACATCGTGCTACACAGTTGGTATGCACTAGGATGGAGCGCACCGAATTTCCAACAAAAATCCGTCCGGGTCATAAAAGTAAATACCTCTGCCCGTAGGACGGCTGACGGGACCATGGTCAATAGGCACCTGGTTTTGATGCAGAATTTCCACCGCTTGATCAAACAAAACTGGAGCAATATCAAAGGCCATATGGTTAGCTCGCGTAAATTGCTGTTTAGGGTCAGCATGGGGCGGACCTAAATCAGGTTCTCCAAACAGGTCCAAAATAGTGCCATCCGGTAGCCGAAAATTAGCCACTTTCCCTTGAGCCACCAGTTTCACCAATGTCTCTGGCACCTCATCTCCTGTGAGTTCATGCAACCCTAAAACCTCACCGTAAAAGCGTCGTGAGCTCCCCATATCCTTCACATTGAGAGCAATGTGATGCACTCCCCGCAACATATTAGGGCCAAGGCATGTTCGTTCAGTAGAGACTGTCATCGCTAAACCGCAAGCTTCCGTTGCTTTCTACTCTAGCGAAGCCAAGACATATCGCATCAATTGTTGGTCGAGCACCATGAATGAGTTTCATATATCTGCCGTATCCGACCCATCTATTTCTTAAGAAGGTCGATAATAATGGATATAGTCTTCATATTGCTGACTTGAGCTCTTGCAGGCCAATGCCTAACTTCTGACTTAGCAGCAATTCCGCTTCTCTAAATCGCTTTGATATCTATGAACAGCCTTTTCCTTGAACGTCTGCATAGTCCTGAACGGCCCGTCATTGTTTTTGATGGAGCCATGGGAACCAATTTGCAGGTCCAGGAGCTGACCGCCGATGACTTTGGCGGCCTGGATTACGAGGGCTGTAATGAATATTTAGTGCTCACTAAACCTGATGCCGTAGCCAAGGTACATCGCGACTTTTTGGCAGCGGGTGCAGACGTCATTGAAACAGACACCTTTGGTGGCAGCACCTTTGTATTGGCAGAATATGGGCTGCAGGACCGCGCCTATGAGATGAATAAGGTGGCAGCAGAACTAGCTAAAAGCTGCACTGCAGAATTTTCAACGCCAGAAAAGCCACGGTTTGTAGCAGGCTCTATTGGTCCTGGCACTAAGCTACCGACCCTAGGCCACATTACCTACGATGAACTGCTGGATGCATTTACTGTTCAAGCAGATGGGTTATACGATGGCGGTGTCGATCTATTGATTGTGGAGACCTGCCAAGATGTGCTGCAGATTAAGGCAGCCCTCAATGCTATCGAAGCCGTGTTTGAGAAAAAGGGTAGTCGCTTACCCCTGATGGTGTCAGTCACCATGGAAACCACTGGCACCATGCTGGTGGGTTCAGACATCACGGCTGTGGTCAGTATTCTGGAACCCTATCCCATTGATATTTTGGGGCTGAACTGCGCTACTGGCCCCGACCTGATGACTGAGCATATTAAATATCTGTCGGAGACATCTCCCTTTGTGGTGTCCTGTGTACCCAATGCGGGTCTGCCGGAAAATATTGGCGGCCATGCTCACTACAAGCTCACTCCCATGGAGCTACGCATGGCCCTGCATCGGTTTGTGGAGGATCTTGGGGTGCAGGTGATCGGTGGTTGTTGTGGAACACGGCCAGATCATATTGCAGCGTTGGCGGGGATTGCGGAAGAGTTGTCGCCTAAGGAACGCCAGGTTCGACTAAGCACAGGGAAAAGGGAACACGGGGGAAAAGGAGCAGAAGAACCTCGCCCTGCTTTTCACTACATACCTTCAGCAGCTTCGATTTATGGGGCACAGCCCTATGAACAGGATAATTCGTTCTTGATTGTGGGAGAACGGTTGAATGCTAGCGGTTCGCGAAAGGTCCGGGAACTGCTCAATGAGGATGATTGGGATGGGTTGATTGCGATCGCAAAACGGCAGGTGAAAGAAGGTGCCCACATTCTTGACGTCAACGTAGATTACGTCGGTCGTAATGGTGAAGCCGACATGCACGAAATTGTCTCCCGCCTAGTCACCAATGTCACCCTACCGCTCATGCTCGACTCCACCGAGTGGACCAAAATGGAAGCTGGACTAAAGGTAGCCGGAGGGAAATGCATTCTCAACTCCACCAACTATGAGGACGGTAACGAGAGATTTTTCAAAGTACTTGAACTAGCCAAAACCTACGGTGCTGGTGTGGTCATCGGCTGCATTGACGAAGACGGCATGGCCCGTACTGCCGAAAAGAAATTCCAAATCGCCCAGCGAGCATATCGTGACGCTTTAGAATATGGCCTGCCACCCCACGAGTTGTTCTTCGATACCCTGGCCCTACCCATCTCCACTGGCATTGAAGAAGACCGTGAGAATGCTAAAGCCACCATCGATGCCATTAAAAAAATTCAAGAGCATCTTCCTGACGTTCACTTTATGCTGGGTGTCTCCAATGTCTCCTTTGGCCTTAGCCCTGCCGCCCGTATCACCCTTAATTCGATGTTTCTACACGAAGCCATGCAAGTGGGTATGGACGGAGCCATTGTCTCAGCCGCTAAAATTCTCCCCCTCATTAAAATCGATCCTGACCACCAGAAAGTCTGCAAAGATCTGATCTACGACAACCGCGAATTCGATGGCGACATCTGCACCTATGACCCCCTGGGTAAGCTAACCACCCTGTTCGAAGGTGTGACCACAAAAGATGCTCGTTCCTCCGCATCCCTCGCCGATCTACCCATCAATGAACGTCTTAAGCAACACATCATCGATGGCGAACGCATCGGCCTCGAAGAAGCGCTAAAGGTGGCCCTAGATGGCGGCACTGAGCCTTTGCAAATTATCAATACTTTCCTCCTAGACGGCATGAAAGTGGTGGGTGAACTCTTCGGTTCTGGGCAGATGCAGCTGCCCTTTGTCCTGCAGTCAGCCCAAACGATGAAAGCTGCCGTAGCGTTCCTTGAACCCTTGATGGATAAAGAAGAGGGTGCAGAGGATTCTGGCAAAGGTAAGTTTCTTATTGCAACGGTCAAGGGAGATGTTCATGATATCGGCAAAAATCTAGTGGACATTATCCTCACCAACAACGGCTATAAGGTGATTAACCTAGGCATTAAACAAACCATCGATGCCATTGTCTCCGCCTACGAAGAGCACAAGCCCGACTGTATTGCTATGAGTGGTTTGTTGGTGAAGTCTACTGCCTTTATGAAAGAGAATCTGACAGTCTTCAACGAAAAGGGAATTTCTGTTCCTGTAATTCTTGGTGGTGCAGCGCTCACCCCCAAATTTGTTTACGGCGACTGTCAGGATACCTACAATGGCCAGGTGATTTATGGAAAAGACGCCTTCGCCGATCTCACCTTTATGGATCGATTGATGCCTGCTAAAAAAGAAGCTAGTTGGCAGGATGAACAAGGTTTTGTTGGAGATTATGCCCACTATAATCAGAAAGGTCGTAAAGCAATTGAGCAGGCTGAAGCTGAGCTAAACGGCGGCACAAAAAAAGAAGAGAAAAAAGCACCCGAGGTCGTTGACACGAAGCGTTCTGAGGCGGTAGAGATCGATATTGCCCGCCCCACGCCTCCTTTTTGGGGCACTAAGGTGCTCAAGCCTGAAGACTTTGATATGGATGAGCTTTACTGGCATCTGGATAAGCAAGCATTATTTGTCGGCCAGTGGCAGTTTCGTAAACCCAAAGATCAAACTCGTGAGGAGTATGATCAGTTTTTAGCCGAGAAGGTTCATCCTGTTCTGGCAGAATGGAAACAGAAGATAAAAGACGAAAACCTTCTGCATCCACAGCTGATTTATGGTTACTTCCCCTGTACTGCAGAGGGTAACTCTGTTCATGTGTATGATCCGGTCGTGATTGAAAAGGGCCTTACTTCAAAGGATGCAGAGCCCTTGTTTAGCTGGGAGTTCCCTCGGCAAAGATCTATGCGTCGTTTGTGCATTGCCGACTTCTTCTTGCCCAAAGAACAGAATCAGTTCGATGTCTTTCCCATGCAAGCAGTTACTGTTGGACAGATTTCAGCAGACTATGCTCGGCAGCTTTTTGCAGAGGATAAATATACCGATTACCTTTATTTTCACGGTTTAGCGGTTCAAATGGCAGAGGCCATGGCGGAATGGTGCCATGCGTTAATTCGAAAGGAATTGGGCTACGGCGATCAAGAACCTGACAACATTCGCGATATGCTCGCTCAGCGCTATCAGGGCAGTCGCTACAGCTTTGGGTATCCCGCTTGCCCGAATGTTCCAGACCAAGCTAAGCAGCTGGAGGTACTAGGTACTGAACGCATCGGTATGACCATGGATGAAAGCGACCAGCTCTATCCAGAAGAATCCACCACGGCAATCATTACGTACCATCCAACCGCTAAATACTTCAGCGCATAAATTTCACATATCCTTGTAGGGTGGGCAATGCCCACCTTCTCTTTTGGTAAAACGTTGAGGCCAGAACCAATGTCCAGCCACCGCGTTCCTATCCTCAAACCGGATCAGTCCTATACCTTTGCCAGTTATTTCAAAATGAAGTTTCCGGTGGCAGAGATTTTAAAAGAGTTAGGTGTAACGTTTGATGTTGCGTCTATTGAGTTTCAGCAAACCTCACAGGAATTATTGTCCGTTGCTGACGCTCTTAAAACACGGTTAGAAAACCGTCGGCAGCGAGTCCGACTCACAAGCGAGGCGGCACGACGAGAAGCCCTGGTTGCACCAGTTTTACTAGAAGTTGCGGATTTGACCCAGGCGATTGTCAATATTGAATATCCCGTAGAGGTGAATCAGTATCTCAGTGGAGATTTGGATTATCTATTAGAAGCCCAGCATCGAGTGTTAGTGGTTGAGGCAAAACAGGCGAATTTAACGCGTGGGTTTACCCAATTAGCGATGGAGTTAATTGCCCTGGATCAGTGGGTTGAACTCAGTGATCCCATTTTGTATGGGGCAATTACCACAGGTGATATCTGGCAGTTTGGCAGTTTTAACCGCGTTGCCAAAAAAATTACTCAAGATACTATGCTTTACCGTGTGCCTACGGATCTAGCACAGTTAATGCAAATCCTGGTGAGTATCTTGCAAGCGGAAGAGGGATAGCAAGGATTCAAACAATGGCTGACAAAGCGACTCAAATTGCTACCAGTTTGCGCAAGGCACTCTTGGAAAACGGACCTATGGTGCAGGCTTTGTATAAGTATGAACTAGAGGAAAATATTGACTATTGGCATAAATCCATACTGAAAGATAAGGAAGACTTTGCCATTGTCATCACTGAAAATCGTAGGCATGTAGCTATGCTGTTGATCGATACTGATAAAACTTTGTATATCAACGAAGCCGCTCGCGAGAAGTTACAAAGTCTGTGGCCTCAAACTTATATGCAGAATATGCTGAAGTTCATTCCGATGATCGTAGATGACGTGCTAGACAATCATTTCTTTTTTACTGGAGTCAAGATTCACAAATAGTGGCTTCTCAAACGCCAGCCTATTGTTATATCAATCTGAACCAGAGAAGATATTGAAATCTAATCCTCAGGTTTTGTCTAAAATTTTACTTGGGTAATGGCTTCAAAGATAATTATTACTTTGCTTATCTAAGAGTCGTTAGATTGCGATCGCTCCACCTCAATTCCTGACCCACATTACAAAAGCGTAAGATGTGCAGCTTCGCTCTTCATCATGGCCAAACCCCTATTTATAGTGGATAGAAGCACTGGTCTTTGCCTAAGACAGTCTAATTCTGTTGAGAGACGTAGATAATCAATGAAAGCAATTTTGACTGCAATCCTGGCGATCGCTGCCAGTGTACTATTTGTATTGCCTGCCTTTGCAGCTGATGACTACATCGGTGATGTAGCTGCTGGAGAGAAAGTTTTTGAGAAAAACTGTGCCACATGCCACGCAGGTGGCAACAACGCCATTATTTCCTCTCAAACGCTAAAGCAAGAAGCGCTCGAGCAGTATTTATTCAACTATCGCCTTGAGCATAATGTAGAAGCAATTGAGTATCAGGTAGCAAACGGACGAGGAGCAATGCCTGCTTTTCAAGGACGTATTCGTGACAAGGATATTGCTGATGTAGCAGCTTACGTAAAAGCTCAATCTGAAAGTGGTTGGCCCGAATAATAAGTTCGGAGTTCAGAATTTAGAAGTCGGAATTTAGGAAAAAGCCCCATCATAAAAAGAGTGCTGAGTATATTCAGCACTCTTTCTATTGTATAAATTTCGTCACCTGTATTTTCAAACCATTGATGCGTGCCGTAAAAGAGCTAGGTAAATTTTCACCTTCCGCATTCCGACTTCCAAGTTGTCCTCTACCACTTCAACAAATTGAACTGTTCCATATCGACCGTGTCGCGATTTCGATAAATCGAAAGCACAATTGCCAGACCTACAGCCGCTTCAGCAGCCGCAATGGTAATCACAAACACAGCAAATACCTGTCCCTTGATTTCAGCAGGGTCCAAATAATTGGAAAACGCCATCAAGTTTAGGTTAACCGCATTTAGCATCAGCTCAATAGACATCAATACACGGATCACATTGCGACTCGTGACTAAGCCATAAATACCCACACAAAACAGGGCAGCAGCAAGAATCAAAAAATACTCTAGTTGCATAACTTACCTAACGTTTTCACTGAAAAGCTGAATAGAAATTACTTTAGCTATCCTGAGCATCTGTAGCAGCTGGAACAAGCTCGCGAGGGCGTTCCCGCAAAGTTAGGACCTTCTGCTCATTATCTGGCTCTTCATCAGGCACATATTCACGGCGAGCCAAAATAATTGCCCCTACTAAAGCCATCAGCAGTAGAACCGAAGCCAGCTCAAACGGTAGCAGAAAATCACTAAAGAAATGCATGCCGATTATCTCAATAGCTGCTTCACCCGCTGGAGCAGCGGATGACAGTTGCCATGGGGTAGCCAGCACCATAGAACTCAACAAACTGAACAACCCTAGACAAACTAATGCCGTAGCGACTTTACCAATCCAAGCATTCGCAACTGGCTGAAAATCTTCTCGCTTATTCACCAGCATGATGCCAAACAGGATCAAAATATTGACCGCACCTACATAAACCAAGACCTGCGCTGACGCCACAAAGCCTGCATTCAGTAGAATATACAGCCCTGAAATGCTGATAAAGACCATTGCCAGCAAAAAGGCTGAATAAACAATGTTAGAAAGCAACACCACACCTAGGGCGGCTGCCAGCATCAAGACACCAAGAATGCCAAGGGAAACAAGTTGTACGCCTTCTGCTAAGTTCACTACTACTCCAATCGTTTAAGCGTCTACATAAGCTCAAGGGTCATCATTAACCCTGCACCAATTATTAAAGCCAATAAAGACTTAATCGCTAGCTTTTTCTTCCGATTTACTTGATTTAGAAGATTCTAGATCTTCCAAGATCTCTTGGGGTAGTTTACCAGCGCGACGGGACCCTTCAGGTAATTCATGGGGATCCATCACACCTTTAGGCAAATAAGCCAGTTCACGCATAGGCGTCACCATTGGATCGTCAGTAACCTTATAAGGTAGACGTCCCAAAGCTACGTTGTCATAGTTCAGCTCATGACGGTCGTAAGCAGCCAGCTCATATTCTTCCGTCATAGAAAGACAGTTGGTGGGACAATACTCCACACAATTGCCACAGAAGATACAAACTCCAAAGTCAATGCTGTAATGATCTAAAGTTTTTTTCTTAGTCGCCTTATCAAAGGTCCAGTCAACTACCGGCAAATTAATAGGACAAACACGAACACAAACTTCACACGAAATACACTTATCAAATTCAAAGTGAATGCGACCACGATAACGCTCAGATGGAATCAGCTTCTCGTAAGGATATTGCACCGTCACAGGACGACGCTTCATATGGTCAAAGGTCACCGATAAACCTTGGCCAATATACTTGGCAGCTTGGACGGTTTCCTTGGCGTAATCGCCAACTTGCTTGAGAAAGTTGAGCATGGTTTTACCCTCCAAACGCAAATGGGAATGCGAGCTTGAGTGCAGCTGTCAGTAAAAGATTTACTAACGCAACTGGCAACAAAAACTTCCAACCTAAATCGAGTAGCTGGTCGATGCGCACCCGAGGTACGGTCCAACGCAACAGAACAGCCAAGAAGACTAAAAAGTAAGCCTTGATCAAGGTCATCACGATGCCAAGAGCAGCAGTAATAACCTGTACCCAAGGTGTGGTTTCACTAATACCCAAACCACCAGCTATCCATTCAACGGGAATGGGAAAACTCCATCCCCCCAGATATAGAACCGAAACTAGCATTGCCGACAGGACCAGGTTGACGTAGGACCCCACATAAAAGAGGCCAAACTTCATACCGCCATACTCGGTCTGGTATCCAGCAACGATTTCTTCCTCTGCTTCAGGCAAATCGAAGGGAAGACGCTCACATTCTGCCAGAGCTGCAATCCAAAAGAGGACAAATCCAACCGGCTGCCGCCAGATGTTCCAACTCAGGATGCCGTATCCTGCCTGCTGATTAACGATATCAATGGTACTCAGACTATTGGACATCATCACAATAGCCAGTACAGCTAAGGCTAAGGGAATCTCATAACTGATGGACTGGGCCGTAGCGCGTAATCCACCCAACAAGGAGTATTTATTGTTGGAAGAATACCCAGACATCAAGAGCCCAATAGGGGTCACACTAGAAAGGGCAATCCACAGAAAAATGCCCACGCCTAAATCAGTGATCACCATATTCTGCCCGAAGGGCACCACAAGATAGGAGACAAACACTGGAATAACCACCAGGGCAGGCCCTAACGTAAAGAGAATTGGATCGGCCTGAGCGGGATTAATGTCTTCTTTGAAAATCAGTTTCACACCGTCAGCAGTTGCCTGTAGTGCACCTAGAGGACCCACATATTCAGGACCAATTCGCTGCTGGGCAGCCGCAGAAACCTTTCTTTCTAGCCAGACTGCAATAAAGATACTAACGGTAGCCGCGATTAGAATCAGGGCCATAGGCAGTGGCATCCACACTACCTTGGCAACTCCTGGAGGTACCCCTAAAGAAACGAGTATTTCAATAAAACTCCCTTGTAGGTCGATTCCAGAACTCATACTCAATACGTATAAACAAATTGGAGGGCCAAGTTAGATGTTCCTAACCAAATTCCCTAATGATTTTAACGCTTAATATGTCTTCAAAGGTGAAATCCAGACATCACAGTAATAGGAATTACTACTTATGTGTCATAGATAACCGGAATTCATACAAAAACCCCCTCCGATATGCATCGGAGGGGGCTGGAGTTCCTGAAAATCGTCACTGACATTAGTCTCGTTCGATTTCTCAGTATTGACAAGGGGGGTGATGCCCATCACAGGGGTAAGTATCCGGATTTATACGGAGACATTGCTGGTAGTGTTAGGGGTTGGCACCTGCTTATCCCAAAGCTGTAGGCGCTCTGCAATATTGATATAGGGCTGCTCATGGGGGCCTGTATAAATTTGTGTGGGTCGAAAAATTCGATTTTCGGCTAGCTGTTCTTTCCAATGGGCTAACCAGCCAGCTACCCGTGCGATCGCAAAGATTGGTGTAAACAAATCCGTGGGAATTCCTAATTTGCGATAAACCAAACCAGAATAAAAGTCCACATTAGGGTAAACCCCCTTTGAACCAAGGCGCTCAGTAACCGCTGTTTCTAACTCTAGTGCGATCGCATAATATTCATCCTGACCAAACTTTTCAAAGAGTTGTTCAGCTAACCCCTGCAAAATCACAGCTCGAGGGTCTTTAACTTTATACACTCGATGACCAAATCCCATAATCTTAGATTTACTCGCCATGCGCTTCTCAACATAGGGACGCACATTTTCCACAGAGCCAATCTCTTGAAGCATCGCAATAACTTCTTCATTGGCGCCACCATGGAGCGGTCCCGCTAATGTACCGACCGCTGAAGCTACAACCGCATAGGGATCCGTCAGCGTAGACGCGGTCACCATGGCAGAAAATGTAGACGCATTAATGGTGTGTTCAGCATGCAGCGTCAGACACACATCAAAAATACGCGCCGCTAGTGGATCAGGTTCTTCTTCATTGAGCATGTATAGGAAGTTAGCCGCATAGTCTAAATCATCGCGAGGTTGCACCGGGTCATTACCCTGACGCATCAGTTTAAATGCCGCTACCATCGTGGGGATTTTAGCGAGTAACCGCACTACAGCCGCTTGAATATACGCAGGATTTTCCAAAGCACGGCGAGAATAAAATAGACCTAACGCCGCTGCACAAGCTTGGAGCGCATCCATCGGGTGACCACTTTCAGGAAAGCACTTCATCATGTCGCGGATACGATATTTCAACCTGCGATGGTGCTGAATTTCGTCCTTAAATACGTCCAGCTCCTGTTTAGTCGGTAGGCCACCCCAAATCAGTAGATAGGCCGTTTCCAAAAATGTGCTTTTTTGAGCCAGTTCCTCGATGCGAATGCCTCGGTACTCTAAAATCCCGTCATTCCCATCAACAAAGCTGATACTAGATTCTGTCGCAGGAATCCCCTCTAAACCAGGGCGATATTCGCATAGGGTCATCTTCAATCGTCCGCATGCTGTGCTTGTTTATGTCTTAAGGATATCGATAACTGAACTATTCACAAACAATCAAAAAAAATTGCCACCTCAGACTTTCTAAGCCGAGGCCTGCGGTGCGGAAAAACCAACACCCTCACTACAGAATGAAGCGTGGCGGAGCTAACCAGAACAGATGGCTATTCCTCAATGGCTGATCGATCCTAGGAATATTGATGCCAATAATGCCCGCTTTTTTCAACGTCCATTGTTCGCCACTTTTGCCGTGAACTAGCTGCTGTGCCCAATGGCTGAGATCAGGCTCATGGCCGACTAAGGCGATTATTCGATATTCAATCTGCAGATTGCTGAACCAGCCCAACCAATCATCGATACTGCCACCTGGCGCCAAGGGATTAAAGACTTGATAAGTACTCACTAAACCGGCTTCGCATAAAATCTCGGCTGTTTGCACAGCTCGAACCAGGGGGCTTGTCAGTAAGGTATCGAAACGGATCCCAAACGTTGTTAGCCGTTTAGCAATTCTACGAGTTTTATCAATCCCTTTGTTCACCAAGGGCCTTTGTTCATCATCTTTATAGGTACCACGCTCTGCAGCAATGCCATGGCGAATAAAGTACACCTGCGTAAACGAAAGCTCATCAGCTTGGTGCTGCTGCATCGTAAATTACCACTTCAAAGTCTAAATTCCTTAATCGGTGTTGATCACACCATCTTCTGGATTAATCAGCTTCAATAGCTTTTGCTTAATTTGCACATCAAACACTTCCCATTTGAGGCGATTATAATCGCCATTTTCATAAAATCCCGATAAGAAACCCACAGGAACTTCAAAGCCACCAGCCATGGAGCGGCCACCCCCAAAAAACCTGCCCTGCTCGTCTTGGCCGAAGGCTTCTTTAATAAATTCGTCAGGATCGAGGGTTATTTTGCTGGTGCGCAAAGAACCAATTACCACCTCACGTTCATCGTCCTCATCATGGACAATGCCGTAAACAACAGCCGTGTGGACATCCTCTTCAGTCAGTAAAAAGTCAGTTGCCTGAGGAATAGCATCACGATCTTCGTAACGCAAATAGCCAACACCCGCAATGGAGACACTATTCTGGATTTTACGATTGCGTAATGAACGCTCGATAACATCCATGGCTCGCTTTGAGCGCGATGCTTGCAAAATAGCGCTGAGGAGCTGCGCATCATAGTACTGACTTAAATAAGCGGCCGCCAAAAAGTCCGCTTCAGCAGCTTGCATTAAATGACCAGTGTCAGATCGTAAGCCATGCATCAACGCCGTTGCACACTTAACATGTTTGCTATTGCTGCGATCTAAATCTAACAGTCCTGATTGCAGATACTCAGTCAATATCGTTGCTGTAGCTCGAGTATCTGGACGAATATCCGCAAATTCTGCCTTCGGAGTATCCTGCAGTTTATGGTGATCTATCACCACTAACAAAGGAATATCAGCTGTATTCACCCGATCCAGCAGCTGACTTGTAGTCCCCTGGGTATCAATTAAGACATAACCTGCATACTGAGCGATGTCTGGTGGTTTTTGATTAGACCAACGCTTAGCAGGCAAATTGGTTAACTTAACCAGAGCAATATTTTCTTGATGGCTCAGGGTTCCTGAATAAAATATGTCGCAATCTATATCGTATGTGGCAGCGATTAACTGATAGGCCCATGCTGCAGATAATGCATCAGGATCTGGAAAATCTTGTAGCAAAACCAGCTGCCGACTAGAGGCATGGGTAATCAGTAAATGCTTAAGACCGGCAGCAGGACCATTACTCAAATCCATATCTGCTCGATAACTCATCTGGTTATGAGATTTCAGTAATATGTCTTGGGATGCCATACACAAATGCAGTTAAAAGTGGAAATTAGAAGGCTGTAAGAAAGAAATCGGTATTGGCTCACCCAGTCAAACCAATTACATACTTACGCCATTCCTTATGAGCATCTCCACGGGTATGACGTGCAATCTCAAAATAAAGACTACTATGGGGTTTACGTGGTGTAATACGCAATGGCATTTTGGCCTCTTTAGGTGTGCGGTTCCCCTTTTTTACATTGCAGCGGACACAAGCAGAGACCATGTTTTCCCAAAGATCTTTACCACCACGAGAACGGGGAATGACATGATCAAGTGTCAGGCCATCACCTGCATAACCACAATACTGGCAGGTATGATTATCGCGATACAACAGATTGCGCCGGGTTAGAGGAATTTCCTTATACGGTATACGCACATAGTGACGTAGACGAATTACTGTAGGCAAAGGAAAATTCGTATAGATAACCCGCCCGTTGTGCTCTACGGTTTCAGCTTTACCCTTAATAATCAACACGATAGCTCTTCGCCAGCTAGTGATATTTAAGGGCTCATAGGAAGCATTTAGAACCAGAACCTTACTCATTGAGGTTCAATTTAGGAGTTGTGCCTTGATACTAGCACAGGTAACCAAAAGGCCTTGGCAATTGCGATACTGTGCTGTAAATACCGTGTGAAAGGAGAAGCACCATGCTGAGCTGGGACGATACACCAAGTATTTCAGCCATGCGTTGCTCAAGGGCTTGGGTTGAGATTAATTTGGCGGCCATTAGCCACAACGTGCATCAATTCCGTCGACTACTAAAGCCGACGACAGAGCTTATGGCAGTTGTAAAAGCAGATGCCTACGGCCATGGAGCTGTGAATGTAGCCCAAACATCACTGCAGGCAGGCGCTACTTGGTTGGGCGTAGCGACTGTGCCGGAAGGGATTGAGCTACGACAGGCTGGTATTCAGGCACCTATCTTAGTGATGGGAGCCCTACATCATGGGGAAGAGGTGCAAGCGTTAGCTCGATGGCAGTTGCAACCAACTATTGTTACCCCCAAGCAAGCCCTTGTCTTTGCTGAGGCTCTGAGTGATGCCTACTTGCCATTGCCAGTCCACATCAAACTAGATACGGGCATGTCACGCCTAGGGTTCGATTGGCAACGAGCCTTAGAGTTCGTAGAGTTTGTTAGCGGGTTGCCAGCCCTCAAAATAACCAGTTTGTATTCACACTTTGCCACAGCAGATGAAGCTGATGATTCAGAGATGCGTCGTCAGCATGAACGATTTGAACGTGCGATCGCCACCCTCAAACATCACAATCTTCTCCCCTCCCATCTGCACTTAGCCAATACAGCCGCCACTTTAACCGACGCAACGCATCTCCAATACGACATGGTCCGTGTAGGGTTAGGCATCTATGGCGTATCACCAGCCCCTCATCTGACATCTGTCCTGGATCTTCATCCTGCCTTAGAAGTTAAAGCACGTATTACCCATATCAAAAAAATTCAGGCAGGAGCAGGTGTCAGCTACGGCCACCGCTTTATTGCCCAGCAACCAATGACCATTGCGGTCGTCGGCATTGGCTATGCCGATGGCGTTCCCCGTTTACTCTCAAACCGATTGCAAGCACTTATTGACCATCAGCTAGTGCGTCAGATTGGAGCTATCACTATGGACCAGCTAATGTTAGATATCTCCAACATGCCTGGACTTAAGGAAGGAGATATTGTCACCCTAATCGGCAGTAATACTGCTCATCAGCTCACCGCTGATGACTGGGCTGAAAGCATAGGAACAATCCCATGGGAAATCCTATGCGGATTTAAGCATCGACTACCGCGCATTATGCCAAGAAATCCATCAATAAAGCTTTACCCTGCTGAGGATAGCTTGCTATAATGCAGCTCTATTCATTGGAGAAGTGGCTGAGTGGTTGAAAGCGGCTCCCTGCTAAGGAGTTATAGGACGTAAGTTCTATCGAGGGTTCGAATCCCTCCTTCTCCGTTTTACTATTTATTTATTGATACGCTCACGATTGGCGTTATGAACAGCCCAGAGCAGTCTCTCAGGGCTAGCATTGGTATGAGCAAATGAGAATAAGTGCTGAAATCTTAATCTACCTGCTCGGTCAACTACAAACTGTGCCGGAAGCGGAGCACCTAACGCTTGACCAGTGCCATAGGCACGAAAACTGACACAGCCCGAATCCACCAGAAGTGGCATAGACAATCCCAGATCTCGCTGTACCGTTTTACTTTGACGTGAATCAGTACTAGTAATCATCAACACTTCTGCACCAAGTTGCTCAAATTGTTGATAGGTTTCCACCAGAGACACAATGTGGGGATAGCAGAATGGACAGTATTGCTTTTCCGTAAAAATTCGAGTGAATGCGATAACTACAACAGACTGATTACGATAGCTCGATAAACGTACAGGCGCTCTTTGCCCTGCCACTGGCAGTTCAAAATCAGGCAAAACATCACCCACTCGAAACTTTGTTAGAGCAGGCAGGGGCAAAAAATTGTTGATAAAGCGCCGACTGATAACTCCACGAAAGTCCGTAGAGGTCAATTTAAAGGCAGTAACCATAGGCCAGCGTAACGACTGATAGGGGCATCAACCCAAAGAAAGGGATGTTATTACGATGTTATTACCCATCTACAATCAAGCATCACAATTGAGGAGCGACTAGACCGACGCAAAAAAGTCCTTTGATTTCACAGGATCAGGATTCATGGTTTTATCACCAGGCGTCCATCCAGCCGGACAGACCTCATCAGGATGAGACTGCACATGCTGTACTGCTTGCAAAACACGCAATGTCTCATCCACACTACGACCAAAAGATAGGTTATTAATGGTGGCGTGCTGAACAACGCCCTCTTTATCAATTAGAAATAGGCCTCTCAACGCCACACCAGCCTCGGGTTCCAACACATTGTAGGCACTACTAATTTCTTTTTTGATATCCGACACCAGAGGATAAGCCAAATCTCCCAGGCCACCCGCCTTACGTTCGGTCTGAATCCAAGCAAGATGGGAAAATTCACTATCTACTGAAACTCCTAAAACTTCTGTTTTAAGGTCTTTAAACTCCGAATAGCGATCGCTAAAGGCAGTAATCTCAGTAGGGCAAACAAACGTAAAATCTAGCGGATAGAAAAACAACACCACATATTGACCACGATAGTCAGAAAGCTTGATCGTCTTGAACTCTTGATCAACAACGGCTGTTGCTGTGAAATCAGGGGCAAGTTGGCCAACGCGCAGGCATCCTTCCGCTAGATTACTCATCCGTATGTCTCCAAAAACTTAGCTGACACTCAAATAGACTATGCAAGTCTATGGCTCTTGATTAACTAGAGCAATTCTCTGAAAGCAACTGTAAGTCTACATCAAGAGCACGCTAGAAGCCACGAATATACGCATACAATTCATATGCGCAGCAGTTACAGAGGTTAGAGACTATTATTTCTATCTTTGAAAATGGCTCAGACGTGATTTGAACACGTGACCAAGGGCTTATGAGTCCCCTGCTCTACCACTGAGCTACTGAGCCTTAAGACAGCCGATTGATGTTCAGCAACTAAATAAATCTATCACGAATTGTTGCGAAGCTACATAAGAAATACAGCTGCCTAGAAAGATCAATCTGCACTAAGGCACGGTTAAGAGATGACTGCACGGTTTAAGCTTGAAAAGCTCTTTAAAGCATGATTGAAATCCACAAGGCCATGATTCTAATTTTTCACAGGCCCTAGTCACTGCGCCCCCATCGATTAATTTGAGCTTGCTACTAGAAAGAACTCACCCTACTCAAAAAATCCGAAAAAATTGCCAAGCTGTCTAATAGACAGCTTGGCAATTTAAAGTATGCTCTATAAAACTAGTTTGCCTAACGTCCAGGCAACATGGCCATTGGGTTGATCGTCCCCTGGTTTGGAATATGGACCTCAAAGTGTAAGTGAGGGCCTGTACTGTAGCCGGTACTACCCATATCTGCAATGTGTTGACCTTGTGAAACACGCTGACCAGGTCTCACAACAATTCGACTGTTATGAGCATAGCGCGTCATACTACCATCAGCATGACGAACTTCAACCAAGTTTCCATAGCCACCTGAATTCCAACCAGCACGCTCAACGACACCAGCAGCAGCAGAAACAATTGGAGTGCCGACCGGACCTGCTACATCGATACCTCGATGCATACGCCCCCAGCGCCACCCATAGCCAGAGGTCAAAGTACCACGAGTAGGCCAAATATAACCATTAAAGTAATCAGGGGCCTCCGGCAAATACTCATCAGCCGACGGCAAAATCGGCATCTCTGGAGAAACTACTTGCCCGGGGGCAGGTGCAGGAGACGAAACGTAAACACTAGGGTCCAGTGGCGCAGCAGCCAGTAAACCCTCTCTCTCTTCAGCACCTACAGCGTCCGAGTCAATACCTGGAAATTGAGGATTGACAACAGTAGGTTCAGGAACAGAAACCACTGACCTTAGAGCAACCGCATTCTCAGAGACAGATGGGCTCGATTCCTGAGCGGATACAACATCTGCCAGTAGATCAGCAGTGTACGGATCCTCAACGGCAGGCGTTCTAGATACAGAATGCTCATCACCTACAATTTCAGTTTCTGCGATTTGATCAAGAGAATTGATTCCTTGCTCATCCTTCAACCGTTGCAGGGTTGAAGAAGCATCGATTCGCCTAGCAGCCGTAGACTGCAATCGAGCTAAGCGGGTCCCATCAAAGCCACCAACACCAGAAACCGCAGCTAAATCGGCTCCAGAATCAAAATCAGCAGCAGTCTCTACAGGAACCGCTAAAGTATCACCTGCAACAATGAAATCAGGATCCTCAAGTTCGTTAGCCTCGGCAATTTCTTCAGGAGTTGTACCAAGGGTTAAGGCGATATCCTCAACGGTATCCCCTGGACGAACCTCGTACCCTTCAAAAGAGTTCTCAGAAGCATCAGCTAAGGGCAACCCATTTCCGTCTAAAGAAACAGAACTAGTTGCCAGTACCTCAGACGTAAGCGAAGAAACCTCCACTTCTTCAGAAGGCAACTGACTCTGAGAAGTTAGTTGCTGCAAATCTGCCTGCAAACCATCAGATTGAGATACGAGACCAGCAGAACGAAGAGAAACATCACCAGTCAACTCTTCAGTTGCGACAACTACTGGACCGTCAGCTAAATCAGAAGATTCAACTGCTTCAGAAACACTTAATACATTATTACTATCGGAATCCGGGAGGGTCGCTAGTAGACGCTCTAAGCTTGGCGCTTTACCTGGAACATCGGACCTATTCTGAGCACCAGGAAGCAATGAGACCACAGTTGGTCTCTCCACTTGTTCACCAGGGACCTTGATGACCTGCCCAACCTGAAGAGGCGTATCTGGTGAAATGCGATTAGCTAGCTTAATGTCTTGAACTTCAACCCGATGATCTTGAGCAATCTGCCAAAGGCTATCACCCTGCTCGACGGTGTGATAAACCGTCAGTCCCTGACTAGCAGAAGGTTGAGTCAGCTGACTACCCAACACAGAGGGCACTTGAGGTGTATCGCTTGAAGCTGCAGGATTTAAAATCACCGAGGATCCAACTGCTGCAGTTGCCTCACTATCAGTGAATACAACTCCAGACGCACCAAAAGAAAGCGCAAGTCCCAACATAGCAACAGATTTAGATCTGCCATTTTGTCCAGACGAAGCTTGCTCACTCACTGCCATCACGTCTGAAAAACATGAATGACTGATTTCAGACTTGGGCTCCTGAGAATTTTCTTGTTTCAAGGAATAACCTCCTAGGTGACCAGCGTTCAACTGTTGGAAACTAAATTGTCCCTATGCAGCTGACCGATCAAAGGTCATTAACTACAAGTTGAATCGAGTACAAAAGGCAGACACTAAGAAAAATATTTCCAATATGTAGCTACCTTTTACCCAACTTAGGCAAGTTTACACGACTTAATCAAAAGATCAATCCCGTACAAAACAAGTTCCATTGGAATCCTAAGAATCCACATGAAATTGAATTTCGTATGGATTTTTATCTGAGAAATGGGTGAGGCCAGTTTTCCGGAATCCATTGAATCCTTTTGTAGCTGGAACTTTCACCCTCTCAGTATCCACTTCAAGAGACCAACTATCCTTGCAAAATTATCAGTACCGTTCCTGGTAAGGACCTGGTCATAATAAAGACCTAAAAAGCTGGCTTGATTATATTTCCCAGTTATTTCGGAGATTTTAACGGGGAATTGCCCAATTGCCCCGCACCCGCTATAGAAAATTTTTATCGCAAAGGCGATATTTTGGTAGCTTAAACAACTTTTTTAGGACGCAAACATCAGAATCAAGTTCGTACAAAACCCCACATCCCTTATTTTTCAGGCCCGCAGGTCTGGCAATGCAAAGCGCTGCTAGATGACCTCGAACTCAAGGACAGAGAATTCTTGAGTCTTGGCTACTCTATATATCTATAGGCTCATAGATATATAGTCTGATTTCCCAAAACTACAAGAGACCGTCACAGGGTTTCGACACTAGCTCAACAAATCAAAGCCCAAAATTCGCTTAAGCCAGATGTCCCAGCTGTCGAAGAGATTCGAATAGGCCAATAGCAGCACTCACCGACAGATTAAGACTACGGACACTAGAGTGAGGCATGGGAATTTTAGCGGTGCGATCGCAGGTATCTAAAAACGATTGCGGCAAGCCCTGGCTTTCGCTACCAAACAATAACCAATCCTCTTCTTGATAGTCGATTTTTACATAGCTATATGAGCTTCTAGTAGTAAACCCTAGTAAACGTCCACCAATCCGTTGCTGATGTTGGCAAAAACTGTCTAGGGAAGGATGTACCTGAAGATTGACGTGGGGCCAATAATCGAGACCCGCTCTCTTGAGATAACGATCGCTCAGTTCAAAGCCCAGCGGTTCTACCAGATGTAGCTCTGTATTCGTAGCTGCACAGGTACGAGCAATATTGCCTGTATTGGGGGGAATTTCTGGGTTGACAAGAACTATTTTGGGCATTGATATTGTGCAAAAAACGCTAACTCTTTCCTATCAGACCTCTATTTTGCGTTTTTCAGGACCAATTTACGCATTTTTATATAGGAGTTTCTAATCAATCACACTAGATTGAGATTCATTTCCCGTTTTATGTTGTCCTGACGTTAGAAAATGCCGGTATTTTATGCTGTCGGCTCCATCCCAGCAGGTATGGCGAAGTATCCAAATCACGCCTGACCTAGGCAGGCTGACACAAATCGCTCTGTAATGCTTGCTCTTGAAGTTCCATGATCTGAATGGTCTGGGAGATCGCAGTAGGAACATCCACACCAGACTCAACCTGTTTTAACCAATTCTGCGCTTGATTACCTTCCCGTAAAATTTGCTGAATCGGTGTCAAAAAGCAAGCTATGCCATGGGCTTTCGCCATAGGCATCACTTCTTGATAGAGCTGTGCTATCCAATCCGCTGCATTGATTGAGCTGCCATCGTACCAATGACGTAGCTGAGCATTGAGACTATCCTTGGCTACAGAACGCTCATTGTCCTCAATGATTTCTAACAAATCATCATGGCGACTACTGGCAGAAAATTGGCTCGCAACCAGAGGATCTAAGGCAGGGTTTTGCTGAAGCTGTAGAATACGAGCTTCAAGCAACGCTGTAATTGCCAGCAGGTGAATTGGATCTGTTACCAAGTCTGAAATTCTGACTTCAATCCGATTGAGCTTGTAGGGTCGACAATCTCCATTGGGACGCACAGAACTCCACAGATGGCGAACATTTTGCATAGTACCCAGCTTTAATTGAGCTGCAGTCCAATCGATAAAGTGCTGATGACTGTCAAACAAAGGGACGTGGACTGGAGTTTGAGGAAATAAATGCCAACGAGTGGAGTGATAGCCAGTGATTTGATTATCTAGAAATGGAGAAGATGCACTGAGCGCCAAAATCAGGGGAGCTTCGGCCCTCACTAAACGGCAGGCGCGCATCAACATTTCTGGATCGGCAATGCCAAGATTAATGTGGATACTAGCTGTAACTACATCAGTGCCATAGGTATTTTCAATGTAGGCATGATAAGGATTTTGGGGGTCAGAGCGATAGAAAATCTGACTATTGCCTGTGGAGAGTGTGCTTCCAGGGATAATGGTATAGCTTGGATTCAGCTCTTTAAGAAAGCGTCTTAGACGACGACGAGGAGAAACTAATTCGCAGAGAAGTTGCTCATAGTGCTGGAGCGGCGGTGTCGTGTATTCTACGTTGCGACTATCTGGCTCACGCACAAACCCACTGAGTGATTTGGCAATTCTGTCGGATAGACCAATGATTTCACCATTGGTCTGGCCAGTGTACATTTCAACTTCAAAACCTTTTGACAACAGCACAGTGTTACTCCGGGGTGGTTAATTCGCTGGGGTAGCCGGATATATAGCGAGGCGCCCATAGTTCAAGCCATAGATAATCACTACAAGCTTTAGATAGCAACAGCTATATGCAGTACCAACCGATAAATGTGTTCATCAGTTGGCTATCCCTGTCCATCTTAAAGGTTGGGACAGAGTCTGGAACTGTAGCTTTTGGTAGAACAAGGCTGCCAAGCCAACGTCAACATTCACAGCCCCATGACATAGGACTATGGCTTAGCCGACGTCTATATATATGTAGTTAAAATGAAAGCCTCTAAAACCGTCCGTTGTTTTAGACGTTGTGTGGATAAACTTCCGGTGGGATGGGCACTCTACGAACAAGCAATCTGTCTGAAGAGCTTGAAAGGTATAGCGCTAAAATCGTAGAGCACAAGCATATCCCTGCCCATTGTGTCCCTGGTATTGAACTACTAGCCCATAGCGCTATGACTATTTGATAGCAAAAGCACTCTATCCTTAGCCAAGACTAATGTTTGGGCTAAGGATGTCATTATTGCGTATGGATAGGTTAAGCTACTAGGAATACATACCTAGTTAATCACTAGCTGTCTTGTAGGTTTAGTTAACAGTGAATCAGGACGCTTTATCGCTTACTCCCAATTCAGCCTTAGATAGCGAGTCGGTTATTCAACTGGACAGTACTTGTTGTCAAAAGGTGAGTATTCAAACTCAGAAGTTGGCACCTCGTCAGCGGCAGATTACTGCAACGGTGGCTATTCCTTGCTCTTTGGAGCAGGTTTGGCAGATTTTGACGGATTACGAACGTTTGTCAGAGTTTGTGCCCAACTTAACCACAAGTCGTTTACTCAGTCATCCTGATGATGGTATTCGTTTAGAGCAAATCGGTGCCCAATGTTTTTTGAATTTCAAGTTTTGCGCTCGGGTCATTTTAGATATGACTGAGAGCTTTCCACGGGAACTTGGATTTTCCATGGTGGAAGGAGATTTTAAGAAATTTATGGGCAAATGGTCTTTACAGCCAGCGATTTTAGGTGAACAGGCTGCAACGGTATTATCTTATGAGCTAGTGGTACAACCGCCTCTAGCAATGCCAGTACAGCTTATTGAGCGCCATATTTGTCATAATCTCACTCAAAATTTGTTGGCAATCTGCGATCGCACCACCGAACAATTTGCCTAAGCTCTGAGTTTTTGGAAGGGTGCTCCACATCAGTCTATCTTAACTCCCTTCTATGTTTTGGGTGCTAGGCTGCACCCCCACCGGTTGATTTTAGACTGGGCCATTTTACGTTCTTGTTGATCTTGTTCAGGATCTAATTTTTGCAGTTTACCGGACATACTGTAGAAAATAAGGCCGAATAACTCCCGAAAGCTAGAACGTAATTGTCCGGTAAATAAGGGTGACTGAATTGGATAAGGAACGACATCAAATCCCATTCCACGAAAAGTTAGGGTTGCTCTGGCAATGTGAGCATCATCGGTCACCAATAATATTTTTTTAATTCCTTGGGTTGACAATAAAATTTCGGAAAATAACGCATTTTCCCACGTGGATTGGGAGCACCGCTCACCACTAATATGCTGGGCAGGAATACCCATATCTTTGCCTAACTTGATAATCACTGGTGCATCTGTCATACCGCTAACAAATACCTGTGGTGCACGGCCTGCTTGCCAAAGTTCTGTAGCAACTAACGTGCGATCTACGTTTTTTTTAGGTCCCCGTCCCAAAATAACAATGGCGTCTGCAGAATCACCAGTATTGGATAAAGTAACAGTTAATTTCAATGCTTGATTGATTATGATGGGAGATATGCCCAGTATTATCAAAAAGCTAGCTATCCACCCGAAAATAGCGCTGCGCTCTTTTGTTTGAAAAGTACGTTGACATGTTAGACAGTAGCAAGACTGAGGATTTTTAGTCCTAGGGCCATGACGCTTGATTGACGGGCTGTTGCAGTGTGGGCATCGCATAGTCTGATTACTGAGGCGGTGCTACAAAGTCACTCATGATGAGTATTAATTCACTTAAGGTATAGCCTATCAAAAAGTTATAGTTTCTAACAGGCTTTGGCGACTTTTTGCAGTATTTCTAAGAGAATTCAAAGGTAATGTGCAATTTTAATTGGATTTCTTGACGTAAGAATATTTTGAAGCGGATCTCAAGAGCATTTTTATTGGTAAATGAATACTCTTTTAGCTGCTCTTGTAAAGGCAACGTAGCATAGTTGGTTTCGTTCAATCACCTTAGAGTTTCTCGTCAAATCGGGCAGATCAATAAATACATCCTGAAACGTAGAGCCTTGGCTTTTATGAACAGTCAAGCTGTAGGCATAGTTAACATCATGAAACTGTTGTCGGAACTCCCAAAAGATCTCCCATTGTTTATTGCTTGCATAGTCCCGTGAGCGTCTTTCATAGTCAGGCACACTCACTTCTTGCAAAACATTTAAATCCTGAAATTTTCCCTCTTCCGTATAGACAACTAACTGCCACACAGGTAACCCTTCAATTTTCCCAGGTTTAATTTCCAACACTTCACACTCTTCTGAAGTCTGTAAAATAATAGAACCCTCTTCTAAACAGGGATTGTTAGCAATCAACCTTTCGCCAATAACAAATTGTTCTAAGTCTTCTCCATAAATGGCACGGCGAATCACTCGATTGAGAGTTTTAACTCGCTGATTGGTATAGGCTAAGACCCTGACATAGTTAGGGTCAGCCTTATATTTTTCACAGGTAAATGCACGAACGAGAACATCACGCCAGCCATCCTTAGGTAGAACAAAAAAGCCTTCTGTACGATCTTCACTCATATCACTTTCATATCTAGGTAGTTGTTGCCTCTCGATATTGCGACGGATATCGTCTGCAATCACTCCAATCGCTCCACCATAGCGAATCACCTGGGATAGGGAAGACTGATGCATAATCTGACCAAAACAGCAGGATTCTGTTTCGTTAACCGGTGGCAGTTGGGCTGGATCGCCAACAAACAACATTTGAGTAGGAATATCCAGCCGAGAAATAGCTTCCACCAGAAGCTTCCACATTTCTTGGTTGATCATTGAACATTCATCAACAATCACTAAGCGATAGTCAGGTACCTGGTTATGCTGATCGCTGACAGATTTAAAGATTTGCTCGCCACTACCAGTATCGATCACCGGCTTAAGACCCAGTAAACGGCAACAGGTAACGGACTCTACATCCTTAATATTCCACTGGGCAGACATGGTTTTGAGCACCTTGGTTGCCTTGTTACTAAAGGCTGTTAGCACAATGGGCCAGTCACAACCTTGATCCCGCAGGTAGGTGACTAATGCCTGCAGCAGCGTGGTTTTGCCAGTACCTGCATAGCCAGTGAGTAAATATAGCTTAGATGGAGTTTGTAAAAATTCAACAATAGCCTGCAGTGCCTCCCACTGCTCTGTACTGAGTTCAATCCCTGGCAGTATTTCTGGAATCGTGGCCGTGCTATCCATCCGAACGAGGCATCAGGGGGTACGCTTTCTATCATATCTAAGGCCGTTGAATTAATACAAGTGAACTAAAGAGTTATATTGGTTTAGTTCATTTATCCTAAGGCTGAGTTTTGCCAGACCACGAACCCTGGCAGACCTACAGCATGGATAGTCACTCCCCATAGAGTCATGCCGACTTTACAGTGGCGTAAGCAATAGCATAGGCAAAGCCGAAAAAATTAAAAACGCCTTGCCATTCTCGGCATGATTACGTGCCTATTTCTCCGCAAATTTTTGTACGAGACTGTAAAAAAACCGATGTCTACATAAAAGCAATTTAATTATATTGGCGGAATCAAGGGGTCGCATATCAACATCTAAATGAATGAATACCTTCCAAGATGCATTCATCTCCTATGGGCGAACTGATAGTAAAGCATTTGCACTTCAGCTCTATGAACGTCTAACTGATAAAGGTTTAAGCGTATGGTTTGATTTTGAAAATATCCCCCTTGGTGTAGATTTTCAAAATCAGATTGACGATGGCATTGAAAAGGCAGATAACTTTTTATTTGTTATTGCCCCACACTCTGTTAATTCTCCTTACTGCCTGAAAGAAATTCAGCTCGCCCTAAAGCGTAATAAGCGAATTATTCCACTGCTACATGTAGAGCAAATAAATCATGAAACCTGGCAACAGCGAAATCCTCAGGGAACTGATGACGAGTGGGAAGCTTATCAGGAAGAAGGGTTACATTCTAGCTTTACTAACATACACCCAGAGATTGGTAAGAGCAATTGGGTTTATTTTCGCGAAGGTATTGACGATTTTGAGCAGGCTTTCGAGGGTCTACTAGAACTACTCAAACGTCATCAAGGGTATGTCCGTCAACATACGACACTATTGGCCCAGGCTCTAGAGTGGCAAGGCTATCAACAACAGTCATCTTATTTACTGACCGGGAATACCTGCCAACAAGCCAAAGACTGGTTACAGGCTCGGTTTAAGGAAGATCAGCCCCCCTGCCATCCAACGGATTTACATTGCGAGTACATCACCGAGAGTCTCAAACAGGCAGATAACGCCATGACTCAGGTCTTTTTGGCCTACACTCATGAAGACAAAAACGTGATGGAGAAAATCCGGAACAGCTTACGACGAGAAGGATTTACAGTTTGGACAAATACTAGTGACATCAAAACAGGAGAAGCCTTTGAAAAGGCTATTCAACGAGGTGTTGAACAAGCTGACAATGTACTCTATTTACTCTCGCCTGATGCTATACAGTCTAAATATTGCCAGCATGAAATCAACTATGCATCTGCTTTTAACAAACGTATTATTCCAGTATTAGTCAGCCCGACCCCAACAGAAGATATACCTGATAACCTACGGCAACTGCAGTACATTGATCTCACGGACAATCTCAAAGACGAAGATTACACGTTAGATGAAAGTCAGTTAATCCGCATTTTACTGCATAAGGCAAATTACTATAGCCAACATAAAACCTTATTAGTCAAAGCTCTCAAATGGCAACAGCAGCAAAATAACCTCAGCATATTACTTCGAGGGTATTCTCTACACCAAGCCCAAGACTGGTGGCAATCTGCAAAGAAACATTCTCAACATCCTGCAATATCAGTTCAATCAGACTTTATTGAGGCAAGTTTAGAGAAAGCTCCTCTAAACTCGTTAGATGTCTTTATTGCCTATACGCCTACGGACACTGACTTAGCATACCAGCTCAATGATGAGCTACAGACTCAGGGTAAAACCACTTGGTTTGAACAGCATGTAATACCCTCAGATGTTGATATTCAAGAGGCGATTCGACAAGGAATCGAAATATCTGACAATATTCTCTTTTTACTATCGTCCGAATTTTCAGAACAGCAGGAATTACAGGTCGCTGTAGCGCATGCGGTCTCTCTTAATAAACGAATTGTCACGATTCAGCGTAAATCACTAGCTCAGATGACAGAGCTGCATCCAGCCTTGGCTAATGCCGATAGCTTAGTGGTCGATGATAGGGATTTTGGAGAATCCTTTAGTCAGCTGATTCGTCTGCTGGATATGGATCGTGAACATGTACATGATCATACAAAATGGTTAAGACGGGCATTAGACTGGCAGGAGAAACAAAAAAGTACAGATTTATTGCTCCGTGGTAATGAGTTTGCAGTAGCTCAGGCATGGTTAATCGAGGCTCAAGACCAGAACAAGCGGCCTACAGCTACTGATCTTCAGAAAGACTATATTGCCCAGAGTGAAGCTGCGATCGCAGCCGAAGCACAGCAAGAGAAGCAACGTGTCTTAATGCTGAAATCATTGCTAGGAGTCGTGTCCATTGCGCTAGTATTTGCCATCGGTGCTAGTTTTATTGCTTACGGAGAGTCTAAAAAAGCGCAGAAAGCCAACTTGCTAGCGCTCGGAGGAAAATCAGAGGCATTATTCTCATCAAACCAAGTTTTTGAATCACTGTTAGAGAGTATTGGTGCAGCTGGTAAGTTAAAGTCCAAGCGTTTTCTAAGAAATGACCCTGGTGTAAACGCTAAGATTGCCACATCCTTAGCTAATGCTCTCTATTGGGTGAAGGAGAAAAATGAGCTAGAGGGACATAGAGGCGGCATTCGCAGTGTCAAGTTTAGCCCTGATGGAAACTTCCTGATTACCGCCAGCAATGATAATACCCTTAAGCTGTGGGAAAAGAATGGCAGACTTCGCTTTACCTTGGATAGCCATCAAGGTCAGGTAAGAGATGCTGCGTTCAGCCCAGATGGGCAATTAATTGCATCAGCCAGTAGCGATAAGACCGTTAAGCTATGGCGGCAGGATGGCGTCGTCCTCAGGACACTAAAAGGACATAACAGTATTGTTTATGGTTTAAGCTTTAGCCCCGACAGTCGCATCATCGCGACAGCGGGTGGAGATCAAACTGTTAAAGTATGGAACACTCAAACAGGAGATTTAATTAGCACATTAGAAGGTCATCTAGAGCGCGTCAGAGCTGTTGAATTTAGTCCTGACGGCAAGCAGATAGCATCAACAAGTAGCGATCGCACCATCAAAATTTGGCACCTAGATGGTACTGAAGTTGCTAGTTTTTCTGGGCATACAGCTGACATAGAAGCCCTTGCCTGGAGTCCCCATGGAAAGTGGATAGTATCTGCTAGCGAAGACGCCACCATTAAGCTATGGAGTCCTGATGGTCAGGAACTAGCTACATTTGAAGACCACCAGGCCGGTGTAGAAGACATCGCCTTTAGTCCCAATGGCCAGTTAATTGCCTCCGCTGGTGATGACAGCACAGTACGATTATGGCGACCAGATGGAACATTAGTAGATACCTTAAAAGGGCATGAAACAACCGTGACGTCAGTGGCGTTTAGCCCCGATGGCCACACCCTAGCCAGCGGCAGTTGGGATCAAAATGTTAAGCTGTGGGCATTGAGCTCCCCTAGAGCAAATGTTTTAGAAGCCCATAACTCATTAGTCCATGCTCTAGAATTTAGTCCCAACAATCGGATACTAGCTTCCGTCAGTGCAGACCTCAGCATCAAACTGTGGACCACAAAAGGGCAGCTTCGCACAACATTTGAAAAGGCACATGCCGACAGCATTCTAGATGTGAGTTTTAGTCCCGACGGTCGCACATTGGCAACCGCAAGTCGAGATCGCACCGTAAAACTTTGGCATCTAAAAAAAGGCATTCGCCAGCGCACTATTACAGCCCACCGCAGCACTGTTCACAGTGTAAGCTTTAGCCCCAACGGTAAAACGCTGGCAACAGGTGGAGGAGATCATATGGTCAAACTGTGGAACCATCAAGATGGCACGCTCAAAGAAACCTTTGCTGGCCATAACAATACTGTTTACGCAGTGGCCTGGCATCCCGAAAGTTCACTCTTAGCCAGTGCCAGCGCAGACAATACCATTCGAATCTGGAACCAGCACGGCATCGCCATACCACCTCTGCGGAGTCATCAAGGCAGTGTTTATAGCGTTGCTTGGAATCCTAATGGTACTCTACTGGCTAGCGGCAGCGCTGATCACACAGTCAAGCTGTGGGATCAGCATGGAGTTCTACAACATACATTACAGGGACATACCGACAAAGTCTTAAATGTTCGCTTCTCTCCCAATGGCAACACGTTAATATCTTCAGGGGCGGACAACACTATCAAAATCTGGCAATTAGATGGTACAGCAGTAGCAACGCTCAAAGGCCACAAAGATCAGGTGAGCGGACTGAACTTTCAGCCTAACGGCAACCTCTTAGCATCTGCCGATTACGACCACAGCATTATCTTTTGGGACTGGCAGTTGCTGAGTTCTCCTCTGTTAGACAATCTTCTAATCGAAGGCTGCACATGGGTTAAGGATCACTTAAATCGGCAGCCTAAAAAGCTCTCAGACCCTAATAATAACTCTTCTCTCCAAACATTATGTCAGCCCCAGCCGTAGCAGCCATACAGTCTCGCAGTCGCCAGCGAGCAATAACCGTTGTTATCTTGTGTCTTTTTATAGCCAGCATCACTCTGGGAGGGTGGGCTTTAGCACATACTCTGCAACGCGGCGTACGGATTCAATACGTTCAGCACGACGCAGAAATCTTAATGAACATGGTGAACTCAGTACGAGAGTACACTAGTAGCCAAATCAGACCCGCTTTAGCTCATCAAGCTGAAGCAAAATTTTGGCCAGAGAGCGTACCTAGTTACTCGGCACAACAGGTCTTTGAACGTTTGCGCCAACAGCCCAAATATAGCCATTATTCCTATAAGGAAGCAGTGCTCAACCCAACGAGCTTAAATGACAAAGCGAATCCATTTGAAAAGCAGCTCATTGAACAGTTCCGTAACAGTGAAATCCCAAGGAACAAACAACTGAATGGTTATACAATGACCCCCAAAGGCAAGCTGTTCTACTCTGCAAAAGCGATATCCGTTTCTAAACCCAGTTGCTTACAGTGTCACAGTACTCCGGACGTGGCACCAAACTATATTGTTGAACACTACGGTACTGCCAATGGCTTTGGCTGGCAGCTCAATGAAGTTGTTGGTGCGCAGATGCTTTATTTACCTATGAAAAGCTTACAGTATACAAACCACTCATTACTTAGCAGAGTGATGGTAGTGTTTATAGCTGTTCTAGCCTGTTGTTTATTGCTACTAAGGTTTTGGCTTAGAACTGCATAATCCTGACAAAGGAAGACTTCAAAAGTCTTCGATCGCATTGTAGTGATAGTCTAAGGCAGAAAGAAAGCAATATGACTATTCTGTTTCACCAGGTATAAATAGAGAGTTATCAGTATTATTTTGATTGGTTGGTTTTAAGTTAGAAATTGCCCTACGAAGGCTTTGAGTCCATTGAAGGTTACCAGCAGCGTTCAAATGCAACCCGTCACCATTATGGAACTGCTGATCCAAACGACCATCACCATTAGTATCTAAATAATTATCATGATCAACAAAGATGACCCATTCCCGTTGTTCAACAAGTTGGTGAAGCTTTATGTTAAAGTCCATTCTCCAACCCACTGCTTCAGATAGCTGTCTGGGATTGGCTTGATCATCAACAGGAAGAACAGCTGAGGCAATCACCGGACGGTCACGAGGTAGTCTATCCAGAATGCGAGAGTAGTTTGCGATCGCCTCATCAACACTCCGATAACGCGTATCATTAGTACCGATAGCAAGTACAATACACTGTGAACGCTCAAGCACAGACATGTAAGTAGACAAGCGCTTCAACACACCTATGGTGGTGTCACCGCCAATACCATAGTTAACCGACAGTGGATGAACAGCAGAGACATTCAATCTTTGGGTAATACTGTCACCAATGAATATCACAGCTCCATCAGGCACAATATCCACGAAACTATCATGAACATTCAGAATGGTGTAGTAATAACCTGTTAGCTCTGGTCGGTCACCCAGCCCCAGGCGATAGCTTAGACCTTCTAGAAAATCAGATTTCCAAAGAACAACTCCAAGAACAATATGAAGCAAGACAACGTAGAGAAAGAGCAAGCTTTCTTTGTAGGTCAATTTAGGCAACAATCCAGACATCTCAACAGCTCGCATAATCAATCGATAGTTGTTAAGCCCTCTAAAGCTTAGTAGAGCTTGGCGATTGCCCATGCACTAAAGCAAGAATTTTTCGACCACAACCGTTGTCTTGCATCTCAATATTGTTCGATGGGTGATGCTCAGACCCATCCCAGATGACGTGTCAATCTTACGTAGCGAGACAGATGGATACCCCTAACTCACAAACAACCTTTTGTCTGAAAACGAGACGATAGTCATAATCGCATAAAAAACATATCAACAAATGATAACAAAAATGTACGTATTTACGTAATCACAAAACACGCTATTCATGCAGTGAACAATTATCCAAAACCATAGATATAGGCAGCTTGTCACTTCTCTACTGGCTGAAAAACTCTGCCTAGAGAAGTTTTGTCAACTATGACACATGGTTTTTACGTAATTTTACTCAGCCAACCACTTGCATCATTAAAATTAGCTTCATAAACTACACACAAGGTGTGTTGTGACTAAATGTAACGAAATGACGGCTAATACAGTATGGCAGTACTCTGAAGAGGGTGAGTATCACGAACAGCTGGTTGCTATTGGCCATTATTTAAAGACCATTCGTACACAAAAGGGGCTATCACTGCAGCAGGTGGCTCAGCGTACAAAAGTCCAACCTAAGCAGCTACGAGCTATTGAAACTGGTGATTATCAAACTTTGCCAGAGGCAATTTATGTAAGGGGTTTCCTGAAACAGTATGCTCAAGCCTTAGGGCTTAATGGCGCTGATATTGCCAATCGAGTCTGTGTTGAACCGACTGACATTAATCTTAAGTGGCTGAATCGAGCCGACTTCTCCAGTCGTGGTTGCGGGAATATCGTCAACCCAACTCATTGGTGGACTAAGTTAATTCCTTCGGTGTGACCTGTGCAGAGACGGATGAGATCGCATCTACAGTCTGATTATTGGGTTGAATACTATGAGACTTTTGTTCTAGCTGCACATCAGGCGCTTCATAGATTGCCAGATCAAACCAGAACGTCGTTCCTATACCAACTTCGCTCACCAAGCACATTTGACTATTGTGTTTGTCGATGATGTTCTTAACAATCGACAACCCTAACCCCGTACCTTCTAAGGTGTGGACTCGATTCTCGACTCGGTAAAAGCGGTCAAAGATTGCCTCTTGATCTTCAGCAGCAATACCTATCCCTGTATCCGAGATTTCAATACGCACATTGCCAGCCAAATCCGGATGTTCTACAGACAACGGAGCACGATAAGCCCGAATCGCTACACAGCCTCCAGCAGTAGAAAACTTAAGCCCATTGCCAACGAGATTGCCAAAGACCTGTAACATCAAATCGTAATTTCCTACAACTGGCGGCAATCCTTCTTCCACATCCTGAATCAGTTCAATCTCTTTATCTCTAGCATTCAGCTGATAAGTACGCAGCGTTTGTTCAATAGGTTGGTGAATATCCATCGACGTGAGTTGATAGCGACGGTTTGACTCCAATCGAGAAAGATCTAACACATCATTCACTAGCCGCGTGAGGCGATCTGTTTCATTATTGGCAGTCTCTAAAAACTCTTGTCGTTCTCGCTCCGAAAGATCGTCACCGTACTCATAAAGCGTCTCAATGAAGGATTTAATATTGAACAGTGGTGTCCTTAACTCATGAGAGATATTACTAATAAATTGGCTTTTAGCTGCGTTCAACGCCACTTCACGAGTAATATCCTGCACAGTTAGTGCCAGCCCCTTAACAGTCTCTCCAGACTGATCTAATACAGAGTTTAGTACGACGCGAATCGTACGATTTGTAGGCTCTGTCAACGCAATCCGAAATTCTTGGCTTTCTGAAGAATCTCCTTTGGATGCTTGATACAACGGTCGAGTCATCTGTAACCGGACTTCTCCAGGTAAATGCTGTAAAACACTACCCTCCGGTGGGAGTTTAGCATCCCATCCAAAGAGTCGACTAGCCGCTGTATTTGCTAGAACAACTTCTAGATTGGCATCAATTAATATAGCGCCATCAGCAATGGTAGACACTAAGCGTTCTAGCTTTGCTTTCTCTGCCGTCAATTCTTCAATATTTTGTTCTTCATAACGCTCCAGACGCTCAGCCATATAATTGAAGCTCTGGATTAGCTCTCCTAATTCATCTCCCCCTCGAGATAGATCAATCCGCTGCTTAAAATTACCAGCAGCAATATTTTTCACACCGGTTAATAGTTCTTTAATCGGCTGAGTAATCGTCAGGGCATTAAACACGGCACCTAAGATCACCATGACCCAAATACAGACAAAGACGGCGATGGTCACATCTCTAGTCAGATGAGAAGATGCTACAACCGTCGGGTTAGGATTGATGCCTAGGGCAAGCACTCCCAAATATTCATCATTAGACTTCAACGGCACGAATACATCGGTCACCTCTCCAGCAGGCGTTAGGTGTTGACGTACCATAGGGAGGTCAACACTTTTGACATAGTTCTCTGGCAGTTGCATACGGCGACTCAGGGTCAGAGAATTCTGTACTGCTGTATCTGCGTAGGGAATACCAAAAAAGATATAGCCGTTTGGATTAGCGTAGAGCATATAGCGAATGCTTGAAGTGCTTTCCATAAAGCGCCTGGAAAACACAGCCAATTCCTCTAGCTGGTTAGCTTCTACTAAGGGAGCAGTATTAGAAGCTAGCAGTAATCCCAGATCACGACCAAAGCGGGTGTCATTCAATCGAGCATCCAGCTGAATTGTATTGACAGCCCAAAACGTTAGGCTGCTCATTACCAATGACACAACCAATGTGGCAGCTGCCATCAATCGTGTCTGGAGAGTAAAGTCTTTCCACCAATCTGAGATTAGTGTACGAATTTTTTCAAATAGCTCAACCATCCAACCTACACAAACTGCTCAACGCTATTGTGACATGAATTTTAATGGGGGAGCAGACGATACACCGTTTTGGATTTAGGGACTGTCACGAGATACAGACCTGCGCCATCGTCTAAATGAGACCGATACAACTATTCCAATGAGGCAGCCGGTATCCCGATGTGATTAAAACTGCTCCTTAACTCGATGACCAATATCTCTACGGCAGTACGCATGGTCAAAGTGAATCGCGTCTACTGCTACATAGGCATTTGCGATCGCAGCTTCAAAGCTATCACCTAAAGCGGTCACCCCTAAAATTCTGCCGCCGGTAGACTTCACCACCCCTTGCTCGAGCTGAGTCCCAGCATGGAAAACCATTGCCCCTGTCTCAGTGGCTGCATCAATACCAGCAATAGCCATACCCTTTGGATATTGGCCAGGATATCCAGCCGCCGCCATTACTACACAGGCAGCATAGTCAGGTTTCCATTCAAAGGGTGGAAAATCCGCTAGACGTTGCTCACAACAGGCCAGCATAATCTGATCCAGAGGAGTCTCTAGTAGCGGCAGCACCACCTGGGTTTCTGGATCACCAAAACGGCAATTAAATTCAATCACCTTAGGTTCCCCTTCCGGGGTAATCATTAGACCAGCATAAACAACACCGCGATAGTCAATGCCTCGTGCCCTCAGCGCTGTAACCGTCGGCTCTAATACTTCAGTTTGGATACGCTCTAACAGAGCAGCTGGGACTACTGGAGTAGGAGCATAGGCCCCCATTCCCCCCGTATTAGGTCCCGTATCGCCTTCGCCAATCTGCTTATGGTCCTGGGCAGGCACTAACGGACGAATCGTAATGCCATCGGTCACTGCCAGCACCGACGCCTCTTGCCCTGTTAAAAACTCTTCAATCACCACTTGACTGCCAGCAGCACCAAACTGGCCGTCAAAGATGGCTGCGATCGCATGCTTTGCTTCGTCCAGAGACATGGCAACGGTGACTCCTTTACCCGCAGCCAAACCATCCGCCTTAATAACAATCGGAGCCCCTTGCTCTTCCACATAGACACTTGCGGCTGCAGCATTATCAAATACCGCACTAGCAGCTGACGGAATGCCTGCATCCTGCATCAGTGCCTTAGCCCACGCCTTACTGGACTCCAGCTGAGCTCCCTCCTGATTAGGACCAAATACCGTAATTCCTTGCTTCCGAAGACCATCGGCAACGCCGTCGGCCAACGGCTGTTCAGGTCCCACTGCAACCAAACCAATATTTTGCACCAAGGCAAATCGGGCTATCCCCTCTACATCGTCTACCGCCATGGCCAAATTAGTACAGCCAGGTAATGTAGCTGTACCACCATTTCCCGGAATACAGACAACATTGGTAATCTTGGGAGACTGTAGTAGGGTCCATGCCATAGCATGCTCTCGACCACCACTACCTATCACAATGGCTTTCACAGCGTTTTTCCTGAACAAAGAAGGGGCTATATTTTCCCACGTTGGGGACAAATTCGGGCAAGGGGTCTAACAATCGGCTAAATACGTTTAGTAGATAGCACAAACGAAGAACTACTCAGAAACCGGTTGATTTTTCTCGGATATATCATTTTTTGCATCATCCCCATCTACCTCAGCCAAGAGAGCAGCAGCCGTCACCCCTTCTGTGCTGTTCCCAAAACGCCACAATACCGCCGCTGCCTCTGCACGGGTCACCCCTTTATCAGGCTGAAATAAAGTGGTATATCCCAGAGCTCGACGAATATTGGCAAACTCCCCATTATTATGATCAGCTAGGACAGCTTTGAGGGCAATGGGTTCAATTTTGCCTGCATCTTGAAATCCCCAGGCTTCAGTCACTGATTCCACAGTAGCTGTAGATAAGACTGCTCTTTGATCTAAGGGCACTTTCCACAGAATCAGATCTTTACGCGTCAGGGGAGCGTCGGGACGAAATTTCACAGCCGTCGAGGTACCGTTCAAAACGCTAGGAATAATCCCAGCCTCCGCCAATCCCTGAATCGCAGAAAAATCAATGTTAACTACACCTACATCCTGAAAAGCGGGTTTACTGCTTTGAACCGCTGGACGAATCTTTTTGACCGCCTGATCTGCATAGAACCGATTGTTAGCTGCCAATAGCCAACGCGCATATTCACGACGCGTAATCACTTCATTCGGCAGAAACTCATTAGGATTGCGTTCGATATCATCATCAGCTTTAACGTCGATCAGCATCAGAACATCCAGCTCCACCAAATCCTCTACATATTGCTGTAGTTCTTCCGGGGCTTCTCCAATGTCGGTATAGCTTGTCTGGGTAAACTCTGGAATTACGGGCTCTTCAACTACAGTTGTAGCTGCAGTTAAGTCATCAGCTCTAGCTTCTTCCTCAGTAGGTTCAGAGACATCTACCGTTTCGGGAGCAGAGCCAGAGGCTGAATTAATCGTGTCTGTATCGCTTGTGCCTTCTTCTAATAAACGGGGATCAGGCTCCAGATTTTTTTCAATGGATTGGCCTATGGGACTACCTTCACAGCCTATAAGAGCCAGACACAGAATAACTCCAACGAAATGTTTTAGAGGATGCTGAGAATGACACATATAGTCAGGTTCCACAAAAACAGCGCTACCAGGCTAGCGTATCTGATGGTCGCCTGGACAGACTAGTATTGTGTCAAGCTTGACGAACTAGCAGGTACAGCAACGTTCTTTGCACTAATTAAGCTATGGCTCGTTCCATAATTATTGACTGCGATCCAGGAGTAGATGATGCGATCGCACTTCTTCTAGCTCTGGCCCATCCTAACCAACTTAATATCCTTGGCATTACTACCGTCGCAGGCAATGTGCCATTGCATTACACCAGTCAAAATGCCTTAAAAATCTGTGCCCTAGCAAAGGCAGATATTCCCGTCTATGCAGGCTGCCCACGTCCCATGCTGCGACCTTTAGAAACCGCTACCGATGTTCATGGAGCGACGGGTTTACAAGGGACCGAGCTACCTGCCCCTACATCACAACTAATGGTGCAACACGCTGTTGCATTTTTAATCGATACCCTGCAAAAGGCTCCCCATCCCATTACTCTAGTCACCTTGGGGCCACTGACCAACATTGCCATTGCCCTCATTCAAGCACCCCAGATTACCGACAAAATTGAGCACATTGTTGCCATGGGTGGAGCCATTACCCACGGCAACATCACACCAGCCGCCGAATTTAACATCTACGTAGATCCCCACGCAGCGCAGGTGGTCTTTGAGTCTGGCATTCCCCTGAAACTGATCACCCTCGACACCACTCATCAAGTACTCACCACAGCCGAGCATTTAACCGCCCTACGACAGCTCAATACCGTAGTGAGCCATACCGCTGCCGATCTAATGGCCCACTACGGTACCCCTGACAAAGAACGCTACGGCATGGACGGCGCTCCACTCCATGACCCCTGCATCATCGCCTACCTCTTACAGCCAGAATTGTTCACCTTCAGACCCACATACACCATTGTCGAAAGTAGCAGTTCCAAAAATCTTGGGCGCACCGTCATTGACTGGTGGGGACGCACTGGTAAAACCCCAAACGTAGATGTCGCCGCCTCTGTCAATACAGTAGGCATATACGATTTACTACTGAAATCCTTATCGCATCTGTAGAATACTCTGCGCTTAGCAGCAATGAGCATGGCATATTGCCACCGTGAGCCGTATCCCCTCTGAGCTCAATTCTTGAGCAAGTCCGTTACTTTACAGCACCAATCAAAAACGCTTGCTAGAATGCCTGCAGTCGTCTGGTAAAGCGATGACCTACAGCACCCAGGAACTTATCGATATCCTCGATCAAGAACTCAAGGCCGCCTGGCGCGGAGAACGTCTATTACTCTCAACTGACGATCGTCTGGCCAATCCAGTCGTATCTAAAGCAATTGGTGCAGACAAATTAAGTAAAGTTTTTGCTTACAAGGACTTTCGCGACCAGATTCATCAGTACCAGCACGACAATAATGTTTCAGGCCTAGTTTGGCATCCCTGTCGCTTCAGGGGACAGACTATTCACTTACCGGAAATTCATCCCGATCTGATTGCAATTCCAGCAGACAAAGCAATCTTAGCAGCAGCCAAGGCAGACATTATCCAATTTTGGCGCAGCTCTGTTGATGGATTACGTCTTTGGCTAGCAGGACATGACCCAGTGGCAATAGATACTGAAACCGTTGAAAATTATATCCAAGAAGCAGAGTGGGCTGATGTTAGCGCCACCCGTACTGAGCTTTACTTGGGACTATGTTGGGGGAACCCCAAAGAATGCTATTGCGGCTGGGCATACCCAGAATCAGGGTGCCATCGCATTATTGCAGCCGACAACGAACCCAGTGCAATTAAGGTGTAGTATACCTTCTTCTCCAAAGAGTTGTCATCTGAAAGCTAAGCATCAATACGTACAACTTCAGACAACAAGCGTTAACAACTCTACTCTTTGACAAGAATTACTGAGATCTCATTTCCATCTGCGTTGTTTGTAACAATCATCAAATACCGTAAAAACACTCACAGTTTCCTCGTTTTTAAACTCGAAGCAAAGAGATTATAGCAATCTTGTTCTTGCCTGAGTTTAATCGCTAAGGTGGCAGTGTACCAGTAAGCGTATGGCAAACTCTCTAACCACCCAGAACAGCTTACAGAACGAGCACCATTATGGAAATTGTTAAGCACTTGAACAAACTCAGCGGTATTGCTGTTGGAGCTGTAGCATTTACTTTAGGAATCATGGGTTCTGCCCATGCAGGTACTTTCGTAAATTTTGAAGATGCTCCTGCTTTAGGATTGAATGACAACCAAGCGATTACTAACCAATACTTAAACCTTGGGTTTAGTTTTGGCATAGATAATAATCTAGACGGTGTCGCGGATGGGGGTATTGCCCCTGCCCTGGAGCAGAAAGGCAACGATGCAAAAGCAGGTTTTGTCAACGCTGGTTCAGGAAACGATATTGCAGAAGCTGGCTTTTTTGACGAAGCTAACGGTGTTACTTACGCAGATCGTCTGGGTAACTATTTCCTCAGAACTGGAGGTCTTGGCGGTAACGGCGGTAATTTACTGATTTCCTACACTGAGGGTACATCTGCCGCTTCAGGTGAACTTTGGGACATTGATGGAAATCAAAACTTCTTCGGTGCTGGCTCCCACAGAACCGAAAAATGGGAAGTGCAAGCTCTCGATGCCAGTGGCTCGATTTTAGAAACACTCATGAGCCCTGAAGGAGATAAAGCCCATGGTCCTTTAGATGGCAAGCCTTGGCTGTGGTCATTTAATCGCGACGCAGCTGATGTGAAAGCTATTCGTTTTGTCTTCACAGGTGACAGTCCTGCCAAAAATGTAGGTCTGGCCTTTGACAACTTCTCTGCATTTTCTGTGGAAGGAGAATCTGTTCCAGAACCTGCTTCTGCGGCCGGTCTAGTATTACTGGGCTTGTTCGGTAGCAGCTCACTATTAGCAAAGCGGAAGCAACAGTAAGGGTAATTTACCCCACTGTTCTAAACTGTTGCGAAGATTTACATTATCACCAACATCCTCTTTAAAGATTCAAATTCAAGATTCATAAGAATACTACCTCTCAAAAATCAGCCTCTGCTATTCAGTAGAGGCTGATTTAACATTGCTGCTTAGAAAACATGAATTACGACTTATTCATCATTCTATGATGAAGATGGAGTATCCGTCATCACAAATGCACAGCCCCGCTTGTCCAATGCAAGCAAGAAACACTATCTCCAGAAGTAATAAAAATAGTATGATTACCAGATTAACAGTTCTCCACACTGTCCATGGATGACTGTCATTGGGAACTGTCGCCCCATATCCCTTAATATCCGTAGTTAGTAACGCATTATCATCACTAGCATTCATAGTCATCATGCTGGCATGTAAGCATGCTATAACAATCTGATTATCATTGCTTAAAGCGAGCATCGATAATGCCTCACCTATAGAGGTATCAGAGGTAGGATGACCTCTAATAGGATCATTAGAATATTATAGTGGCCACAACATCGGGTAAAATAGTGGCCACAACATCGGGCAAAGCACAAGCAAGATGCACATAATCAGAGCAACGTCAGCCTCAATTGCTCTAATCGAAAAACAGATCGTGGCATCCTGTGAGTATATTTGTTTGACATGACAACTGTAAACCTACAGCTTAAAAATGCTCTATGCCAGGCTGCTTCACTTAATAGTAGAAAACATCAGAAGGGATTCATGGAACAGATAAAAGAACAATTAGCTACACAAGCCTGAAGTTTACCTGATTCGTGCTAGTCAAATTACATCTAGCTGAGCGTCATCATAAATATCTACATAGGATTGATGTAGATTCTATTATTGACATATCAAAAATCTTGTAGAGTTTCCTGACAAAAATATATTCGATTAAAATTCGAATAAAGACCCTGGATGCTCAGAAAATATGCAAGTTTTTATCGACCATATATTTAAACGGGCTCTTATTCTTTGCAAAGAGCCCGTTTATAGGAATATTTAGAGTGTTGCCTAAGCTATCTGGTTCTCTGATTACCTCATTTAGCTTAGTAACAACTTTAGCGACGCTTAAGCACAGAAGTACTAATAAAGCCACCTACCGCTAACAGGCTGAGTAATGCAGTTGGCTCGGGAACATCTTTGGAAGAGATGGCACCAATTGCATCAATATCCGCACCAGCCCAACCCTGTCCGTAGCCATTTTTGCCGTTATCTGTGACTTTTACATAGGAGAATGCATCATTGGATGTAAAGCCAAATGAATCGAGGTCAATACCTGCATGTTGAGTGCCACCAATTTCACCTAAAGATACCCAGTTTTGGCCATCTTTACTGATTTCGACCAACATTCCTTCTACGAGACCGCCAGCTTCAAAAATCCATAGATCATCTTTATCGTCATTACTACCCACCAAGAAGTTATCAGTAAATTTGACTGTAATCGAACCACCCTTACCCAGAGAATAGTCATCTCTATCCGGAATAGCCATACCATGCCCTCTCCAAGAGGAATTAGCCACGCCTAAAACAGCATTAGGATTATCAAAAGCCTGGGCTGATGCCCTCCAGTTCCTGGCGTAGGCCTCTTCTCTAGTCAAACCATTTGCATAGATCTTGTTATATTCAACAACCTCATCAGCAAAAGAAGCTTCACCTAAGGGAAAATCAATACCTCGAAAAGTAACTGCAGAAGCTGTCTGTGCCATAGCTACAGTTAGTCCGAGAGAACTAAAAACCGCAATAAGATATCCCTTGGATCGATTAAACATTGGAAACTCCTTGATAACTGAAAGTTAGTGAAACCTTCACTGAATTATTTCTATTTATGCTCATAGGAACAACTTCCAGAATCTGGGAAAACACATAAATGTATATAATAGCAATTAATTTTTATATGAATTAAAACAAGAAAAATCAAGACGATTAAGAGTTCGCCGAAGTCTTCTACATATCAAAAAGAACCTATCACAGGTCAAAATTTTGGGGAATACGATCACCTACAGTCTTGGTGTAAGATAAGACTCTGCCATAGAAAATATCTCTTCTCCAAGGCTCAAAAGAAGCTAAATTAAAAAATCTCTCACCTGAACTGATGATGATTTGTCATGAATCAAGCGCTTGAAACAATGGCACGCTTTACCAACCTTGTTTCAAAAATCACAGTTTTACGAGGAAGTAGGTCTAGCCTTTAATAACTTCTCTGTATCACTGCGCTATGAGCTAACGTTTCAGCAAAGGTAACTTAACTGTTACTGTGGTACCGTCCTGAACATCTGAGGCAATACTAAGTTCTCCTTGATGCGCTTTAATGAGCCGTTGAACAATCGCTAGCCCTAATCCATTACCAGTGGATTTAGTTGTAAAAAAAGGTGTGGTTATTTTTTGTAAGATGGATGGAGGTATAGGTGATCCACCATTTTTTATCTCCACAGTGAGAGAATCCGCTTTAGATGAGTGAGCAATCTCCCACAGGACTTCATCACCAGGCTTAACAGCCTCACAAGCATTCACAATCAGATTCACAAATACCTGCTTAAGCCTGTCAGAATCTGCCAGTACAATGGTCGCAATGGGATTAGCACAGAACTGAATCTTTCGACTTGCAACTACTGGATTCATTTGCAGAGATTTTAAGAGATCGACACTCCATTTATTAAGCTCTAACGGCTGACAGTCAAGAGCCTGTGGGTTAGCAAAGAGAAGAATTTCATTTAGCAATCGCTGTAGACGCTCCGCTTCATTTAGGGCAATCTTTAAACGAGACTGAAAGCGATTATCTAAATCTAATTTCTTAAAGCTCGTTAACCCCATCAAGATTGTAGTCAATGGATTACGAATCTCATAAACAATCATGGACGTTAATTCTCTTAACTCGGCTAGATGGGATATAGCCTGTTGAGCTTTAGATTTTGCTTCTTGATATTCGGCATCTAAGCGTTTTCTTTCGCTAATATCCCGTACCATAGCTAAAATACAGGACTGTCCATCAAAATCAATGGGCACTGCCGAGATCTCAGTATATAGTTTATGTTTTGTTTTTGTAAGGCAGGTTAACTCATCCGTCCAACCACAACCATTTTGAACAACAGTTTGAGAAAATGCTGCCAGTCGGGGCATTTCATCAGGGTAAATATGGGAAATCTTGATACAATTAAACAGTTCATGTTGTGAATAACCCAACAACTCAACAGCACGAGGATTCGCTTCTAAAATTTTGTCCTGTGACGGATCAATCACAAAAATTGCATCATTGGAGTCATCAAAAATTGTTCTAAAGCGTTGTTCTAAAGCAGAGTGAGCGATTATTTCTACTTGTAACTTAGCTGAAACACGCTGTAGCTCAGAACGATATTGATCTAATTTCTGGTTAAGCTGCTGATTAATAGCAACGAGCCTATCCTGCTCACCCTTGACGACCTGATCACCTAAGGATAGAGAAGGCTGTACATGATGACAAGAACGTTCTAGTTCTATTGCCATTACTGCCTGCTGGGCTATCAAAGACAATACCTGCTGATCTGTTGTGTGAAAGGGTTCAATCGCAGGACGCAGAGCTAATAAAGCACCACAGTAAGTATTTCGCGGGGTGTATAAGGGTATCCCACAATAAGCAACAGTTAAGCCCGTTTGCAACGTATAGGCTCCCAAGCCTGCAACTGTTTGAGTTGCGATATCTTCGGCTAGAGAACTCCAATAATGAGGATTCTCTGGCTCCCTGGGTTGTAGCTCGGAACTAACGATAAAATGATAGTCACCAGGGTGCTGGCACTGACCAAGCATGACCCGACTGGCTCCCAAACCGTGGCATAACCCTGAGACCAGTTCTTCTAAATAAGCATCTAAGTGTCCTAGCCTGTAGTGCAATGATGTTAAAGCTGACAACCATCGGGGCTGAAATGGCTGACTAAGCACACAGGCAGCTTTATAACGAGACTCGTTTATCGAACCCATGAATACTTAACTGAGAAGTAACAGGATATTAGATGAGTCATTCCTGAGACTCCATGATTAGAATCATCTTCTTAAGAATTTTTAGTTCACGTGAACGTTCTTAAGGTTTTAGACATATTCTAGAAGAAGCTGTTCTGACAATTCGTATATCGCTTCACGATTGCTCTCTTGGCAGAAATATGATTCTACGCTGATAGCGTTGAATAACTCCGTTATCTTGCAATTTTCGCAGAGAGCGAGAAACTACTTCTGGTGTAAGACATATTTGTGCTGCAATCTCTTTAATAGAACAGCGCAGAACAACCGTAGAGTCATCTTCAGATGTGAGCGTATGCAGATACGTTAGAACGCGATTGTAGGCTGAACGAATACACCGAAGCGTCATAACATTTTTGGTGATTTGGAGCTGTTCAGTTAATTGTTTGATAAACACCAAAGAAATTTTGGTTTCATGGTGCAACAACTTCAGAAATACATGGTTAGGAATTGCAATAATTTGAGACGGTTGGGTTGCGATCGCAGAACTTTGATAAATCGACTGGAACAAACTGTCCTCACCAAACCACATGCTAGGCTGCACAGTGTATTGATGGACCATTTGACCACTTTCTAAATATTGGACCAGCTGAACTTGGCCAGTTTGCACAGCAAAAATAGACTGAGCTTGTTCATCTGCATGGAAAATAATCTCTCCTGCTTTGTAGAACAGTAAACTTGGCCTTACATCAATTATCCCCTGCATCACGAGCGCATTAAGGGCCTCTAGATAGCTGTCCAATGGTTCCATAAAGACACTCCTACAACGATGCTTGTAGATTAGGCATCGAATATAAGAGCACCCCTACACCTAGCTAAGGCCAAGCTCAATTAGGCTGAAGCCGCACTTAAAATTAGCAGTTAATAGATTCAGGATGGGTTCAATCTATTATCAGGAGCTTATACATACACAAAAAATGAGGATGCTTAAAAGCACCCTCATTTTTCAAAAAATACTACCCCTGAAGCTGCGTCAGGAGCAATTATTCTTAGTAGCGATAACCGCTATTAGAACCAGGCTTGTGAACGATGAAGCTCAGGATTTGACACTGCTTCACGTTATCGAAACCAACTACACGAATGTAGCAGTCAGGATACTCAGAACGACAAGCCTGTACTTCATCTAGAACTTCACGAGTACTCTTTGCATTGAACAAAGGCAGCTTCCACATAGTCCAGTAGTAGGTCTTAGGATCAGAGTCCTCATTAAATTCAACAGCAGGGAAATAACCCTGCTCGAGAACATACTGGATCTGACGCTCGATTTGAGCATCGCTTAAAGGAGGCAAGTATGACAGCGTTTCGTAACGACGCTCTTTGGGCAGAGTTTTCATAATCTACTCGTCGGTATTGGTTTACAACGGTTTGGTCAGACTTTTAGTCAGACTGAGAATCTCTATCGCCCGCATCAACTTTACGTTGCAGCTCTTCAGAACTCATTTGAGTAATTCGCTCCAAATGCCGCCTACGATGTTCGATGTTTGCCTCTTGTAGACCTGTCATCACCATCTCCGGAAGAAACTCAGCAATCTCTTCAGCCAAATGTTGACGAACAGTCATAACCCTCAAGGCTAAATCTGCCTGCTCTTGCATTAGAGAAGCGATAAACACTTCACCATCCTGCAATTTCTCTCGGGTGGCAAACTCGTTGAACCAGTAGGACCGTGGCAAATCGGTTTCCCTCAATTGCCCCATAATCACCCGAACCGCTTGATAGGTCAAATAGCTTGTAAGCGTTTTAGCCGTATCTTTGGCAATTCGCTTTAGATCCATAGGTAAGCTCAATGCATCAAGTGGATTAAAGCAGGTTCAAAAAGCTAATGCGGTAACCAGAACGGCAATTTTATATTGATAAAAGCATTGCTAAAAAAACAGCACCCGAATCAACTGCCGCTCCAGTTAAAGGAATTAGAGAGTATCAACAGTGTCGAACTCGAACTTGATTTCCTTCCAAAGTTCACAAGCTGCAGCCAGCTCAGGAGACCACTTGCAAGCCTCGCGAATGATATCGCCACCTTCGCGAGCCAGGTTACGACCTTCGTTACGAGCTTGAACACAAGCCTCAAGGGCAACACGGTTTGCAGTTGCACCGGGAGCGTTACCCCAAGGGTGACCCAGAGTACCACCACCGAACTGAAGTACGGAATCGTCGCCAAAGATTTCAACCAGCGCAGGCATATGCCATACGTGAATACCACCAGAAGCTACAGCCATTACGCCACCCATAGCTGCCCAGTCCTGGGTGAAGTAAACCCCACGGGACTTGTCTTGCTCAACGTAATTCTCACGCAGTAGGTCAACAAAGCCCATAGTACCGGCACGGTCACCTTCAAGCTTTCCGACTACAGTACCAGTGTGAATATGGTCACCACCGGACATACGCAAACACTTGGCTAGAACACGGAAGTGAATGCCATGGTTCTTCTGACGGTCGATTACCGCGTGCATTGCACGGTGAATGTGCAAGAGTACACCATTATCGCGGCACCAGTGGGACAGAGTGGTATTTGCCGTAAAACCACCAGTCAGGAAGTCGTGCATGATAATGGGCTGGTCGAGTTCTTTGGCGTACTCGGCCCGCTTGATCATCTCTTCGCAAGTCGCAGCAGTCACATTTAGGTAGTGACCCTTGATTTCACCAGTCTCAGCCTGGGCTTTGGTAATAGCATCGGCACAGAACAAGAAACGATCACGCCAGCGCTGGAAAGGCTGAGAGTTAATGTTCTCGTCATCCTTAGTGAAGTCGAGACCACCACGCAAGCACTCATAAACCGCACGGCCGTAGTTCTTAGCGGATAGACCGAGTTTAGGCTTAATAGTACAGCCCAGCATAGGACGACCGTACTTGTTTAATTTGTCACGCTCAACCTGAATACCATGGGGAGGGCCCTGGAACGTCTTGAGGTAAGCAACTGGGATGCGCAAGTCTTCCAGACGTAGAGCACGCAGAGCCTTAAAGCCGAATACGTTACCTACTAGAGAAGTTAGTAGGTTAGTAACGGAACCTTCTTCGAACAAATCGAGAGGGTAAGCAACGTAACAAATGTACTGGTTATCTTCGCCGGGTACGGGCTCAATATCATAGCAACGACCCTTATACCGATCCATGTCGGTCAGCAGGTCAGTCCATACGGTAGTCCATGTACCGGTAGAAGACTCTGCAGCTACCGCTGCTGCACACTCTTCAGGAGGAACCCCAGGCTGGGGGGTCATCCGGAATGCGGCCAGAATATCAGTATCCTTAGGCGTGTAGTCTGGCGTGTAATAGGTTAGCTTGTAATCCTTTACACCAGCGCTATAGCCAGCCTTCGACTGCGTCGACGTCTGAGAGTAAGACATATCTCCCTTCCTGTGAATCAAACTAGATGGCTTACGAACTTTCGCCACCCAAGACGGACATCACAAACGCTGGTCCATCGCTTTGCTGAGGTGGCTAAGTCCAGATAATGGTGTCGAGCAGCAAAAACTGCTAGACAGCCAGATTGACTGTTCTCCTTATTTTTAGGCAGCTTACACTACCTAATTCTTTAAAGAATACTATCAGCGATCTGATAAGTAGCATGTTGGAAGTTCTGTATAGATTCATAACTTTTATTTATGAATCTACGTTCCGGACTATTAAGTTTTGCCAAATGCGTCTATTTATACAGCGTGTAGAGATTTACTGAGGTCGCAAACTAGCGTTGATTCACTCTTGTCAGTCACTATTCCATAGATTTTGAGAAAGTCTTTTCTCTTCTAATAAAATTTTCAGATTTACTAAATTGACACAACGACCTGGGCAAGTTATCAAAGCATCAAGTTGCCTGCATATGCCGCAGGAACAATCGACGAAGTGGACTATATGGAGACGTCACTGTGGTTTCTGTTAAGCAATTGATTCGGTGGACAGTAGGGGGAATCTTATTTTGGAGCGCTGTTTTACCGGTTTGCGCTCAAGATACGGCTCCTATCTATACGGACCCACCTCCACGAGTGACACCGTTGCCTTCCGATCGCCCCTTTCAAAGAAATCCTTTGGCTACAGACTTTCAGATCGGGGCTTTGCAAGCAGACTACACTGGCAGCCTATGGGTGGGATCACGGCAAGGATTGGCACGCATCAACCCAGCCACAGGGGTGATTCAAGCTCGCATTAATTTACCTAATGGTTTTATTGATGCAATGGCCCAGGACAGGGTAGGTAGGATTTGGCTGGGTACCTATAACGGACTGGTACGTGTAGACCCACGGATTAATCAGATTACGGCTCAAAACTTTCGCCTTCCCTCCAATCGCATTCTCGACATGGTGATTGATACTCGAGGCTTTCTATGGGCTGGCACCGACCAAGGGCTGGCACTCATTAGTCCTGATCAGGGCTTGTTGATGACTACATTACAGGAGCTACCAGGCACCAGTGCCAATGCATTAAGTATCGATGGTGACGGGCAGCTTTGGGTGGGCACACTCACTGGGCTGGTTCGTGTAGATACTGCTACCGCTTTTATTCTGGACCGAGTTTCGAATGTACCTGGCAGCTCTGTTCAAGCTATGGCGACAGGTCCTCAAGGACAACTCTGGGTGGGGACTTCTCAAGGTTTATTTGTCTTTGATGCACAAACAGGCTCGCTACTACGTTCAGTCACTCAAATGCGAGGGAAACGTTTAACATCTATTGCATTTGATAGCAATCAGAGCCTTTGGGTGGGGACTGAAAATGGCTTATTTAAGCTCAACCCATACAACGGTGCCATTGTTAGCCGAGTCCCCAATTTGCCCTCCAGCCATATTCTCTCCATAGAGACTAATGTCAGTGACAAACTCTGGGTAGGCACAACGGAGGGACTTGCTTGGGTGAGTCTAACAACAGGTCGAGCCAATCGGCATAACGCTTTTGTTGGCCAAAATGCTGCAGCACAGTAATCGGAGCAAGCCATGCAGCTAGCGCTCTGACTGTCGTAGAAAGTTGAATTTACAACCGTTAAAGTTATGAACTAATTGTTAAGGTAGTGGTGAGTGCGCAACTGGCCAACAGACAACAATGTGTTTCCCATGACTATAACGGTTTCTCATATCGCTCGTCGGAAGCAGGAGAACCAGCTCATATCGGTTCTGACTGCTTGGGATTATCTCTCTGCACAAATTGTGGATGCAGCTGATGTTGATATGGTGCTAGTAGGTGACTCTCTGGCGATGCCAGTGCTGGGATACGATACAACAATCCCGTTAACCTTAGATGAGATTATTCACCATGCTAAAGCCGTCCGTCGTGGTTTGTCTAAAGCCATGATGGTGGTCGATCTGCCGTTTTTGACATACCAGATTAGCTCCGAACAAGCTATGGCCAGCGCAGGCCGAGTGATGAAGGAGACAGGTGCCCAAGCTGTCAAGATTGAGGGGGGTTATCCAGACATGGTGGCGACGGTAACCCGTTTAGTTCAGAGCGGCATTCCAGTAATGGGACATGTTGGATTAACACCACAATCAGTCAACCAATTTGGGGGATTTCGCAAACAGGGAAAAACGACTGAATCGGCGCAGCGAATTTTGGCGGAAGCCCAAGACTTAGAGACAGCCGGTGCATTTTCTATTGTTCTAGAACACATACCGACGGATGTAGCCGAACGCATTACTAAAACGTTGACTATTCCCACTATTGGTATTGGGGCAGGTGCTAGCTGTGATGGTCAAGTGCTGGTTACATCTGACTTATTGGGACTATCTGACTGGCAACCACCTTTTGCCCAACCGATAGTGGATTTGCGATCGCAAGCTATTCAAGCTGTAAAACAATTTTGCCAACAGGTACAAGGTCTGGACGTAACCCAATAATTAGCAGGACACCACACAATCTAGCGAAGAGGATAGCCGTAAATCCAGCTAAGCTTGCTAAGGAACCTGACATCAAGTGCGGTAGTCTTCAAATTGCGTCTTGCTGATTTAGGAGATGAGGTGCTCAATGTACCTAGCTGTGGATTTGGAGATGCCAGATAAAATCACCTGGAAGCTCAACAACGTCCAAAATTTACTATTGATGACTCCTCCAGACCACCCTAATCTAGGGCGAATTCTTATATAGATGCATTCGCGTAATATCTAAATTAATCAACTATGGCTAAACTTTCTGCTGAACTACAGCGCTATTTTTTAGATGCTCCATCACTTACGCCTACAGCCCATGAAGCTGAAGCAGCACAGGTAGGAACATCCGGTGATAATGTCACCCTCAACGAGCTACTCACTCTAGGCGGAGAACGGACCTTTGGTTTTTTATTTGTACTGCTCTCGCTACCCTCAGCGTTGCCTGTGCCTGCACCGGGTTATTCCATTCCCTTTGGCATTGTCATGTTATTACTGGCAGTGCAGCTGATCGTTGGTCGGAAACAACCTTGGCTACCCACAGGCTGGCTCTCCAAAGGCTTTGAACGAACCAAGGTTGCTGGCTTTATTACGAAGGGACTCCCGTGGTTACAAAAGATTGAAGCGGTCTCTCGACCACGGCTGTCGATTATTTGTACTAGCCCGCTGGGGCGTCTGGTATTAGGAATTGCGATCGCGCTAATGTCCATTGCCATGATGATTCCTATTCCCGGCACCAATACCGTGCCTGCCATCGGCATCTTTGTGATTGGGTTTGGTTTATTAGATGATGATGGCGCCATCAGCCTGGCAGGTCTGACCATCTGTACCCTGGCAATTGGCCTAGTCGGCTCAATTCTGTTCTTGGGAGCCGAAGCTGTGGACGGGATTAAAAACCAAATTCTGGGGCGTTAGGCTACAGGGTAAGGGGGGCTAACTGGCTTCCCAACGTAGCAAATTCCCCATCTACATTAACTCTGGAAACTCATATACCACGACCCCAGAGTCTGGGCGATTGGTAACATCGGCATAGCCAGACTTGACCATTGCTTTTAGTGTTTGCTCCACCTTTTCAAAAGATTGGCCTGTTTCCATAACGGCCTGAGTCACCGTAAGCTGGCCATCATGAAGCTTTGCTAAACGTAGCAAGTTTACCGTTAGCGTATCCTGACTAACTTCAGCCGCAACCGTTGCAGGCTGCTCAAACAATGTTTGCTGGCGCTTGCTGGCTAATTTTTTAATCCGGTCCTCTGCCATATCCGGAATCAGGATGAGATCAATAAACTGACCCAACCCAAAACACCCAAAGGTACCAAACCAAATAATCCCAGAAACAATTTTGCCGTTATATAGACGGTGCAAGCCAAATACCCCAACAAACATCCCTAGCCACAACAAGTAACTAAAGCGTTTGCGATCGCGCATCTCATCCGCAGATACAATGCTGGAGTTAGGGGAATTCATGATTCAATCCTGGGTGGACCTGCATTACCAGATTACAAAGTGAACTTCAAAATGGCAGCCTCTGTTTTGGAGAGTTAACCGAACGCATCACTGCTCCCGACGACCGGCTCCACGTCGCAAACGCTGCAGTAAATCTTGAGCGTCTTCTCTACTCATACCTAACCGCTCTCGGGAATGCTGCCAAAAACGCTCCCACCAATCATCAGGCTGGGTATGGTCACCGTCATAATCAGTCGGGCGGCCTTGGCGACCATCCAGTACTAAACTGCCGACATAGTCAGCATCGTCATACACCTTCTGAATTTGCTCATGGATTTCGCGCATATCATCAGCAGAGACCACTCCATTGCTCGTAGCCTTATAAAACTGAACCGTGACGCGAATGGGAAAATCTGGATCTCGCTCAATTTCAAGGTCATCAATTTCAGTAAAGGGACCTTCCACTTCGCCATGGCCAATGACAGCAGCTTCCACATTGCTGCTACGTGCCATCGCCGCCTCAGGAACGGCAGCACCAACTGCATCCATCAAAACAGGCGCAGCTGGTAGAAATGGTTGCTTTTGCCTTAAAGGCACCTGAATCAGCATCACCATATTCAAGCCCGCCTTTTCACCTGCCGTAGTACCACTCTCAGTTGATAGATCGGCTGTTTCTGTAGCTAACTGAAAATCACTCAGTCGCTGTCCGGTTAGACTTGCCCGTTCACCATTTTGATTAAAAAATAATCGCTGTCCCCACGTTTGTCCTGCATCAAAACCATCACGTTGGTTGTCGATAACTGTCACACTCGTCCCTTCCCGAGTCACCAGTAACGTCAGGACTGCTGGATCCTCTGGGTAAGATTGATAATTAAACAAAACAGGATTAAAGGTAGCTGCATCTCCTTGAGGAATAGGCAGAAATGCAGCTTGAGCACTTACCAGAACATGACTATCGCGCTCTGCCAGTAATGATTTTTCGGTACCTTTCCAAGAGTCTGGCTGACTTAGATAGCTACGTAGATCGCCTAAGACATCTTCTAAGGAAACTCGCTGTAGGTCATCTCCCTTTTCATTTCCTGTGAGCACATAAAACTGATCTATGGGCACATCACCAGTAATATCCGAAAAGTTGGGATATCGGATTACCGGCATAAGATTTAGTGAATAATCGCCAGTATCCGGATTTTGCTGCTGGACCTGAATGGTCATGTCACTGATGTTGGGACCCACAGCAGAATTGTCGTAGCGGCCAGTATCTTCCCAAGTAACATCCACAATATCTAATCCCCAACGGTCCGCCAGGGTCTGACTACTCTGGTCGTAAATCATGGAGCGAGTACGCTCTATCACCTGGCGATAGTCATCGAAACGCTGGCGACGAACAATCCGTGGCATTTCCTTCATATTCTTAGCTATGGATGGGGTTACATCAGGAGAAAAGTTTGCTTCAGCTTGTTGACATAGGCTAACCATCGCTACTGCACCTATGCCCCACCACCACAGTTGTCTAGCCATAAATTGAATTTCCATCAACGATAATCTCAGGATAGATAGGGATTCATCAAAAATTGAGGAGGTTACAGAAATTGAAACTACACAATCTCACGATCACCAGCGATCACCAAGGTGGCCCCATCCAAGTGCAGTCATTCCCACAATCCCGGTTGACCATGGTCATGTCGCCTGAAGCGGGTGCAGCAGCACATGGATCGTTACGAGTGGTAATCACAATGCAGGGATAGTTAAAAGAGCTTCTTTCTGAGAAAAAGAAAAAGCCTTCCATGTCAAATTCTTTGTCATGCCCATGAACAGCATATAGGGGAGGTTGTTGTTCTAGAATCTCTTATAAACATGAAAGACTCTTAGCTTCTTCATCATAAAAAGCAACAACAAACGAGCGTAAATTCTTGTGTACAGTCTGGATTATCTTTCTTAGAACCGTTGACTTTACCAGTTGTTGTTTTTACTTCTGAACCACGACGATGAGATAGGCTGGCCCAACCATAGGTTCTCCACCCCGCAACATTAGCATCTCTCACAATGACAACATTTTGTCCTATCTTAAAGGTAAAGCAACCATTTGCTGAGACCTCTGTTGTTTAAACGCCTACCAGCTAGGGGGAATTTTTTGTGCAGCCCGCATCATTAGGGAATCATCTATTGCAGCAACCCCTTGAGAACTAATTTGACCTCCCAGCCATGGTGTTAATTCAATACTAGAATTGCTTTGGCTTTCTTAACCAGCTCGGTCCTCAGAAAGGATATATTCATTTATCAGATGCTGAAACCGTTGTGTGAGAATCACAGCAGCAACCATCTGGCCTAAGGCCAAACACCCCCACAGACCCAAGCCTTGCCATCCTAGCCAGTGCCCCACAGCATAGCCTAGACCGAGGCCCACTCCCCAATGGGATAGCACATCCACCATCGCTAGGATATGAGTATCTTTGAGGCCTTGGAGTGTACCAGCACTAATCAGTCGGATACCCTGAGCTATTTGAAAGACAATCCCTATTTTGAATAGTGTGGCTGCTACACGAACGGTTTCGGTATTCTCTGGCAGAGTAACATCGAGATACAATCCAGCAATCTCTGTTGGAAATATCCATAAAGGGATAGATAACAGCACCACTAGGCCACCATTCATGAATAGATTGGCATAGGCTACTCGCCTTGCCGCTCGTGGAGCTTTTGCTCCAATGTTATGGCCAGTGCGCATAGCTGCAGCATAGGCAAACCCCCAGGAAAACATTAACAATAGTTCCGTGGTAGTCATAACAATACGATGGGCTGCTAAAAGATCGGTACTCCACAGTCCCATAAGCAGGGCCGCTGCTGTAAGGGCACCCATTTCAGTCCCATAATCCACACACAGGGGCCAGCCTAAGTGAATAATTTCAGAGAGGATGGCGCGATCGCACCGCCACCACAGTCTTAGCAATCGCAATCGCCTTAATGCAGGATAGAGTTGCACCACCACAATGGCCAAGCCAAACGTGAACCAAAAAGCGCAGGTACTTGCCCAGCCAATACCTGCTAGACCTAGCTCAGGTAACCCCCACTTCCCATACATCAGTCCATGGTTTAAACCTACATTGAGCGGAATACTCAGCCCCATTAAGGCAACCACTAAACTAGGCCGAGCAAGCGCGGTCAAAATTTCCTTAAAGACAAACACAGCCAGTGCTGCAGGTAACCCCCACAGAATGGCGCGCAAGTACACCATCGCTCCATCGGTAATGACTGGCTGCTGACCCAAGAGCGGAAATACCGTGTCTAGATGCCAAATAATCGCCATAACTGGCAACGCAACAGTAAAACTCAGCCACAGACCTTGAACATTGATGCGACTCACCCTGTGGCTATCTTGAGCACCGTGAGCTTCAGCTGCGATCGCGCCAGTCATTTCTAACAGCCCCGTTCCTAACGCTAGCAACATCCAAAATGTCGTTGCCCCCAGACCTCCTGAAGCTAGAGCCACTGTTCCTAATTCCCCCATCATTAGAGTATCAATCAGGCTGATGGCCCCTTCAGACAACTGAATGAACATCAATGGAATCGCAAGTTTAAGAGACGCTCGTACTTCGGCCCAAAAGTGCAAACGTCGATTCAAAAAGGCCAACATGGTATGCACAGCTGATTTCAGCAAAAGCAGTCACTTTAACCACCGTCTCATAATCAGGTATCGTTGATTTGATAGGTTAGAAGTACCCAACATTTGCCCTAGCCATGAATAACCTGCCCAGTGCTGAACGCTATTTATACGAGCTGTTTAGCTTTATCGAAAATGGTTATCTCAAAGTTACTAACCCGAAGGGGCAGGTTTTCACCTTTGGCTCAGCTGATACACAACCCCATCTACACCTGCAGATCCACGACCAGCGTACCTACGCAAACATCATCACGTTTGCATCCCTTGGTTTTGGAGAAGCCTATATGGCTGGCTGGTGGGATGAGGCTGAAGATCGGCTGATGGAGCTAATCAGTATGCTTTACCGCAACCGAGTTTATTCCAAGGCAAGTCAGAAGCTTACTGTTCCCCTAGCCTTTCAAATTATTTCCCAACGTCTGAAAACATTGCCACTGCTGGTTCAAAACAGTCGCAAAAATGTGCAGTATCATTACGACCTCGGCAATGATTTTTACCAACTTTTCCTAGACTCTACACTGACTTATTCCTGCGGCTATCAGCTACACGAAACAGATAGCCTAGAAACGATGCAGCGTCAAAAGTACGAAACTATTTGCCGTAAGCTAAACCTCAAACCTGGAGAATCGCTGGTTGATATTGGATGTGGTTGGGGCGGTATGCTGATCTACGCTGCCGAGCACTATGGCATTACGGGAACCGGTGTTACTCTCAGCAACGAACAGGCTGACCTAGCAAAAAAAAGAATTCAAGAAAAAGGGCTATCTGATCAGGTCACTATCAAAATCCAAGATTACCGAGCAACCGAAGGAACCTACGACAAATTTGTCAGCATCGGCATGTTTGAGCATGTGGGAAAAAACAGTTTCGCCACGTTTATGGAAAAAGCTAGAGCATTACTCAAGCCCCACGGCGTAGGCATGCTCCACACAATTACCACAGAAAGTTCAGAACGCAATGGTCCGTGGATTGACAAGTATATTTTTCCCGGTGGCTATGCTCCCCAGTTATCAGAAATTTGTCGTGATCTGAGGGATGCAAAATTGACAGTAGCCCACTGCGAAAATTGGAAACCTCACTATGCAGAAACGTTCAAACATTGGGGAGAGAACTTTATTGCAAATCGAGAGGCCATTGCTAACCTCTCACCAAACTATGACGAACGCTTCCAGCGTATGTGGTATCTATACCTTCAATCTTTTGAAGCGTCTTTTCGAGCCGGTAGCATGCATATCTATCAGGTACTATTCTATGGTGACAAAGAATGGAAACTGTCAGTACCTCTCCCAGGATTTCTAGGCGTGGGATAACTGTTGTTAAACACAGTAAATTGGCAAGCTTATTTCGAAGAAAAACAGCCATATCATTTTCCTAGGATTGGTTTTACGCAATCAGGCAAGGTGAAATGTGGGGATACAGCTCAGCAGTTTTTGCAACACCTGCCAACATTTCTTCAACTGCATCAGGAGTCAGGGGTCGGGAGAATAAGTATCCCTGCCCGAGCTCGCAGCCTAAGGATTGAAGCTGTTGCAAATGGTGATCTGTTTCAATCCCCTCAGCAACTACTGTAAGCCCAAGCTGTCTACCCAGAGCCAGAATAGTACTCACCACCTGATAGTTACGATTGTCTGAATGCATATCTCTAACGAACGAACGATCAATTTTTAAGTTATGGATAGGTAAACGATGCAGATAGCTAAGAGATGAATAGCCAGTACCAAAATCATCGATGCTAATCTGAATCTGTCTGGATGCTAACTGATGCAATAACTCAATAGTTTGATCGATATCATGGATCAACATGCTCTCAGTAATTTCTAAGGTAATTAGGTTCCCTGGTAAATTCATAACCCCCAGAAGATAGTCAATCTCATCCAGTAAACTAGCCTTGCCCAGATCCTGAACAGATAAGTTAATACTCATTTTCAAAGGAAACTGTTGCAAAAACTGTTTTTGCCAATCAAGTATCTGTTCACATGCATGACGAAGCACCCAACTATCCAATGGAATGACTAATCCAGTTTCTTCAGCAATGGGAATAAATTCATTAGGAGAGATTAACCCTCGACTTGGATGATGCCATCGAACGAGTGCTTCAAATCCAACAAGTTTCTGGGTCTTTAAGTCAACAATAGGTTGATAGCACAGTCTGAATTCTTGTTGATTGAGAGCCCGACGGAGATCGGTCTCCAACGTGAGACGACCCATCACCTCTGAATACATCAATGAATCAAAGAATTTATAGGAATTCACTTCCTGCGCCTTAGCACGATACATGGCAATATCAGCATCCCGAATTACATTGGATGCATCGTGATAATGCTCATTTCCTAAGACAATACCAATGCTTGCACTGGTAAAGATCTTATGATCATTAATAACAATCGGGAGTCGACAATCCGCTAGAATTCGCTCAGCAATTTGAATGACGGCTTCAACAGTCGTGACATCCTCAAGTAAAATGACAAACTCATCCCCTCCCAAACGAGCTACTATATCGGTCTTACGCAAGTATTTCTTTAGCCGTTTTGAGACTTCAATGAGGAGTTTGTCGCCGATAAAATGTCCTAAACTATCGTTAATAACCTTAAACCGGTCTAAATCTAGAAAGAGCAAAGCATAGTGATAGCGGTTGAGAGATTGAGCCTGCTTTAAGGCAAACGTTAATCGCTCTAGTAAGAAGCGCCTATTGGGTAAACCCGTTAGCGGGTCGTGCAATGCATTGTGGCTAATTTGAGCCTCAGCCTGTTTAAGATCACTGATATCACGACAAACAGAAATTATCAGACCATTATCCATTGAGGTGAGTGACACTCCTTGGACATAGGTGGAACCATCTTTACGGGTAGCAACAGCCTCTCCCTGCCAAGCACCATCCCTCTCTAAAACTGGGCATACGTTCTGTTTCAGACGTGATACCTCTTTTGGATCGTACAGAGTTTGCCAAGATTGCCCCAATAACTCTTCGGCCCGCGTATATGAAAACAGGTTCAGATAAGCCTGATTCACATAAATAAAAATGCCATTTTGGAGGATACCAATGCCATCGATTGCGGCTTCAATCGCTGCTAATTGCTGTTTAACTGTTTCTATGGCTACTTTCTTATCCGTAATATCTTGCCAGGTACCCAGGACTCCAATCACATCTCCCTTCAAATTATGCAGAGGTAGTTTATTTGTCTCAATCCAACGTTGACAACCATCAGGCAGATAGTGAGCTGTAATAATTCCTAATTTAGAAGTATCAGAGTCCATAACTTGGCGATCGCTTTCGCGCAAGAGTTCAGCGTCCTCCACTGTGCGAGAAAACTCATAATCTGTTCTGCCTTGAATATCTGCCAGACTGGAAACGCCCATGCATGCAAAAAAGTTACGATTTCCCCCCAGGTATATAGAGTTACGATCTTTCCAAAAGATCTGCAATGGAAATGTATCAAGGACTGTTTGCAAAAACTGTTCTCTTTCCTGTAATTCGGCAGTGCGTTCTGTCACTTTAAGCTCTAGTGCATGATTTAGCTTCTCTAGCGCTAGATTAGCTCGCTGACGCTCTAATTCAGCCGCTGCACGAGCTGCAAAGGCCTGCAAAATAGGAATAGCCTTTTGTCCTTCATCTAGAGGTTGATGATGAAAAATGCAAAAAACTCCAGTCACGTTGTCATGGACATCCCGAAGAGCAACCCCTAAACAACTCTCTGCATTCATGTTGGATAATACATGATTATTAGGAAAGTGCTTTTGAATATCATAGTCACAGTGATAAAACCCAGTCTGTATAATTTGCTCAGAAGGAGTTCCAGACAATGCATAACGATGGTTAGGATGAAGCTCCCCATTTGCCCAAACGGCTAACGTACTAAGCATTTGATGCCCATCACAAAGCTCAGCCACAAACACATAAGAAACATTCAATGCTTCAGCAATATGTCTAGCTAATGCTGGAAAAAAGTCCTGACCTGTGGTGGCTGCAGTTCCTGCAATTAAATTCTGTAGCTGCAGTTCTGCTCGTTTGCGATCGCTAATATCTGTTTCTACACTAGTGATCTCCCAATAGTGGCCTGTTTCCTGCCACCGTGCAAAGCTATTGGCTAAAACCCAACAAATGGAGCCATCTTTACGACGCAGCCGATATTCCATATTGTGAGTAGACGTCTGCTTCGTGCTCAGGATTGCGTCTATTGCTGGCAAGATAGAAGTTGTCCAATCCTCAGGAACAACACTGGACTGCCAAATCTGTGGTGCTGACAATAACTCTTCAGCAGAATATCCAGAATTATCAACACAATGGGGTGAGATATAGTCATATTGCATTGACTTATCTGGATAAAGCCGCCAGCGAATAATACCTGCGATCGCACTATCTAAAACCTCACTAAGCTGCTTTTGGGAGCTTTGCAATTGCAGTTCTAATTGCTTACGTACCGTAATATCCTGATAGGTTCCCAAGACACCTACCACAGCGCCTGATAGATCTTGAAGCGGTAATTTATTAGTCTCAACCCAGATCTGTTGTCCATCCCTTTGCAAAAAAGATTCTTCTACACCAAGCTTTGGAGTTTCAGACTGCATGACTTGCCGATCGTCTATCTGAGTATGGGCGGCATACTCCGCTCCCCAAGGCATGTCATAGTCTGTTTTACCCACCATGTCAGTCGCCGTTGAACCTAACACTCTTGAGTAATTACGGTTACAGCCTAGATAGGGTTTGCTGTTAAAGTCAGGCACCCAGATTTTGCAAGGGTTTCAATCTATTGCGACGTGCTTAAGTGCACGGGAAACTAGCTAAAATGCTCACAACCCTTGCACCTACTTCGGGAAATGTACCGACAACCTTCTCCC
>JBCCQQ010000004.1:0-189418 GCA_039024555.1 Cyanobacteria bacterium P01_D01_bin.156
ATTTGCAAAAAGCTAAAAATGAGTATGCTCAGGCTCAGACTAACTACGAAGAAGCCTTGCAGGTGTATCGCGAGTTAGCCCAGGAGAACCCGCGCACCTATTTGCCAGACGTTGCGATGTCGCTCAACAATTTGGCAATTTTGCAAAAAGCTAAAAATGAGTATGCTCAGGCTCAGACTAACTACGAAGAAGCCTTGCAGGTGTATCGCGAGTTAGCCCAGGAGAACCCGCGCACCTATTTGCCAGACGTTGCGATGACGCTGATTAATCTAAGTATTTTTTATTTGCAGTCAAAACCTGACCCCGAAAAATCTGTGGCCATGGCTTTAGAAGCATTGGACTGTCTTCAAGACTTTACGCAAATTCCCAGCCTAAATGACTATGCAAAGATTGCCCACCAGGTTTTAGCCGCCAATGGCGTAGATGCAACAGGCACTCCCTTGCCTGCAAAAACATAGGAGAACGGTGCGTTGGGCAAAGCCCCCCCCTACGACAGACTCAAATCCCTAGCTGACCGCAAATTCTGTATATGGTCGCATTTCCGGAGCCTGAAAGCCCAGAACAATATCCTCATTCGGAACGCCAAGTTCTAAAAGCTGTGTGGCAATCCCAGCTTCAGTACCATCGTGCTGAATCCAGATTTTGCCATCTTTGATGTCTAAATGAAGACTACATCCATGGGTGCGGCGATTATTCCGCCAGCCCGTATGCAAAAGTAAATAATGGTCTCGCTCCGTATCGAGAATGGCCTGGGTTTCAATTTCAGGAAAGGTAGGCTTGCGGTTAGCCCTTTCCAATAATATGTTCTGAATCCATTGGCGATATTGCTCTACAGCCATTGCTGAATAACCTCCTGATTTAGATCATAGGTAAGCAAATTAATCTGTGTTTTCTCAATGACAGAACGAATAAAACGTCGCTGAAAAAACGATTGATAAATTGTTTCTGGAACGGCTAAATATAACGTTCGCTGCGGATCTACTTCAGCTAAGGCAAATTCATAGTTGATATATTGTCCAAGGGCCGTATGGAAGTCGGAAACAGCTGAACGACCAATAAAGCTTTTGATCTCCACAGTGATTTTTTCATTGTCCCGCTCTGCAGCAATCAGTTCAGCCGCAAGGTCAATTTCAAAGTCAACTTCCCCAACGTTGATTTCATAAGGATCATCCGTAATCGACCAACCCTCTTTTTCAAGGGCAGCTCGAACTATATTATGGAAGCGATCTCTAGCCATGAATGTGCGAAAAACAAGGCCTCTATCGCTGATCATAGCGAATTGGGGCTGCACATTACCAGGGGAGTAGTCATGGCAGTTTTGTACCCTTACACTTCGCCCACAGCACCCTACAAAGTCCCTTGCTTTTTCACTTTTTGGCACCCGTTGATTCAGGATATGAGGATCGAGGATTTTATAATCTGCAAGTACCTGAAACATCTGAGTATTCGACCATGGCAGTTCCGTTTTCTCTCTCTCCTTTTGAAACAATTTCTGATGTGGTTATTGCTGGAGATGTAGCGCGATCGCAATCCACCCTCGCCCTTAAATACACAGTCACCGGCACCTTAGACAATTTAGTCGTGCCCCCTTTAGCTAGCACAGCCCCCAGCCGTCGCGACAAACTGTGGCAAACCACCTGCTTTGAAGCCTTTATCGGTATGCCCAACGCTTCCCACTATTGGGAAATCAACGTGGCACCTAAGGGAGATTGGAACCTGTACCGTTTTGAAAGCTATCGCCAGGGAATGGCCCGAGAAATGGGTTGCCATAGTATTAAAAGCATCTGGCAAAGCATCCCCCAGGGCTACCAGTTAGTCCTAAACATTCCAACAGAACCGTGGCTCCCCTCAGCTCAGCCCCTAGAAATGGGAATTAGCACCATCCTGCAGACAGACCGTACCTCCCACTGGGCTCTCGTCCATCCAGGGAAAGACCCCGATTTCCACCATCGTGATAGCTTCACATTATTTATCTGATACAGCGCTATCACCATTTACGTACATCACCTCGGTGGGATAGGCAAATTCAATCCCAAGCTGATCAAATCGCTCTTTAATCGCAAAATTAATCTGTTGCTGTGCATCACAGTAGGCCATATAGTCATTGGTCTCCACCAAATACACCACTTCGTAGTCCAGGCTAAAATCACTAAACTTTAGAAAATGGGCACGATCAAAAACAACATTAGGAGTACCCTCAATAACATCGCGAATAATCTCTGGAACATTTTTTAACTGTTCTAAATCTGTTTCGTAGATCACCCCTAGGGTAAACAAAACCCGCCGCTGAGCCATGCGTTTAAAGTTTTGAATCCGGGATGCAGTTAGGTCTGTATTGGCTAAAACGAGCTGTTCTCCGTTGATACTTTTAAGCCGCGTGGTTTTGATACCCACTTGCTCGACGGTGCCCGCCATGGCACCGACAACAATAAAGTCGCCAATCTCAAAAGGCCGATCCAACAAAATTGAAAAGTAGCTAAACAAATCCTGCAAAATCCCCTGGGATGCCAAGGCAATAGCGACACCCCCAATGCCCAGACCGGTAACCACTGCAGAAATGTCAAATCCTAAGTTATCGAGAACAAAGACAATACCAATGGCCCATAAAATAACTCGAACAGCCGGAATCAGGGCGTTGAGACTTTGTCGAAGGTTAGGCTGATCGCGATGGAGAAAGCCGTAGATCCGCAGACCATATTCTGCAACGGACCCCACCAGCTGAAGCAACAGCAATGTTGCAAAGATGATACCGACGACGGTCAGTAGCTGGGACAGGCTATTTGACAGGCTGAGGTTTTGCAGACCGATATAGCAGGAACCTAAATACAGCAGCCACAGGGTAGGGCGCTCCACTAGCCGTACCAGCTGATCGTCCAAACTGGTGGTGGTGCGTTTGGCCCAACGTTCTAATCGATTGAGAATCAGACGTTTGAGCAGATGTGCGATCGCAAACCCAATAGCAATATAAAGTAAGGAATTACCATAGGCTGCGATCGTATTGCCCAAAAACGTTTTCTGAAGAAAATCAGACACCATGGAGATTTAGAGGCTAATCGTATTTAAGGTGGCAGGCTAAAAGCTCAACGCCTGCCTGCTATCCGTTTACGACGCATCCTTAAGCGACCCGAAAAAGCTAGCACATAAAGCCATACTTACAAACCATAACTATCAAACGCGGGGAGTCTCATCGTGCCAACGTCTCAATCTACATCCAGTTCAATTACCATTCGCTACGCATCTCCTGAGGATATTCCAACTATCGCTGACTTTAATCAGGCCATGGCTTGGGAAACAGAACAAAGAAAGCTTGCCCCTGAGACGATTCTTGCAGGCGTTCGATCCTTGCTAGAGCATCCCGATCGAGGCTTTTACATTGTGGCAGACATAGAAGCACGGGTCATCGCCTGCCTGATGATTACCTTTGAATGGAGTGACTGGCGCAATGGTCTCCTCTGGTGGATACAAAGTGTTTATGTACATCCCGACTATCGACGGCGTGGCTTATATAGCCGCATGTATAGCTTTATCAAAACACTGGCAGCCGACCACACCCCAAACGTGTGCGGATTTCGCTTGTACGTTGAACAGGAAAACGCCAAGGCCCAAAAAGCATACAAGACCCTAGGCATGACCCAGAGCCCGTATTTTATTTTTGAAGAGCTAACTTAGTGCAAACAGAACCAGGCTACGCAACTGGCTACTAACACCAACACGATACAGATTACCAAGTAGTTAGGCTTCTTAGGAACAGGGATTGATTCTGCAATTTTCACCTTAGCGACACTGCAGTCACCAACATCATAGTTTTCACCAGGCTGTAGAATTACAACAACAGTCTCATCCTCTTCACAGTCCACTTCATCTGCGATGGGAGTAATGTCAATACAAGCTTCTTTCTCACCCTTTAAAAGGGTGACACTACGCTGAATAGGCTGATAATCCTCACCCTCTGTGGCGGTACCACCAACTGTGTAACACACCACCGTGGTCTCCATCACAGGTTCTTCAGCACAGACCAGCAGCTTACCAGTATCAGTACAAATTTCGCCTTTAGCAGGTTCAGTCGCCTTGGAATCAGCAGACTTAAGACAGACTACAGGCGCAGGCTTGAGCAATAGGGACGTATCAATGCGAAAGTGAGATTCAACCGTGTGGCGCTCTGCAAAAAATAAATCGAATGAATAATTTTTACCTTGTTCTAAAACTAATGTCTCACCAGATCCCAATACCTGGCTGAGCTGAGTTTTTCCTTCCTCAAGCTTGAGATCAATGGTATCGGTCAGAGAACCGTGGACACCACCCAAATCAATCACTAGCTTGCCATCAATAAAGACCCACAGGTCATCATCTCCTGAGAACGTGAACTTCTCATGGCCCTGATAGGTAAACTCAGAATGGACCTCATAGGTAAAGTGATAGTTGTGTTTACGGCCTTCATTCCCCAACAGTTCACCATCAATGGGAAAGAACTCAGGATTGTTATAGGTAAAAACACCGTCATTATCATCATCGTTTAAAACAATGTCTAAGCGTTGACCTTGGTTAATGGTATTAGTATCTCGAAACCACTGGTCAAAATTATCTTTAGTCGATGTGGTTTTACCTTCACCACCTTTATAAACAGGCTTTTGATCGTTACCAAGAACAGGTTCAACAATGTTTTTCTCAGCAGCGATAACATGCTCAAAATCGGCATGGCTATCTTTAAAGTCGCGAATTCTTCCAGATAACGTGATCTGTGGCATGGTAGGTTTCTTCTTGTAAATAGTAGACAATTTTCTGTTACTAAACTGAACGCCGGGGCTAATTTAGAAAATTAATCGATGACTTGAATGACCTGGCAGCCAACATTTCATCGATTACCTTGCCCAAGGTTTAGTAACTCCGATGTGATTTTCTACCCTTGCAAAGGAACCTATTCCAGACAAAATCTACACAGATTTACGGACTAGCCCACTAAATGTGACCTAGAGCCCAGTAAACATACGCAACAGCCTTTGACAGAAGACTTCTAACTGGCCTCAGTTAAGCCACATGATCATCTTCCGACAACACAACGCTTTCAAGGCTTGTTCTCTAGAAACCTAAGACTGTTGACTCTGGGCCAAGGCCTCAATAGTCATTTCCTCATATTTTTCGAAGGGCTGATGAATCCAAGGATTACTATCTAGATAGTCGACGTAGTAATCGGGCTTAATAATCGAACAGTCTTTGTACCAAATAACTGCCGTTCTAATTTCATCGATATAAAACCCATAGCGATGCTGCAGCCAACTAATGCTGCGCTTTAGGCTATGACCGGAATCTACCAAGTCATCCACTAGTAAGACTTGGCTCCCTAGGTTAGGGGTGGTCATACTTAAATCTCTAGAAAAGGTGATGGCCCCACGGGTTCTGTTGCTTTCACCACCGTAGGAAGCGGTGGAGAGAATGGCTAAGGGTTGGTCATAAATTCGGCAAAGGATGTCACCGATTCTCAGGCCCCCTTTGGCAAGGCAGACAATTTGGTTAAATTGCCATCCTGACTGGTAAATTGCGATCGCTAACGTTTCAATCGCTCGATCGTAGTCTGACCAAGACACATGTAAATCGGTAGGGGAGTTAGATACTGAAGAATCAGAGGGAGCAACCATGGGTAGGCAACGACATAAATAGGCAAATAATATAACGCCATCGCAACCTGTGATCCGACTTCCAACTTCTCAGCCCTTGGGAAAATCATCCGTTCTGCGTCGCTCACCATTAGGACAGTTGCAAATAGTTGAATAAATTGATGTTTGAGAGCTCCAGAAGGCTTTAATCTAGATGTCTCTGACCGGGGAATTTACTCGGGCTACTCCTTAGCCATCTTCGTAACCTTATGGAAACTGTAGGCCAGCCAAACCATCCGCCTAAGCTAAGACTATCTACCAAGCTAGCCTACGGGGCAGGAGACTTTGGGGCAGGTCTAACGTCTAATTTACTGGCATTCTCATTTTTGATTTTTTTGACCAATGTGGCCGGATTAGAACCGCTAGCAGCTGGCACAGTGCTGCTAATTGGCAAAATTTGGGATGCGGTCAATGATCCACTGGTAGGAATTCTTAGCGATCGCACCCGTACCCGCTGGGGGCGGAGATACCCTTGGATTGTTTTAACCGGTGTCCCTTTTGGTCTCACCTTTTTATTCAATTGGCTTGTGCCAGGCTCTGATCTGATCAATCAGGTAGCCCTCTTTATGAGCCGCATCGTGCCAGGATTCACGACTCAAACCGCCCTGTTCTGTTACTACGTAATTGTTTCCATCACCTTTCAAATCTTTTTCACCACCACCAACCTGCCCTACTCCACGCTGACGGCAGAAATGACGGAAGACTATGACGAACGCACGGAGCTAACGTCATTTCGCCTGTCTTTTTCCCTGGCAGGGGCAGTGCTGATTTTAGCGATAGGTTTGGTGGTCAGCACCTTGGTCACCGATGCCCAGCGTCAGTATCAAATTTTGGGAGCGCTGGGCGGGGGCATTTCCATCGTTACTATCTATTGGTGCGTGTTGGGTACCTTTCACCACGCCCAACAGCAATCGGCCTATCGAGGGCGCACCCTAAATGACAGTCAAGCATCTGAGGATGAATCCTTTGCCAAGCAGCTCAAAGTTGTTTTTAGCAATCGGCCTTTTTTGTTTGTAGTGGGCATTTACCTTTTTTCATGGCTGGCCCTGCAGATTACTGCAACAATCATTCCCTTCTATGTGACATTTTGGATGGGAGCCGATGACTACTTCCTAGCAGCACTTTTAGTCCAAGGAACCGCCATTGGCATGATGTTTATTTGTAACCTCTTGGCCAAGCGTGTGGGCAAGAAAGGACTTTATTTCCTGGGCAGCGGCTTTTGGATCCTAGTACAAATCGCCCTTTTCTTTTTACAGCCTGGTCAGCTGAATGCCTTGTACCTGCTATGTATTTTGGCCAGCTTTGGGGTAGCCACCGCCTATGTGGTGCCTTGGTCAATCTTGCCAGATGTGATTGAACTCAACGAGCTCAAAACCGGTCAACGTAGTGAAGGTGCCTTTTATGCCTTTATGACCCTGCTACAAAAAATAGGGTTGGCCGCCGGTATTTTCTTGGTAAGTTTGGCGCTAGAAATGTCCGGCTTCATCAAGGAAACTGCACAACAATCGGCAGTGGTACAACAGCCAGAATCTGCCCTACTGGCCATTCGCTTTTTTATGGGGCCAGTGCCATTGGTACTCCTACTGGGAGGTATCGTATTAGCCTATTTTTACCCAATTACCAAAGCTTCCCATGCAGAAACGTTACTCAAGCTAGCTGAGCAACGTAAGCAAACTAAATAAGAAGCGATGCAGTTGCCGATCTTCAAAATGGCTTTGGGCTTTCAAACCTACACGTTGCAGGTTCCACAGAGCCCACCATCTGAAAAATCAGCAATCTTCTTCTCGCCCCGATGAGCGTACCTTAATTCTAGGCTCGCCCGCTGCTGGCTCCCACCTGAACAGGGGCTTCAGCATCTACTTCATTGGTTAGATAGTGCCTTGCTAAGTCCAAAAATACCCTGGCCCGATTGATATGCTGCTTAGCGACCACCAAGGTAGCTTTTTCGCCGTGGGAATAGTCGGCCCTAAACCGAGCCTCTAAACCATCACTCAAATAGCTGCCATAGGGTTGAAACAGCAAACTCTGTTTCGAAAATGTTTCTACAAATGCGCTACAGACTGCTTCATGCTTAGTGGGAATAGCCGCAGACTTATCTAACAGCAGGGCCTCAGCCACATACAACATGGCATAGTAAGCACGGGAAATAGCAATATCGTGGAAGTGACTATGGGCCAACAACTGGGCTGCCCTAATATTTTCTTTAGCGTTGAGCAGGCGCTGTTTTTGCTCAGGCTTCATGAACAAGAACTCCGAAAGACTCTGAAAGCATCCGTCTCAGCGGACAATAAATCATAGATTGGCAGCAATACTAAAGGCAAGACGTTGGCTGAACCAAATCGCTGCTCAGCTATGTTCAGAGGGTGTATGCATCCTGGCTTTAAGCTTTGCAGCTTAGCCAGGGGTAGTATCCTGGTCAACGGTGTCTCTAGAAAAAGAAAATAGCCCAGTTTTTAGGCTGGCGCTTATTTTATGCAGAAAAGGAAATTTTGTGCTAGATGTGATGCTGAGACATCGTCTGGAGTCGCGCGGTGGACAACATAAACTTGGTGGGTGCCAGCCTCCAAAATGGCAAATACACCATTACAGAGGAACTTGGCCATGGTGGTTTTGGGATAACCTATCGGGCCACACGCCACCCCCTAGATCAACAGGTGGTGATCAAAACCCTGCGCTGGCCCGATACTGGAGCTGAAAAAGCACAGCAACTGCAACGGTTTGAAAACGAAGCTCGTCGCTTAGCCCGGTGTCAGCATCCCCACATTGTTGAGGTCACGGACTATTTTGTAGAAGCAGGGCAGCCCTACCTAGTGATGGATTTTATTCCGGGGCAACCCCTATCCGCTCTGATTTTTCCAGGTCGCCCCCTGGCTGAAGCTAAGGCGTTGCGATACATTCGGCAAATTGCGGGAGCCTTACAAACGGTCCACAATCGGGGACTGCTCCATCGAGATGTGAAACCCCAAAATATTATGGTGAATGGGGACAGTGCCATTTTGATTGACTTTGGCATTGCCCGAGAGCTTAGCAGTGGCAGCACCCAAACCCACACCAATCTTGTTTCAGAAGGGTATGCCCCCTTAGAGCAGTATTTGCCTAAAGCGAGACGGTCAGCCGCATCGGATGTTTATGGGCTGGCAGCCACCCTCTATTCGGCAGTGACTGGGGAAGTACCCATGGCTTCGGTGCTGCGATCGCACCAGCCCCTCATTCCCCCCAGTCAGTTTAATCGTCGCTTGAGTCCAGCCACTGAACAGGCCATCCTTCAGGGTATGGCCCTAGATTTAGCACAGCGCCCCCAGTCCATGGCTACCTGGCTGAGACTGTTTGACCAGGTACCGCAACCATCGGCCCCTCAGCCTAGAAACCAAACTACCCAAGCAACTCAGGTTGTTTCCCCAAGACCCCCTACGGGCATCGGCAGAACAACTGCCACAGTGGCATCTCCAGAGGCAATTTCTCCAGAACCGATAAAGCCCAGACGCCAGGGTCCTGGCTTCTTTAAAGGCTTATTTTCCCTCATGCTTCTAGGTCTTTTGGGGGGACTAGGCTACGGGGGCTATCGCGTTTATACCTTTGCCCGCAGTAGCTGGGATAACTTCCGCGAACAAACGGCAAATTTACCTGAGGTGAACATTCCTGAGGTAACAATACCAGACGTAAATTTGCCTAATGTAGAAGACATTCTACCTGAGGTGCCTAGCACCCCTATCGAGGTCAGCATTCCTCCGATAAAAATACCAGAACCGACTCAGTCAGGACCTAATCCACCATTGATTTTAAGCAACAGTGGGAATCCGGCTACTGCGGCAAGCGGCAGCGGCGGTGTGGTAACTGTCCCCGGTTTTGCTCCGGGTACTACCGCCACGGCTATTAATGATCGATTGGGTTCTCCGACTCGACAATCAGCCTCAGCCTCAGCCACCACAGCTGTCTATGAACTCGATCCAAACCGGGCTACAGTCGCTTATGTGTACGATGCGACAGGGGACACTGTTCAACAAACCGAGGCTGCGTTCGCCCCCTCCTATGACCGATTGGTGATGCGCAGTACCCTGACCGGCATGCTCAATTGGCAATCCACACAAGAAATTGAAAATGGTCTAGAGCAGGTACGAACGGGTGCATTAGAACAATATTCGTTTGAAAACAATGGTTTAGAGGGCCGCATTGAACGCAACAGTAATGGGTTTATCCATATTTACGTGCGTCAATAGGTGTAAAAAAGCGGGTGTGTCCCATAGAACACACCCGCTTTTGAAAACAACGTTTTAAGACTGTTGTCTATTGCTGTTCCATGTTGAAAATAAATGGTACCTGACCACCCTTTTCGCCCATAACTAAAACCCTGGGCATTTGGGAACCGCCCGCCTTCCAAGCTTCAATGGCCTCTTTTTCAAGTACGAGTTCACCCCCTTGGGCTTTAAGGGTTTCTGCCAGCAGTCGCTGAGCTTCGGCTCGGCCCTTGGCACGGTTGATCTCGGCCTGGGCTTCTTGCTCAGCCTGTTGTGCTACATAGACCGCCCGCCGCGCACTCTGTTCAGCGATCTGTTTTTCTTCTACGGCACGGGCAAACTCATCCGAGAAGGAGAGATCGACCACACTGGTATCGAGAATAATGATGCCGTACTTTTCTAGACGGCTACTTAGGGCATCGTCAAAGTCTTCTTTGAGTTTGGTTCGCTGTGTAATCGCTTCTTCTACCGTACGGCGAGCCGCTGCAATCTTAAAGGATTCTTGGGTTTGGGGAGCAATAATTTTGGTCACCACATTGGCTAACGTCCCCTGCTTACGGCGGATTTCGACAATGGTGCTGGGGTCCAACCGAAAGTTGATGGCGAACCGTGCCCGCAGATCCTGCAAGTCCTTAGTAGAACTTTCAGCGGGGACTTCAAACTTTTGCACCGTGACATCATATATGTCAACAAAGGACACCAACGGTGGCTTGAAGTGAATACCCTCTAGTAAGGGACTGTCCTGGGCTTTTCCTAAGATGCTCAACACACCGGCCTGCCCCGGGTTGATGATCACTAATGTACTGGTCAGAACAAGACCGGTAATAATAGCTAAAAGTGCGATCGCAGCTGGCTGCCAGCTACCTGTCCGAGCGCTCAAAATCAGTTCCTCCGAGTGGATTTTTGCCGTTGCTGATTTAGAAACCAATCCGTCAACTTAGCCATTAGCCACATTGAGCAAATCAAATCCTATCGGGGCTCAGCAACGCTAACAATTTTTCTATTCCCAACGTATACTAACCTTCCGGCAAACCGGTGACCACTCCATTGCCTGCAATGACCGTACCAATGGGGTAGGCCAGATCAAACTGAGCTAGGACCGCATCCGCCTGGTCTGCTGGGACAATCAACACAAAGCCAATACCCATATTGAAGGTATTGAACATTTCGGCAGTCGCCACATCACCAGCGGCCTGGAGCCATTGGAAAATAGGTAATATGGGCCAGCTATTTTTCTCTATATATATAGACTGATTTTTTCCAATACAGCGGGGCAAATTTTCAGGAAAACCACCGCCTGTAATGTGGGCCATGGCATGAATATCCAAACCACTTTTTAGAGCCGCCAGTACCGGCTTTACGTAAAGCTGGGTAGGTGTTAAGAGCGCAGCACCCAACGACTGGCCGCTTAAAAGATCAGGGCATTCATCCCAACCATAGCCCAGGGTGCGATCGCTAGCTCCTCCCCCCAAAGCTTCCTGGCGCGGAGCCTCTGCCATAATCTTGCGCACTAAACTGTAGCCATTACTGTGAACACCGCTGCTGGGTAACCCGATCAACACATCCCCCACCTGCACTTGAGAACCATCCAAAATGGTACTTTTCTCAACAATACCGACACAAAACCCGGCCATGTCATATTCACCCTGGCCGTAGAACCCCGGCATCTCAGCCGTTTCTCCGCCCAAGAGTGCACAGCCCGACTGGCGACACCCCTCAGCCACACCCGCCACTACCTGAGCAAGCTGCTCAGGGGCTAACTTGCCCGTCGCCAAATAATCCAAGAAGTACAGCGGCTCTGCCCCCGATGTGAGCACATCATTGACACACATCGCCACCAAATCAATTCCCACCGTATTGTGTCGATCCAGACTGTGGGCCAGCTTGAGCTTTGTACCCACGCCATCTGTACCCGATACCAATACAGGCTGCTGATACCCCGTAGGCAGCTCAAAATAACCTCCAAATCCACCCAAACCACCCAGTACTCCAGGGCGATGGGTCTGCTCTACAAGACTACGAATCGTCTCTACAAACGCTCGCCCAGCGACCACATCCACTCCTGCTTGCCGATAATCCATAGCCTTTTGCTCAAATAACTTGACTACTTTACGACACCTTAGGTGAGGGAATGTTCAAATAGCCCTGGAATCATTCAATGTCCGTCATTAAGAGCATTTGCGTCAGCAAATCTGAACAAACAACCAAGCTCTTCATCCAAAAATCACGACTAAATAGTCGAGGAGCTATTAATAATCTGTAATCATTGGAATTCGATACATAACTTTTCAAAAACTCATTAGGGGGTTGGGCCAGCTGAAAAACTGTCTACAAGTCTTGAGCTGCCAAGATAGCTCTTCAATTGATAAAGAGATCATAAAGATTAAATGTGTATGGATCGTTGATTTTTACGCCCAAATTCGCGGTTCCACATCTGAAATTCTTCGTGATAGATTAAATCGCGTTGAATTTTTTCTGTCCGCGATGCATCGACACCCCGAAGCTGCTCTGTTCAATCTATTGAATTTGTCACTTCTGGCTCTGCGATGTAGACGCTTACGCTTAGTGCAATCCTGTTTATGAGTCAACAGTTAATCAGCAGTTTAGTAGCGACGGTTTTACTATCCACCGTTGTATCTACGGCGACTAGGGCCAATGCTCAAGCGCTTGATGCCAGTCCTGATACGCCTCTGCAGATTTCAGTTACCCGCGAGTCATTACAGCCGACCTCAGCTGATACGCTTCAATCCACCCTTGAGGCGGCAACCACCGTTCGAGTCAAGGCCCATCCCATCGAAAACCGGCAGGCTGCAACGGTTTATGTCAGAAATATTCCTGTTTTAACCTACGTTGATGCAGCCGAGACTACGAATATTGTCTCCGGCTGGTTACCCTCTAGTGCCATAGCGGCTGAAGGTGTCGTATCTGATGCTTCTGAGATGGCCACTCAGCTTGAGCAGATGGCAGCCAAGGCAGTTGAATTTACGGCTCATTGGAAAGAAGGAAGCTATGTGGTGATGGCAGGGGACGCTCTGCTGGTTAAGCTGGGCAATACCGTACGGCTTCCTGATGCCACTGACAATGAAGCTGAAAATGCACTGCAAGTCACTAACCGGCTGCGGCGTTTGTTGGGGAATGATAGAGCCGAACCCGTTACGGAAGTGATCGGCAGACCTGAGCCTCGCCCCCCTGTACAGCAAGTGGCAGCTGTCCGTTCTAGCTACAGCGGTATGGCTTCATGGTACGGCCCAGGTTTCCATGGCCGTACTAGTGCCAGCGGAGAATCCTTTAACCAATATGCGATGACCGCTGCCCACCGTACTCTCCCCTTTGGCACTCGAGTACGGGTGACCAATCTAAATAACGGTCAGCAAGTGGTTGTACGCATTAACGACCGGGGTCCTTACAGCCATGGGCGCGTGATTGACCTGTCAGCTGGAGCTGCTAGTGCCATCGGCCTACGTTCAGCAGGTGTGGGACCTGTACAAATCGAGGTACTGCGCTAGAGCTCTGACGACATTTCCCATCTCATTCCCCGGATTACTCAGATGGGTGTACTACCCGTCTGGTATCGTTAAACCTTGTGTTTAGCATCCGGGGAATTTTGCGTTTACTGAAGACGGTGGAAGGGCTGCAGTGCTGGTTAAAGCAGCAGTCAGGGACGATTGGGTTAGTGCCCACTATGGGCGCACTTCACCAGGGTCATCTCAGCTTGATTCGTCAGGCCCGTCGCGACAATGAACTGGTGGTTGTCAGCATTTTTGTAAATCCTTTGCAGTTTGGCCCTAATGAGGATCTAGCCGCCTATCCTCGCATGTTAGATAGGGATGCCAACCTCTGTGAAACCGTTGGCGTGGACTGTATATTTGCCCCTACATCTGAAGACTTGTATGGTCCAAACGTCGAAGATTCGGCATCCTTAGCTAGGGTGCTGCCGCCGCCAACATTAGTCCAGCAGCTATGCGGCAAATTTCGGCCAGGGCACTTTGATGGAGTCGCTACGGTGGTCACCAAGCTAATCAGTCTAGTACGGCCCCAACGATCATATTTTGGCCAAAAGGATGCTCAACAGTTAGCGATTATCCGTTGCCTGGTTAAAGACCTCAACCTACCAGGAAGCGTTATTGGTTGTCCCATCGTTCGCGAGTCCGATGGGTTGGCCTTGAGTTCTAGAAATAAATATCTAAACGGGCAAGAACGTCAACAAGCAGTTATACTCAATCGGGGGTTAAGGAGTGCTCAACGAAAATTCAAGGAACTGGGGGTGCGATCGCAACATTCCCTAGCTTCTATCGTCTTGGAGTACTTAGAAACAGCACCTGCTATTACTCCTCAGTACGTTGAGCTGGTCAACCCGTACACTCTGGCCCCCTTAGAAAAGATTGAGACAGTTGGTATGTTGGCAGTAGCAGCATTTGTAGGGACTACGCGATTAATCGACAATGTAGTCCTCAGAGACAGGCGGCCCATTGTTGCCATTGATGGTCCGGCAGGGGCAGGTAAGTCTACTGTAGCTAGGCAGCTGGCCCACAAATTAGGTCTACTGTATCTCGATACCGGGGCTATGTACCGCGCTTTCACCTGGTACGTTCTTTCCCAAGGCTGCGATCCCAGGGATGAAGTGGCTGTGGCAGAGCTTCTGTCCAAGTGCGCGATTAAGCTAGTGGCCAATCAATCCGAGCAAGTGTTGCAGCCTCCTGAAGTATGGGTAAATGATACGACTGTTACCCAAGCCATTCGTACTCCTGAAGTAACGGCTAACGTTTCTGCTATTGCGGCGCAATCAGCGGTGCGCCAAGCCCTGGTCAAACAACAAATGCAGTATGGCTTGGCTGGGGGCATTGTTGCTGATGGTCGAGACATTGGCACCCATGTTTTTCCAGATGCCGAATTAAAAATCTTTCTAACGGCTTCGGTTGAAGAGCGCGCCCGTCGTCGTCAACGAGACTTAGCAAAACAAAGTCAGCCAGCTCCTGATTTGACAAAGTTAGCTCAAGCTATTAGTGAACGGGATCATAAGGACAGTACTCGCAAGATTTCGCCACTGCGCCAGGCAGAAGATGCTATCGAAGTTGTTACCGACGATCTCACCATTGAAAATGTTCTAGATAAACTTTTAGCCCTTTACCAAGAGAAAGTTGTTATTAGCGAAGATGCTTAGGCAAGCTTTGCTAATAGGTAGAGGGTAATCCATATCTAACGCTAAACTCTATCTCGCGGTAGATGTTTAGGACGTGAATATACGTAAAATGGCACAGGCATTTAGGCTCATTGTCGGTTTAATTTAGGTATTTCCGAGGAAGCTTTTGCCTAGAGAGAAAGCGACAATAAAACTAATTCTGAAGAACGCGTACAAGGCTACTGATCATCCGAGGGGGCATTTTGGGTGATTGCATTAAATCTTGTCTAGCGCGTTTTACAGGTGAGCTGTCTGACCCTGGGGGCTTTATAGGGTCAGACATTTTTCTTTTTAAAGGGGTAGAGTAGGGAGAACGTTCTCTCCACTCAAACAACAGCTCATATCAGGACTATCTACAGGGGCGTTGCCGATCTTCGGGATGATTTCATCTGCCAAATTCAGGTGAATAGTAAGTCCTACAGATCGTTTCATCCCCTCAATCAGCAACGGCTCTAGCTGCCCGTAGACGTTCACTAGAATTCACCTTACTTTCTTCAGCTAATTTGCTAAAAAACAGCCGCTAAAATCTCTTCTTTCATATCAAAGTTAGCGGTCACAGATTGCACATCATCAAGATCTTCGAGGGCTTCCATCATTTTTAAGAGAGATTTAGCCTGCTCCGTATCGGTCACATCTACCGTATTACTGGGTACCCAACGAACTTCAATATCTTTGACCTGATAGCTTTCAACTTTCAGATATTCGCTTAGGGTTTCTAAACTACTGGGGGGGCAAAACACTTCTGCTCCAGGAGTATCTTCTTCTATCTCAGTGAGTTCATAGGATTCGGCTCCCCCTTCAATGGCAGCTTCTAAGAGAGTATCTTCATCCAAATTACCCGCAACAACAACAACCCCTTTTTGGTCAAACATCCAACCCACACATCCCGTTTCACCCAGGTTGCCACCATTTTTGCTAAAGGCCGCTCGTAAATCAGCTGCGGTACGATTGCGATTATCGGTGAGGGCTTCCACAAGAACCGCCACCCCGCCAGGGCCATACCCTTCATAGCGGATAGTCTCTAAATCCCCATCGCTACCTAGTTTCCCAATACCTTTTGCGATCGCGCGGTCAATGTTATCGTTAGGCACTCCTGCGGCCTTGGCTTTATCAATGGCAGTGCGCAGCTGAAAATTACCGTCAGGATCTCCCCCTCCCTGTTTAGCGGCCACAATGATTTCCCGCGAAAGTTTAGCAAATACTTTGCCCTTAACCGCGTCCACCCGCGCCTTTTGGCGTTTGATATTGGCCCATTTACTATGACCTGCCATAGAGTCTTAGCTGCCGTGTACTAGCTCACCATTGTAGCGAGAAGTTTTACACCAAAATTGGAAAGGTTCAGGAAGAAAGAAAGATTGGGGGAGAGTTCCTAATCAAGAAATCTTGGTTAGGGATGAAGTGGGAATTCGGAGTTTGGAATTGGGAAAACCATGCGAGAACAGCCAGTTCTACAGACCCCCTGTCCCTTCCAAATTCCCACTTCTATCAAGGTCAATGTACAGCCAACTCACGCGATCTGCCCCGCCCGCAGGGCAGCCCCAATCAGACCAATACTTTGATTGGTCACCAGGTGGACAGGTACATTGTCCAACAGCGGACTCATGCGCCCCTTGTGGCTAAAGGTGGACAAAAACGGACCGTTGCGAATTAGATCAACATTCTTAGCAGTGACACCGCCAGCTACGTAAAGCCCCCCATAGGGGAGCAGTTTCAGGGCAAGATTCCCCGCAGCGGCACCATAGGCATCCACAAAGATTTCCATGGTACGACCGGCCAGACGATCGGTGACTGCCGCCTTAGAAATGGCAGCAGCTGGGTCGGGTAACTCATTACGACGACCAGCCCCTTGCTCCCAATTACGTACGATCTGTCCCAGGTCTTCAGACTCGGTGGCAAAGTTGCGATCGCGCAAAAACTGATAGATCGACACAATGCCCTGACCAGACACAACCCGCTCTACCGATACCCGAGAAATGGAATGCTTTTCTAACAAATAGTGAAGCAGCTGAAATTCCAGTTCGGAGCGGGGCGCAAAGTCCACATGCCCACCCTCTGAGGGAAACACCCGGTACTGTCCCCCAAAGTTAATCAAAAAACCTTGCCCTAGACCGGTACCAGCGCCAATAATAGCGATGGGTGCATCCGGATCCTGAGTACCTGCCTGTAGCGTGTACATGTCGTCTGGCTGTAGCCCCAGCACCCCATATCCTACCGCCGCAAAGTCATTGATCAGCTCCACCTGGTCCAGGCCAAGTTCCTCTGCAATGCGCTCTCCGCCCAAGGACCAGGCCAAATTCGTAAGCTGGGAGCGGTTATTGATCACAGGGCCAGCAATGGCAAAACAGGCCGCTTTGAGTTGTACATCCTCTATGGGAGCTGCCGCCAAAAACTCTTTGACCATGGGCACTAAATCGGCATAATCACTACTGACATAGCGATTTTCATGGAGAGTTGTCCGGTCGTCAGAGCGTACCAAACGCAAAATCGTTTTTGTCCCGCCAATGTCACCAGCTAATAGTTGCATCATAGAAATTCCAGGAAATTTCAGAATCAAAGTATGAGCGCAATGTCCCTACAAAGTCTTCCCAACCGCATTTTAGACCGAGCCTTAAACGGTCAGGACATTTCTCCTGAGGAGGGGGTCAGACTACTTAAACAGACCGATCCAGCCATCATTGAAACGATTCGAGCCACAGCTGATAAACTGCGCCAGCAGCAGGTGGGCGACAGGGTTACCTTTGTGGTCAACCGGAACATCAACTACACCAATATCTGCGAGCAACATTGCAGCTTTTGTGCCTTTCGCCGGGACCCGGAACAGCCAGGGGCCTATTGGCTTAACTGGGAAACAATTTTAGAAAAAGCCACGGCTGGCGTAGCCGCTGGTACCACAGAAATTTGCATGCAAGGGGGGTTAAATCCCGCTGCCAAAATTAACGGTAGTAGCCTAGCGTACTATCAGCGGTTAGTGACCACCATTAAAGACAAATTTCCAAACCTTCACATCCATGCATTTTCTCCCCAGGAAATACAGTTTATTGCGCGGGAAGATAGTCTAGACTTTGCCACTGTCATTCAAGCCCTGGCTGAGGCCGGTGTAGACTCCCTTCCAGGGACTGCAGCCGAAGTCTTGGACGACAAGGTGCGGCGGGTGCTCTGTCCAGAAAAGATTGATGCCAGCACTTGGCTAGAAATTGTCGGGTTAGCCCACAGCTTGGGTATGCCGACTACGAGCACGATGCTGTCTGGCCACATTGAAACAGCTGAACAACAGATTAGTCATTTAGAGCAGCTGCGTCAGCTACAGCAGCGGTCTCTTACTCAGAATAATATCGGGATCACAGAATTTATACTGCTGCCCTTTGTGGGGCAAGATGCCCCTGCCCCCCTGCGTAAACGGGTAGGGCGGGATCAGCCTGTGGTCACAGATGCCCTGTTACTGACAGCCGTCGCCAGAATTTATCTTGGACGGTGGATTAAAAACCACCAACCCAGCTGGGTCAAGCTGGGGTTAGACGGTGCCACTGAAGCGCTGCGCTGGGGATGTAACGACATTGGCGGCACTTTGATGGAGGAGCATATTACCTCCATGGCCGGCGCCCAGGGAGGTACCTGTCAATCGGCGGATAATTTAAAGGATGCGATCGCAGGTCTTAATCGCCCTAGCCAACAACGAGATACGCTTTATCGTACTGTGGCAACCAACTAAACCTTCAGAGTTAGATACTCGGTCTCTAGTGGGGCTGTTGCTGGGCCAGCAAAGCTTCCATTGTTAACAGACAACTCTAATCATTACGTTTACCCAAAGTTATTTCCCAAGCAAGAGCCGTCTTTGTACATTGGTTTAGAGATACCTATAAAACTCTCATTTTCGCCTTGTAAACGTTTGATTGAGCAGGGCATACAACGATTATTACAAATACTTGACAACATCAGTTTCACCACAGGTGGCTGTTGTGACTTGAGGGCTTTAGCAAGCGCTTTGTACGCCTGATTTACAAAGCACTAACGCCAACGTCTTAAAAACATTCGATATCCAAAACTGGCTTGCTGCTCGCAAGCCAAGTTTTCTGTCCTGTTCTCCATTTTTCGATTTGCTGCATGCTCAAATTGATTAGCATTTTGCCCATTGCCAAGCAGCAAAAGCTACGCCAGTATCTCCAGAAAAATCGCCAGCTGCTGGCCCCCGATATGTCTAGCTACGGTATCGGTCGACTGCGTTATTGGCTTGAACATGAGCCCGTTTTAGGTACCAGCGGCAGACAGTACAAACCGGCTACCCGCAAAGCTCAATTTTGGGACTTTTGCCAAAGCATTTATCAAAGGGCCAGTCATGTAGCACTCCCCGACAGCATTGTCGCCAAGCCCGATCTCGGTCTGGTCGCCTACGGCAAAGTAGGTATTCGCTCCCATCGAGATGATCCCTATGCCGCCTGTCCAGCAGTAACCATCAATCTCTCCACCACAGCCACCCAGTGGGGGTACACCGCCACCTACAGCGGCTATGACAAACGCAATCCTAAACGAGTCACCGAACAAATACATCACTTACCGCCGGGGGCCATCGTCGTATTTAATAGCCAGAACCCTCATCGAGTCATTAGTCCTGACCCTGACCGATGGTCTATCAATCTGTGGAGAGTGGCATCATCCTGCCGTCCCTATTTTGATCGTTACCTGGCCGATGGAGCGTCTCACCCCGATAATGCGGTAAGCTTTTTCCCACAGTTGGGAGAAAAACACGATGGCCGACAGCGTACAAAAGGATATTCAAGTTGGGAAGCTGAATTGGGTTTACCGCGAACTTATTCCTGATACGCCTAATCAGAAGCCTCCTGTACTCCTGCTCCATGGCCTTGTGTCCCAAAGCCATAGCTGGCGAGATGTAATGCCTGCCCTAGCGGAGCGAGGGTTTCGCAGCATTGCCCCCGACTGGATTGGCCATGGGTCTTCCGGTAAACCGGACAAGCGTCAGTTCGACTACACACCAGAAACCTATCTCAAAGCGCTGGGCGACTATCTTGAGGCGCTTGAGCTTGACCGATTTTCTCTAGTTGTACAAGGATTTTTAGGGGTAACGGGCCTACTCTACGCGGCCCAAAATCCTGACAAAATCGAACGGCTAATTATTCTCAATACCCCTTTGCCCCCTAAAGCGGACCTGCCCTTTGCAGTGAAAATGATGGGCTGGCCATTTGTGGGAGACATGATGACCCAGGACCCGCTGCTAGTCGATCGCACCTTAGAAGGAGGCGGTCCTTACCAGGTAGCCGATGAGGACCTAGATGTTTACCGACGCCCGTTTCTTAAAAGCTCGGATGTGGGTCGGGCACTGATGTGGACAATCCGGGCTATGAACATGGCTAAAATTACTGAACAGATTGCCCAGGGATTTAAAGATTGGTCTCGTCCCACCTTAGTGGCTTGGGGCACATCTGACCCATGGCTGTCGGCAGATGGAGCTAAGGCATTTGCCCAAGGTCTAGAAGCTGGCGAATATACAGAACTAGCTGAGGTGGGCCATTACACTCAGGAGGATTGGGCAGAAAAGGTCAGTGAAACTGTTGTGCCGTTTTTACGTAAGCAGGACATTTGAGCGACCGTAGCGGTTCGCAGTTCGTGCCTCAGTCTCTGTTGGGCAGATGTTTTTTTAACTCCCCTAAAAGGATTGCTTGCTCATCTTGCAAACTATGCAATCGATTTAGGATTATGTCAATTTGTTGTTGAGGCGTTTCTCTAGCTGTTGTTTTGTTAAGCAACCATCGCCCAAAGGAAAAAGGAGAACGGCTAACCTCGCTCAAAAGATGGCGAACAATTTGGCTAGCTGCAGAGAGAAGCATTTGTATTCCAAGCAGTAGACCAACTGCGATCGCAGCCAGCCAGTAGGGATGGTGCAACCCCCAAAGAACAGTTGTTTCTGTCGGCGTCAAAAAAGCCTCTGCCAGGGGCTGCTGCAACAATACTTCTCCAAAGGCACCCATAATGTTTTACCCACTGCTTTTGATTTAACCGGCAATCTCTAATAAATCACACTGTCTTTCGATGCCATCGCTGACGCCCTTGCAGCTCTCGTTTGACAGCAATGCTCCACTTATCCACTAAGGTCATCATAGCAGGCATATCCCGAGAGACTTTATCCTCCCATCCTAGCTCCGCCACCACCGATCTAAACGTGCGTCGCTTTGTCATACGGTAGGCAATTTCTTCTACTTCATGCCAGGTGAGATTACTCTCAATATTGGCTTTAGTCATCACCGTCAACAGGTTGGCATGGCGATTGCCCTCTGCCTCAGTCATCATGGTGTGAGGGATATCGAGTACTCGTGAAAAACTGTTATACCAGCAATAGGGTTGATGACCTAGAGCTGCTTCAAAGAAACGCTGATGGTCATAGTTGTTAACAGCTCGGTCACTCTCACTGGAAATCATAAAAACGGGGGCAATGGGAGATTTTTTCACTCGCTTAACGGCATAATCGGCAATCCGCAATACCGCCCGTAGGGCAGACACTTCAAACCCTGGATAGCTTGGCCCCATCAGCTTTTCCCACTCAAAATAGGTATCAATATGTTTGACAAACAAATCGATTACCTTGCTGCTGGAGCTAAAGTAGGGTGCAAACAAAATTGTTCGATAAATATCATCTGCCTTTTCTAAGGCCAGCCATGTGGCCAGGGTGCCACCGCCTGATAATCCCCCAACAATCACTTGAGAACCCGTCCGTTTAGCAACGTTGAGCCACTGCAGCCCAAACTTAAGGTACAACCGTGGATCGTCTGTTAGGGGGGGTGGGTTACTCGGCCCCCAGTTGCCCGCTAGACCATGGCCTGGTAGCAACGGCACAATAACGTTGTAGCCCCGTTTGTGCAGAGCTTGAGCCATGGGGACAAACTGATATGGGCCAGCCGTAAAGCCGTGAAAAAACAGACATACTTTGTCTGTTGGCTGATTATGAAACAAAAAATAGGAGCGACATAGATTGTCAATCAATGAAAGCTGTGATTCACGGGCCGATATTTTACTTTCGAGCACCTCTGTTAAGGTCAAGTAGTCTGCCATAGCGCCATGATGTCTGAGCACAGTTGCATACTATCTACTGAGCCTAAACTAAGAGCAAAGATTGCGGACCGGCTTAAGATCCGGTCATGGACCCTCTTGGGGTGTTGAGGAATCTAGGCTGTTGGGATCGCCGTTACTGGTCAGCAACAGCACTCGCCCCCGACCATCGACATTACACGATCCACGCTCATCGGCCTCTGCCATAGACCATAGAATCAAGAAGGTGCCATCTTCCATAGCTTTGGCAGGTTCTAGCTCGGGAGTACGCTCTGGGGTAAGCAGTTCGACATAGCATTCCCGTGCGATCGCTTCCACAGTATTAGGGATATCAGGCTGCCTAGGGCCACAGCCAGCCACCATCGCCAGCATTCCAATCACAACAGCCCGTGCGTCCACATTAGATATCCTCAACAGAATCATTCTTTGAACCGGTAACACCCTTACAATCAATAGGAGTCGATAGCAGCTTACAAAATGCTGTTACTGATTTAAAGGATGTAACAGTCCATAAGCCAACGGCTTATCAAACGGATAGCCTCATTCCCAGCATTAGCAATACAGATTAATTTTCCCTAACCCTTATCCCCATGCAATTATTTCGTTTAATTTTGCCTATGCTGGCGGCCCTAAGTCTATTTTTCACAAGCTTTCCCGCCATCGCTGCTCCCGCCGTTCTACCTGGCCTACAAGGAGTATTCACCGGTAACCCACCGACTGATATCGGCGTTCAGGACGCTCAGCTACAGACCTGTCCTGAATCTCCCAACTGTGTCAGCAGCACTGCCGGTGATGAGGACCACTTTATTGCCCCCATCGCCTACACCGCAGACCGTGATGCCGTGCGGGATAAATTGATTGCCATTATCAAAAATCAGCCCCGTACCGAAATTATTGATGAGACTGATGACTACATTCGAGCCGAATTTACCAGCCGGTTAATGGGGTTTGTCGATGATGCTGAATTTTACTTTCTACCCGATACCCAGGAAATTGCTCTGCGGTCTGCCGCTCGCCTAGGGGAGTCAGACTTGGGAGTTAATCGCCGTCGATTGGAGCAGTTTCGCTTAGCCCTACAAAGCCTAGGAGCTTAGGAAAAACCATGGCTGCCCAGGACGCCTATCACATTCGCCCCATCACTCGCAGCGAATTGGATACTGCCGTTGCCTGGGCAGCTGCTGAAGGCTGGAATCCTGGCCTTCACGATGCTGATTGTTTTTATCAAACCGATCCGGCTGGCTTTTTAATGGGTTTTCTAGCGGGAAAACCCATTGCCTCCATTTCTGCTGTCAAATACGGCAAGACCTTTGGATTTATCGGCTTTTACATTGTTAAACCTGAGTATCGGGGCCAGGGATATGGATTTACCCTTTGGCAAGCGGCCCTGACTGAACTTCAGGGGCGAAATATAGGTTTAGACGGCGTAGTTGACCAGCAAAATAACTATCGTAAATCAGGCTTTCAGCTAGCCCATCGCAATGTGCGCTATGCAGGAATAAGCAACAGTATTGACCACAAAACTAGCTGTGTGCCGTTAGCGGAAATTCTTTCTGCATCAATCATTGAGTACGATCGTCGCTTTTTTCCTGAAGAGCGCACCCGATTTACTCAAGCTTGGATTGACCAAGCTGAACACCATGCAGTCGGCATGATCGATCAGGAAAAATTAGTCGGCTACGGTGTGCTGCGTCCCTGTCAGCAGGGTTACAAAATTGGGCCTTTATTTGCCGATGGGGATGCGATCGCAGCCGAAATTTTTCACACACTGGCAGCCCAGGTGCCCGCAGGAGAAACCTTCTACCTGGATGTGCCCGAACCCAACACCGCTGCTGTCGCGTTAGCCCAGCGAAATGGCATGTCTTACGTTTTTGAAACCGCCCGCATGTATACCAAGACTGTGCCGGATTTACCTCTCAACAAAATCTTTGGTATCACCACATTTGAACTGGGTTAACAAATCCATCGGAAACCCGGTCACGCTACAATATTAAAAATATTAAGTGTTCGTTACATTGGGACGGGAGTTGGTTATGGGTCGTAAGCAGGCCATCGTTATCGGGGCTGGCATTGGTGGATTAGCCATGGGTATCCGCCTGCAGAGCTTAGGGTTTGACACCACTATTGTGGAAATGCTGGATGCCCCCGGCGGTCGCGCCTATGTGCGAAAGGCTGATGGCTTTACCTTTGATATGGGTCCCACGGTCATCACAGTGCCCCACTTTATTGAAGAGCTGTTCTCCCTAGAGCGCGATCAGGCCAACCTAACCTCTGCCGACTTCCCAGACGAAATTGTTGACGAAAGCAAGCGCATTAAATCCGGTATTTCCAGTGGCCCCAACACTAGTCGCTACGTCAAAATTGTGCCGGTTCTGCCCTTTTATCGCATTTACTTTGATGATGGCACTTTCTTCGATTACGACAGCGATCCCGAAAACACCCGCCGTCAGATTTTAGAGCTGGGTGAACCTGGCGACTATGAGGGCTATCAGCGTTTCCACACCGCCGCCAAGGCGGTTTTTGAGCGTGGCTTCTTGCAGTTAGGCTATACCCACTTTGGCAACGTTGGCGACATGCTCAGAGTAGTGCCTGCCCTGCTCAAGCTCGACGCCGTACGCACCCTTTTTAGCTTTACTAGCAAGTACTTTAAAAGCGACAAGCTGCGCCAGGTCTTTAGCTTTGAGCCTCTATTGGTAGGTGGTAATCCCCTATCGGTTCCTGGCATCTACGCCATGATTCACTTTGTGGAAAGCACCTGGGGTATCCACTTTGCCATGGGCGGTACCGGTGCCTTGGTAAGCGGCTTTGTCAAAAAGTTTGAGGATCTGGGTGGCAAAATTCTGTACAACTCCAAGGTTGATAAAATTAACGTTGCCAAAGAAAACGGCAAAAAAGTTGTTAAGGGCGTTACCTTAGCCAACGGTTCAGACATCCCCGCTGAAGCAGTAGTTTCTAACGCCGACTGGGCAACCACCTACGGCAAAATGATTGACTCCAAGTATCGCTTCTGGAACAGCGATCTGCGGGTAAAAGTGACCCAGCAGTCCATGTCCGTGTTTGTCATGTACCTGGGCTTTAAGGCCGATGGCAACGAAAATGCCAAGCTGCGCCACCACAGCATTATCCTCGGCCCCCGATATGAGGAACTGCTGAAGGATATCTTTGGTCGCAAAATCATGCCCAAAGACTACTCCCAATATGTGCATCTACCCACGCTCACTGATCCGTCTCTAGCCCCTGAAGGACACCACGCCGCCTATATTCTGGTGCCTGTGCCCCACAATGGCTCTGGCATTAACTGGGATGAAATGGGCGATAAACTCCAGGACAAAGTGCTCACCTTTATGGATGAGCGCGGCTATTTGCCCAACATTAAGGAGCGCCTAGTCCATTGCAGCTACATTACCCCGGACTATTTTGAGAATACGCTAGATGCTCGTCTGGGCAATGCCTTTGGCCCCGAACCTCTGCTGGTACAGTCGGCATTTTTCCGCCCCCACAACCGCAGCGAAGACATCAATAATTTGTACATCGTTGGCGCTGGCACCCAGCCTGGAGCAGGTACTCCTAGCGTTATGATGTCTGCGAAGATGACGGCACGATTGGTGGCAGAAGACTTTGATATTGATTCAAATGTGCTGGATGGAGTACCTACCAACAAAGAAGCTTCTCTAGTCTAAAGAGAACACAGAGCATGTCACATTCTGAGATGTATTTCAGAATGTGACATGTCTCAGAAAAAGCAGGCTTTTCATTAGGTGGAAGCAGGGCCATTGCAGTAGCTATCTTGCTTTCGCTGAAGTGATGACTAACTCTTCTGATTTATCCTAAATCGCCCATACTAAATCGAGGCTTCGAACGCAGCGAATCAAGTCGCCATGTTCGAAGCCTCAGTTAATTAATAAAGCATGAATATTCTTGGTAAAACCCTTGAGAAACCGCTAGGGCGTAGTCCGTTGGCTAAGTCAAGCCTAGTTCATTGCCACCATCGGAGCGCTTTTAAGGATTATATTCACCCACTAAGCAAACAGGTCCTTAAAGAACTTGTATAGCTTACCTCCTGTAGATAGACCAAAACCACCTTTTGCGACTTCTGCTTGCTGATCAGAAATCGGTTCCCAGAGAATTTCTTGGCCTGTTGTTCTTAATGCTTTAGATGTTCGAACGCACTTAGTCATAGACATACATCTCCGTAACTAGCAAACATGGATACAGGGTTCATTACGTTTGCAAATTTCCCTATGGCACCATGGTGCCATCGATGAACTTTTGAAATGAGAGTGCCACTACTGAATCTACATTCATTTTTTTGTGAGCTTAAGATAAATGCCTGATTGCATTTATAAAATCTTGATATCCTCTTGCTAGTTAGCCTCAATAATCTCCATACTTACTAGGACCTCTATCACAGGACAAATGAAAGAGACTATCCTTAAAAGAAAGATGTAAGTAATTTCATCATCAACGAGCAACAACGTAAAGAAAAGCTAAGAGTATTTACCTATTTTACGAAATCTAAGACATTCTCCTATCGAATCGTCATAATTAAGACAGAATTGATGGGTATCCCCCTGCTATCAACCAGCCTTAGGTATTTGGTTTGAGGAGTTTAGTTTCAGTGGTTTGAGGAGACCGAAACTATTGTTGTTATCTTGCTTATTCTAGAGTCTGCTCTAGAAAGGAGTTCCTATGACACTTTTTCCAGCCATTATTGTTTTTGCTGTTGTTTTTCTCTCTTTTTCTAAGAAAGTTTTGTTTTCATCAGAAGATGTAGAAAAGTCCAAAACGTCTGAAAACAAAAACCCTGAAGTATCGATTAACACGAGCGATCTGTTGAAGAAGTATGAGCTTCTACGTACTCTTAAGCAATAATCCTCAGAATGGGAGATAACGACAGAGTTAGTTGTTGTCCCATTACTTAAACATTCCAATTTTGGGGCCAGCTATAGCCCCCAATTTCTAGTCCTGCTTGTTTGCTGTAGGCACTCATAACCAGTGACGGTTCTGATTTTTTCCATAAGTTCACCAACAATTGTCCTCGAGTAGTATCACGACAAATAGGTTCTAATCCATTCGCTGTGGGCACCTGTATCAGTACACCGTCGAGCTCTGTTTTTCCCACGATCTCAACTCGATAATGCTCGTTTTCTGCCCACACTCTCCAGTCCCCCCAGGGAGAAACCTGCCAAGACATTTGACTATTCCAAGGGACAAACTCATAAAATTTTCCTTGATAATGGATGCCCACCATGCCCACTGATTCGTGATAGCCCAGTACCTGGCGAATACCGCCCCCCGAGGTCAGCGTCAGGTCGGGTTCATTGTCAAACGCATTGCACTGAATCCAAAACCATTTTTTGGGAAAGGCCCCACCCCAATTTTTTTCGGCATAGGCAGGCACTTTAGTAAATTCAAAACGATGAATGGGGTTGCGCTCTAGCGTAGTCCACTCAAACCAGCCGGTGGCCCAACCGTGGGCCATAAGTATTTGCCAGCCCGGTTCAAAAATCTGTAGCTGAGACAGCCAACCTGCCGTAGATTGCGGCGTTGGTGTGCCCCAGGTATAAAGAGGTTCTATGGTGTAATGCCAGCGTAGAATACGGCGATTAGACGGGTCTAAAAATTGGCCAGTGTGAAGATTGGCGGTGGCTTGATAGCTTTCTTGAATGGCTCCCCGACCAGACTGACCATGGCCCAGCTTATGTTTCCATGCCCAAAATGTGGAGATATCTGGCAAAGAACGGTAGAAATACTGTTCATCTGGACCCAGAATCTGTACCGCGCCCCCAGTTGCTGGGGTTGTAGTTCCTGGGTTTTGGAGGGAGTACATAAAGGCAATGGTCTGGTTGCCTTGGTCTGGGGGCAGGGTCAGACGATAGTACCAGCCTTCAAAAAAGGGATGTTGAACCCCGTTCCAGTGGTAGCCGCTGTGAGGTGTTTGCCGGATCACTGCGATCGCACCGCTCCCATTTCTGCCGCCTCAATAGCTTGGTAAAGCGCCAAAAAATTACCCTCACCAAACCCTTGTACTGCCTGCCGACGCTCAATAAATTCAAGAAAAAAGTGATTTTTCGCAAAGATTGGCTGGGAAAAAATCTGCAACAGCAACGACTCAGGCTTTTTGGGCTGCCAGTCGATCAAAATTTGCTGCTTGATAATTTGTTGCCATTCCGCAGCATATATAGAGGCCTTAGGTGAGGTCTTTAATCGCTGTCGTATCGTATCGTAGTAGGTATCAGGCACCGACAGTAATGGCATCCCTGCCTGTCGTAACGCGGCTACTGTCGGCACAATGGGCTGACTATGAAGCGCAATATGCTGAATACCCGCACCGCGATTAGTATCTAAAAAGGTTTGAATTTGTGAATTGGCCGATGTTGGTTCATTGATATTGAAATAAATCTGATTAGCAGGAGAAAACAAAACCTGACTGCTTAGCCCAGATCGTTCTGTTTGAATCTTAAAACTCTGTTGTTTTTGTAGACCGAATAATTCTTGATAAAACGTTGTTGCAGCCTGCAGCTGACCGGTGGGCACATTTAAAACAACATGATCAATATCTTGTGGCCCAGCATGGTTTCCCCCATCCTCAAGCGGATTAGGAACAGCTTCCACCAAAGTATGTTGCACCCCCGGCCACCCCTCGATCCGAGTCCATGCAGGCGGTTGGGGCTGATGGCGTAAATCGGCAAGATGGGTCAGAATCGTGGTCACCGCCTCAGAAGGGTACAGTTTAGCCTTGACTCGACCAAACATAGCGGCAAGATTCTTGACCGTAATGGCAATATCTGCCACTCCCGGTGGATGATGCCTAAGATAGTCTGCCACAGGGCTATCCACTGTACGAGGAGAAGAGAGCACAAAGGGCGTACTGCGATAATAAAGAATTTCTACAATTCGATCCGATAAGATCAGTGTCTTGACCGGTTTCCAGCCCAAGTACTTTGCCAACCAACGACGTTGGAAAATCGCATCTTCAACAAAAAGGTGGACATGATCAATTTTCATAGATGCGAACGTTCGGGAAAATCAAACATCTTTAATGGATAGGGTAATTGGATTTTTTCAAAATTGGCCGTTCCTTAATAACAGGCTCGGAGGTCTTAATAAATTTAGAAATCCAACCCGAAGTAACGGCAAGTGGACGTACCCTTAAGGCTATTCCACATCTCTTGTCTGCCATGCCCCCCTCTCCAGTTGTTGCGGCCGCTAGTTCCTACCCGCTAACGGAACGTATCCAGCAGTTTTATGATGAATCATCGAGTCTGTGGGAGCAGGTTTGGGGTGAGCACATGCACCATGGTTACTACGGTATTGATGGTCATGCCGCTGTGGAAAGTCCCCAAGCCGCCCAGCGAGAACTCATCGAAGAAATTTTACGCTGGAGTCATGTAGACACCCCCCAGTCAATCTTGGATGTGGGCTGTGGCATTGGGGGCAGCACTCTATATTTGGCCAGTAAATATCGGGCTACAGCCACGGGCATTACCTTAAGTCCGGTCCAGGCAGCCCGAGGTGAAGCTCGGGCTAAAACCGTAGGGTTAGGTGACCATGTAGATTTTCAGGTGGCCGATGCCCTAGCAATGCCCTTTGCAGATAATAGTTTTGAGCTGGTATGGTCTCTAGAGAGTGGAGAACACATGCCTGATAAAGAACAGTTTTTGCAAGAATGTTGTCGAGTTTTAAAACCCGGCGGCAAACTGATTATTGTCACTTGGTGCCATCGGTCTCCTCAGCCACCGATAACCGTGGCAGAACAATGGCATTTAGAACAAATTTACAAACTATACCATCTGCCCTATGTCATTTCCTTAGGAGACTATGCAGAGATGGCAGAGGCTCTACCATTAACCGATTTGAAGACTGCTGACTGGTCTCAGGCCGTCGCTCCATTTTGGCCCGATGTGGCAAAATCTGCCCTCAATCCCCAAGTGCTTTGGGGCATTGCCACATCCGGATGGCAAACCGTTGAAGGGGCCATGGCTATTCCACTAATGATGACGGGCTACGCCATGGGGCTAATTCGCTATGGCTTATTGACGGGCACTAAGGCGATAGAGAACTAACGATCATGGTAACTAAGCTAAATAAACCGTCCAATCAGCCGTTTTCCCTAAGAACCTGGCTGCGATCGCTATGGGCCTTTTCTCGCCCCCATACCATCGTGGGCACGAGTCTGAGTGTCGGTGCATTGGGAGTAATGGCCCTGGCCCTATCAGGCTCAGCGGGAACAGCAAGCTGGCTAATTTTGGCCGCTTTGGTGCCCAGTTTATGTGCCAATGTGTACATCGTGGGGCTGAATCAGCTAACAGATATTGCCATTGATCGCATTAATAAACCGAGACTGCCCCTGGCATCCGGTGCATTTTCTGTGACTACGGGACAGCGCATCGTAGTGGGTCTGGGCCTGCTGGCGCTGGTACTGTCGATGGTGCAAGGACCGATTTTATTTGCCACGGTGTGCTTGAGCATGCTTATTGGTACCGTATATTCCCTGCCGCCTCTGCGCTTAAAGCGATTTCCTTTCTGGGCTGCCCTGTGCATTTTTGGCGTGCGGGGGCTGATTGTCAATCTGGGCTTTTTTAACCACTTTCGTTACTCGTTTAGTGGCGTATTCTGGCAGGCGATTCCTGCGGAGGTATGGGCACTAACGGGGTTCGTGGTGCTGTTTGCAGTTGCGATCGCACTGTTCAAAGATATTCCCGACCTAGAAGGCGATCGTCAGTTCCAGGTGCGTACATTAACCGTGCGCTTGGGGTCTCGCTATGTCTTCAGACTATCCCTCTGGGTGCTGACAATCAGCTATGCCCTGCTGATTGCTCTAGCCCTAGGCGGTGTCCTACCATCAATCCACACCGGGTTTCTCAGCATTACTCACTTGGCCCTGTTGATGCTCCTAATCTGGCGTTCCCGCCGGGTCACCCTCACCCAAAAATCCCAAATTAAACAGTTCTACCAATTTATTTGGCAACTCTTTTTTCTGGAATACATCTTGTTTCCCATTGCCTGTATTTTAGGCCAGTAAAACAGGCTGTCACAATTTATCGATAGTCTTGTCTCTTCAGCAGACAACTAGGTAGCGCCGGGTTTTGAACCCATACTAGGTTCAAAACCCCCATCCAGCTGCATCAAACAAGCTTCTGATCTACAGTACAAGAGTAGTCTGATGCACATCCATGAACTCACCAGGGAAGAACGTTATCGTTGTCGGAGCAGGCTGGGCTGGGCTAGGAGCGACCTACCATCTAGCCAAACAGGGCTATAGCGTTACCCTGCTAGAAGCAGGTCCCCAGCCCGGTGGTTTGGTGGCTGGTTGGAAAACCCCAGGCGGACGTTCCGTGGAGGCCGGTATCCACGGCTTCTGGTATCCCTACAACAATATTTTCTCCCTGGTGGATGAGCTGGGTATTCAACCCTTCACCCCCTACACTCGCTCTTCCCAATATTCTCCAGCCGGTCTAGAGGTAGAGTCGCCCCTATTCCAGGCCATGCCCTACCTGCCCAGTCCCCTGGGAACCTTTGTGTATACCCAGTTTAAGCGGCTGCCCCTAGCGGACCGGCTCACGGCCCTGCCTCTGCTCTATGCTGTCATCGATTTTGATAACTCTGACGATGCCTGGAAACGCTACGACGGCATGACCGCACGGGAGCTCTTCAAACAGTATGGCGTTTCTGAACGTCTGTACAAAGAATCATTTGAACCCATGTTATTGGTGGGGCTGTTTGCCCCCGGAGAACAATGTTCGGCAGCAGCGGCCATCGGCATGCTCTACTACTTTATTTTGGCCCACCAGCCAGACTTTGATGTGCGCTGGTGTCGGGGCACCGTGGGTGAGATGATTTTTCGTCCTTGGGTAGAACAGATTGAAGCGGCTGGCGGTAAAGTCCTTGCCAACAGGCGGGTTAGCGATGTTTATGTGGAGAACAATCGTGTTACTGGCGTCGTGTGTTCGGGGGTGGATGGTGATGAACAGTTTGACGCCGATGCGGTTATTTTCTCGGTGGGTATTACGGGCATGAAGAAGATTGTGGCGGGTAGTGAGGCCCTACGCAATCGAACTGAGTTTAGAAACCTACAAAATCTCGGCGGCATTGATGTCCTGGCCACCCGCTTGTGGTTTGACCGTAAAGTCGATGTGCCGTTGCCATCCAATGCCTGTTTTGGTTTTCATCAGACCACCGGTTGGACATTTTTTGATCTAAATGCCCTCCAGGATGAGTATAAGGATGAACCGGGCAGCGTCATCGAAGTGGACTACTACCATGCAAACCAACTCTTGCCCCTAAGCGATAGCCAAATTGTTGAGCTGACTCAAAAAGACTTAGCAGGCTGCATTCCTGCCTTTGGTGAGGCGCAGGTGATGGATCAAGCTGTGGTGAGAATTTCCCAGGGGGTGAGCCACTTTGCACCGGGTAGCTATCGTTACTTGTTACCGGGTACAACAAGTTTTGACAACCTCTTTATGAGTGGCGATTGGATCGTCACTCGCCACGGGTCCTGGTCCCAGGAGAAGGCCTATGTGACGGGGCTAGAAGCAGCAAACCGGGTAGTTGATCTGTTGGGCACAGGAACAGAAGCTGAGATTACACCCATTGTTCCTGATGAACCCCATATTCAAGCAGCACGCGCGGTTAACACCACTGTTCGACAGATGGTTACCCAAGTCATTCCACAAATTTGGTCCTATTAAGGATACAAGTTTGTCCTTGTGCCTTTGTAGCAAACTTGGAGGTGATCCGGGCTACAAAGGCTTCTATCCTTAAGCGCCTAGAACTTTATGCGATCTTCATCAGTCTCTATCTGTAAGCTTCTAACCACGGGCGTATGGGTAGCTAAGGTCTTGGAGAATTAAGCTATGAATACGGTTATGTTGTTGGCAACTCTGGAAATTTGTAACTTTATTGGCGGCTGCGCCTGGTTGGAAACTGCGATCGCATTTGTGCAAGAGTGGGTTTCTAAAATCACAGTCTAAGGGCTCGCTCAATTCGATGTCGTTGCTGATTTAGCGAATAAAACGATCGATAAAACTGTCTATAGTTCTGGATATAAAAGCGAACATTCTGTCGGGAATCAGCAACGCTAATTTAACCGACTATATAAACACCAGCAGGGCATAGAGGTCGCAAACCTCCCATGCCCTGTTTATTTTTCACCTCACGCCCAAGCATATTTCATATGGAGCAGCGCTACCTTCTTTTGCTCCCAATTAACCCTAGATTCCACAGCATAGGGAACAAAACCTAGTCCTGCGTATAGCAACAATGCCGGAGTATTGTTATTGAACACTGATATATGGGGAGTCGCCTGATACTTGGTTTGACAGATTTCCATCATGTGTTGAATCAGCGCTTTGCCTATCCCTTTCCCACGGTAATCTTTTGTAACAATTACATTTCCAATAAACGCAGACTGTTGGGGCACTAAGTCATACAGATCTGCAAAAGCAACAACAGCTGAATCGACAATGCCGACGGTTAATTCATGACGCTGGCTGGCAATAGCCGCCAACTGTTGAACATCCCAAGGATAGCGACCGGTTGGGTACACCAAATAAAGTTCTTCTGGAGACGTGACCAGGTGGCCAATCGCCTTATAGTGATTTTCTGTTGCTGGGATAAATTCCATTGATAAGTCTATAGCTAAGCTCAAAGACACCAAGCCCAACAGCTATGATACTTTCGGCTTTGAAAACTGCTCCAAAGGATAGGGCTAATGAATCAATTTTGGGCACTCTGTCCTGAGCCATCATCTACAATTCTTGCGAAGGGTCTGCCCAGAAAGCCAGTACAGTATCCACAAACATCTACCACATCTACCGAGCAATGGCACATGAACGTCGATGGTATGCCAGTTATTGGATACAGGCCGGTTGTCTGGCCATTTGTTTTTTTCTTACGGCGCAGCTATCGACTACGGCCTTAAATATTGAAGCAGCGGCATCTCCTCTGTGGCCCCCGGCCGGTATTGCCTTGACTGGCCTTCTGCTCTTGGGTTCTCGCTTATGGATCGGTGTAGCTTTGGGAGCATTTTGGGCCTCATTGGCAGACCAGGTGCCGCTAGGATTATCCACAGTGCTGTGCCTAGGCAGTGCTCTGCAAGCACTGGTGGGCAGCTACTTGCTCCGTCGTCGCTGGGAGCGCAGTTTTCAGATGTACGACTGGCAGCTGGAGGACTTACTCACATTCTTAGGTCTAGGAGTGCTGCTGACTCCTATGATCAATGCGGTTTACAGCACCACGGTCGGATATATTTTTGGGGTACTGCAGGCTCAGGAGCTCGTAAACAATGCCATTGTCATCTGGCTCGGAGACGGCATGGGCATTCTCGTCCTGACGCCTTTTTTACTAGCCCTTGCCGTTGGCTGGAAACATGCCATCACCCTACGCATTGCTCCCCGCTGGGAATTAGGACTTTGTTTGGGGTCACTCGTGGTAGTCAGCGCCATTGTATTTGGGGCACAAACCGATAGCGCGATCGCAAAATATCCCCTAGAGTATCTCCCCTTTCCCTTTGTGGTTTGGGCGGCTTTACGATTGGGGCTACGCGGCACCACACTCGCCAGCTTTTTAGTGTCGGTCATTGCCGTCATCGGCGCAGTCCATCGCGGGGGGCCGTTTATTACCAAAGCAGGTGGAAATCTCGGTGAAGCCATCCTGCTGTTGCAGAGCTACGCTGCGGTTATCAGCATCACTGCCCTAGTTCTGTCGGTGGTGGTTACAGAACGACAGCAAAGCAAAGTCAAACTAGCCAGAAGTGAAGCTAGTTTGGCCAATGCCCAACGGATTGCTCAGCTGGGTAACTGGGACTGGAGCCTCGGCATCAATGAAAAACTAATTGAGAAAACCCTCAAAAAATTTCCTCAAAAAACAGGAGAAAACAATCATTCCGACCACACACTATCCTGGTCCAATGAGCTGTATACCCTGTTGGGGTACCCCATCGGTGCCGTCCCTCCCAGTCAGTCTTTATTTTTAGAACGGGTACACCCAGAAGATCAAAGACGGGTGGGCCTAGCCTGGAATGTAGCCCGCACCCACCATCGTCCCTATCGCCTGGACTATCGCTTATCGTTGCCCGATGGCACAGAACGAACGGTTAATGAACAGGTGCACATCGAATCAGATCGCATTACTGGGACCGTGCAAGATATTACCGAGCGCAAACGAGTGGAGGCGGCGCTGCGAGAGACCGAAGCACTGCGGGCAACCATGTACCGCTACTTGAGCCAGGACCTAGCCGAACAGTTACTGGAAAGCAACAACACTAAGCTGGGGGGAGCTAGACGGTTTGTGTCCATCTTGTTTGCCGACATCCGCAGCTACACCTCACTCACAGAGCAGCTTACGCCTGAAGAAGTTGTGGCCCTATTAAATCGCTATTTTGAAACCATGGTGGACGTGATTTTTGACCACCGTGGCACCCTAGATAAATTTATTGGGGATGCCATTATGGCAGTGTTTGGGTCTCCCATTCCCCAGGAAGACCATGCTCAACAGGCGGTAGCCACAGCCCTGGATATGCAAACACACTTGGAGCAGTTTAATCAAAAGCAGCAGCAACAGGGGTTATCCACCCTGCAAATTGGTATCGGCATCAATTCCGATGATGTGATTACGGGCAACATTGGCTCCAGTAAGCGGATGGAGTTTACGGCCATTGGCGATGGTGTAAACCTGACATCCCGTATAGAGAGTGCAACAAAACTATATGGCTGCTCCATCATTATTAGCGAGAATACCTACAGCCTATGTCGAGACGCCATCTGGGTAAGAGAATTGGACTATGTGTGTGTAAAAGGGAAACGGCAGCCGGTCAAGCTATATGAGGTATTAGGATTGCGATCGCAGCCTCTCCCTCCTGAACAACAGCAACAGATTGCTCTTTATGGAAAGGGTCGAGCCCTTTACCAGCAGCGTCAATTTGCCCTGGCCATTGATACCTTCAGTACATTACTCCGACAGGTTCCCGACGATCAGGCCACTCGCCTGTACATCAACCGTTGCCGACAGCTACAGGACTCTCCTCCAGAGCAAAATTGGGACGGTTCTTGGCAGTTACAAGAAAAATAGTTATGCCGTATCAGCAGATATTGGCAACGCTCTCTTGCCTAGGCCAATTTGCAAATTGTTTCTCCACCATTTTCAATCCAGCCATAGATCATGCCGGAGGTAGAATGCCCCGCTGCACATTTACCGGCCCGATCCACAACAATCACACCGCCCAAACCTTGCACCTTCTGTTTTAGGTACTCAATCCCAGCCGTAGCTGCAGCTTGGGCATCAAGATCCTGAAAATAAACGAAATCAGCAATCATCTTACTCAACACGGTTCGTTGAAATTGCTCCCCATATCCTGTAGCTGAGACTGCACAGGTGTCATTATCAGCAAACACGCCAGCGCCAACAATGGGACTATCTCCCACCCGTCCCCACCGCTTATTGACAATCCCGCCGGTAGAGGTGGCCGCCGCCAAATTTCCTTGAATGTCTCTCGCAGCGGCCCCAATGGTGCCATACTTCTGACTAGGCTTCGCCGCTTCATGGTCGAGCATCATGCCACCCATTTTCTGGGCTTCACGCCATTGGCGAACACGGGTGTCGATCACAAAATAGTCGTTGGTCATCCGGGGCAAGCCACAAAACTTGGCAAATTCACGGGCCCCTTTACCAATCAACATTACATGTTCACTTTTCTCCAACACCTGACGGGCCAACCGAGTTGGATTTTTAATCGAGGTAATTCCAGCAACCGCCCCTGCATCAAAGGTCTTGCCATCCATAATGGCCGCATCCATTTCCACCTCACCATATTCATTAAGTACAGACCCTCGACCCGCATTGTAAAGCGGATCATCTTCTAGCAAAGCTGCACAGTGCTCCACCGCATCTAAGGCACTTCCACCCTCTGCCAGAATGTGGCGACCGCTTTCTAAAATACGATGCATACTCGCGATAAAATCTGCTTCATTTCCCTCTCGTTTAATTTGCTCCAAAGCACCTGCACCGCCATGGATAATGAGAGAAAAATCACTTGCCATAACTCAATATAATGCAACAAAAAGAAAAGTAACCGAAAACCATTGCTAGCAGGCAGCTTCAGGAGATTTCACCTCAGATCTGGTTACGTTGGCTACAGAAGTATCCCATAATAGATAGGCTGAAGTCAGCATTTTTAGCCATGAATTCTCTTCAAACCCTAAGTCCAAACAATTTTTCAGTCGAGGAGTATACATCTCTCACTCTAGAAATGGCTGAATTAGAAAGTTTTCGCATTAGAACAGAACTTATGCTGGTGCTACGGCGCTTTATCCAGCAGGAACAGTGGACATTGGAAGAAGCTGCACGGGCTTTCCGTCAGTCTTCACCTCGTATGCAAAACTTGATTAATGGTGAGATCAGCCGTTTTTCTGTAGAAGACCTCGTTCAGCTTCTAACTAGGGCCGGATTGACTGTAAATATATCCGTTAATATCTCATCGGCAGCTCCTGTCTAGAGTCTTGCATCATAGCCCTTAAATTGAGGAACCTAGCATCCCTAAGGAAGCTGACTACTCAGTGAATACTCAATAAGACGATTATTCTTCTACTGAGGACATCTAAGATTTTTCAGATGTCCTCAGTAGAATGTTTCCAAGTTGGCATAGCCAAAACAAACGCTTCAGTTCATTCTTAGAACAATCCAAAGCATCCGTCGGAGTATTGTTTTACAAGTTTTGATGTTTAATGTCACAAGATCAGGACATTATAAGTCTTGTCATGTATTTAATTTGTTTTGACAGGTAAAACTCAGAAGCTAAAGTATCTCTTTATCTTTCAGAAATATTGCTGTTCTAGCTGGGTTTGCGTCTCAGAATACTTGCTCGGCTTGCGGCATCTGCAGAAAGGTTCACTGCAAAACCCTCAGGAATATCCAAATTAATTAACATTCTGATGTTGCACTGACGACAGGTATCGCTCATGCTGTTGGCGTAGTTGGAGATTCGTATCTTTAGATACTTAATTTTCCTCTGCGCGCTAGTATTAGAGCTGTTGGGTTGTGATTAATTATTTATTCTCCACTTGGTCTACTAAGACCTGAATTTTGCAGTAGAGAAAATGTCAAATCCCTTTTCTGATGAGGTTTGGCTGTTCAATTTTTATTATTCTGAGAGTTCTCAAAATGAAGATTTTTAACCACGACATCACCTTAAGTACCCTAGATTCTAATCCAGGCATTCATCTCTTCTCTGCACGAGGAATCGGGTTGAGTGCTCCAGGTGATGTGGTTCAGCTGCATCCAAACCTAGCTGTAGATTGGCCAGCCGTCAGGGAGCACTACGAGCGCATTGGCTTGGCACACAGCCATAACATTCTCTGGACTACTGACTTTAATGTACTAAAGCAACAACCCTCCGACAACATATCTGTTTACTTCTTTGGGCACGCATTTGATCATAAACGTAACTGTGCCCAAATGCTGAGAGACTTGGATACTGAATGGTACCAAGTCGTGCAACACATGAATTCTAAAAACAAATTTGTGGAGTTGGCCCATGAACTAGGGGTGGCCGTTCCACCCACACAATGTTTTAATCATCGCGGTGAGCTTGGTAACCTGGAAGCCTTTGCCTATCCATGCTACGTAAAGCTAGCTGTGTCTGACCATGGCGTGGGCATTTGTCGCTGTGAGAATTCGGCTGATCTATTGGCGGCCATAGAACAGTTTCCCCAGGATAAACCGTTCCAGATCCAGGCTGAGATCCAGGCCTTGGCATTTCTTAATCTTCAGTATCGGATAACGTCCCAAGGCTTAGAACGCGTATTAGTATCTGAACAAATTTTAGATGGCTGTGTTCATGGGGGAAATCGTTATCCCACATTGCACCAACCGTGGCATGTGGTGGAGCCCATGGCCCAATGGATGTATGACCATGGGATGAAAGGAACGTTTGGTTTTGACGTGGCAGTTGTAGATACTCCGGACGGTGTGGATTATCTGGCTATTGAATGTAATCCTCGATTTAATGGGTCTTCTTATCCAACAGAAATGGCAAAGCGGTTGGAGATTGACTCCTGGTGTAGTGAAACTCTCCATGTCGATTGCCATAGCCTGCACGATTTAAATCTTGAAGAGCTAGAGTTCAACCCCACAACTAAAACAGGGATTGTGTTGGTAAATTGGGGCACCATCCAAGTTGGGAAGCTAACCGTGTTGCTAGCAGGGAGCCCTGAACAACAAACAGTATTGAGTCAAGCGATGAGAACTCGGTGGAGTCGTAAAACTGTTTTTGCAGGGTAAAATTAGTAAGCGATTATTTTCTCCTGCAGGCTCATTCCTGCAGGAGAAAATAATGGTCAGGAAAAGTATCAGCAATACCCAATGGGAGAATCACTCCAACCGTTGTTTACGCTGTAGGATTCCGGTAAGAATGGCCAGGGCAAATGCGCCCAGAATCGCAAATACTAGTAACAACCTACCCCCTTCTAGCAAGCCCGCTCCTAGAGCAACAATGGGAGGGTTAGAAATGGCAATGCTTAGGATAAGAGCAGGGATAAATCGCCACCAGTTTGCTTGGGTAAGGCCAACGCCGTAGGCAACAAAATCAAAAAACCCCGTCATTAGAAACGCTGTCATCAGAAAGAAATTGTGCTCTAGATGCTTCTGGCTGAGGCTATCGACACGGGTAATAAATTTTTCTCCTATCAGCCGCTTAACAAAGTCACGCCCAAACTGTCTTGATAGAAAAAAGCTTAGACTGCAAGAACACAGATCGGCTAGGCAAATGACCAACAGTCCTTGGGAAAAGCCTAAAAGCCCTCCCGCCAGTACAGAATAGGCCGTGCCGGGTAAAGCAGGAACGACAACGCTAGTAAAACGCAAGAAGAATAATGCCAGAGGAGCCCACACTCCTAAGCTTTCTACACTGGCACGCAGTTGACTAATGCCATAGCGCTGCAGGAGGACGACTATGAATATGACAGCGACCACAAGTCCTGCTAATTTGAGCCACTTTATCCATTTACGATTGTTTTGAGCCATTCGTTCTTAATAGGGCCAGGGGCTTTCATAGCTTACCGGCTGAACCCGAGGAACCGAACGACGGGTTTTAGGGGCAGGTTTATTCTGAGCGACAGCAGAAACTTCTTGAAACGCTTCCTGCATAATCGGTGAGAGCCTAGGCTCCTGGGAGGTGGTCTGACGGCTACGCCCTTTATTAATTTCGCGAATCCGCCGAGAAAGCATACGAATAATGTTTACAGCAATACCCGGAGTTTCATCAATGGCCTCATAGAGCTGCTGCTGAGTGAGCATCAAACAGTCACAGGGGGTCATGGTGGTAACAGATGCCGAGCGGGGCTCTGCATCAAATAAAGACATTTCCCCAAAGCAGGTGCCTTTTTCCAGGGTGGTCAGGTTTTGCGATCGCAAATGGACCCGCACCCGCCCAGACACCACAATATACAGTGCACGCCCCTCCTCTCCTTCAGTAAAAATCCGATGATTCGTTGGAAATGAAAGCTCATCCATAATGGAGGCCAATCTCACCAGAAAGTCATCCCGTAGCTCCTTAAAAATAGGAACCGCACGCACGAACAATAACCGGTCAACGCTGGTGAGCATAATGAACTAAGGAGGCTGCTATGGCCAAAGAATAGATGGGATTGAGCAAAAGCTGCTGTTTAGTTATGGAAGTTTATACTTCCCCAAAGTGGATGCAAGCTAGCGGAGAATCCTGTCTACCTGGAACATACCCAGATTATGGACAGTTTGCTCATCGGATGCGATTACCTAGCCCGCGCCACCAACATCTGCTCCTTCATCTTCTCCACCTGAGCTGCCACCAGCGGATCAGGGTCATTTTCCATCATCGGCAACAGGGATTCTAAGGCCCGGGGAGAAGCCATATTTAAGTAACTCAAGACCGCTTCACGCACAAAGCCCATGGGATGACGCAGGGATGCAACCACATGGTCCACATGGATACTCCACTGTTCGCCACGGGCTACATGAAAACAACAAGCCAAGGCCCAGTCCGACAGAAAGTGCCGAATTTCCATTAGCTGGCCGAGACGCCCTTGAGGCGACAGGGGTTCGTAGGCCACAAACCCACTAATGGCCGTTAGGGTAGCCTCTTCACTAGATTGCTCAAATAGGGCTAAAATCGCTCGCTTAGCCGGGATATCTAAGGTGTTATCTAAAATTTCCAGTCCCCTAGCCCGACTGCTGGCTGAGCCGTCTAAACTAAGTTCTGCCGCTTGAATATTGGAAGAACGATAGAGAAAACGCATAAGTAACAGCATTCTCTCAAGGGCATCGGCACGCATATCTCGAATTGCCCGTCGCAGCCAATCAAACGTATCGCTGGGAGCCTTATCTTCAGAACAGTCGGCCAGGGCACCGCAGAGCTGGCCAATAAACTTAAGCTCTTGATTGAGCAAGGTTTCCACACCCTGGCGGCCCAACTGGTCAAGGGCTAGCTCAATATCGGTAGAGCGGCGGATACTTTGCTCGTCAGCCAGTTTAACTAGAATACGTAAAATCCAGCGGCGAGGCGGCCCCCAGGAGGTCATTAGATTAGACGCCAGCAAATTCATCGCACCAAAGGTACCAATGCGACCAATGACATTCCAGGCTTGGCGACGTAGGGTGTCAGAACGATAGGGATTATTGGCCACTTCTATCAGCATGGGAAGGGCTTCATCCCTGAGATTTACCAAGGCCTGCATGGCCGCTTCCCGAGTGGATTTGTAGCGTAGGGCCTGCAGTAGCGAAGGGTAGTGTTCTTCTAACCGAGTGGCGGCAATGACTTCTAACATAGAGCGTCGCACCCGTAGGGAGTCATCTTGCAATAAATCAGGCACGTGCAGCCGTAGTCCCTGCATGTATTCTGCTTCCCCCAGGGCGCGACAGCCCATCACTCGTTCTCGTTCCTCTTCGTGGGTCAACATCTGCTGCAAAATATAGGTGGCTTTAGCCCGCTCAGACGGGCTGCCCCGCTTGAGCATCATCGAAGCAGCGGTCCCTCGCACCACCGGATCAACACTTGTTTTGAGATAAGGCTTAAGCTTATTAACCTCCGCATCTTCCTGGGTAAGCCAAACGTAGCGTACGGCCAGTGCCAGAATAGCGGGTTCTTGGGAAGGAGAAATCAGCGCGTCCACATAGCCCGTAAAGGTGGGGTCTGGGTAAGCCAGCATGGTTTCCAAACTTTGTTTCTGTAAGCCAGACGATAGCTCGCTTAACATCGGGGCCAACACCTCACTGATACTGTGGGGTTCGATCTGGGTTAGCAATTCAATCAGGGAGCGTTTGTCGGCTTCCGGTCCCGGTTTATCCAAGGCTTCAATAATGGCCTGTTTCAATACCCGCAAACTGGCATCAGAGTAGCTCAGTAGACCCCGTTCAGCGGTGAGTACAAGCAGGTTTAGGTATTGCGATCGCAATAGAAAAATACTGCCAAGCCACAGCCCAGATAGCCCAAAAGTCACCAGTAGCAAAATACGGTCGCCCTCAATGCCCAGCCACTTGGATAGGGCTAAGATGGCTAAAATGCCCACCCCCACCAGTCCAATGGCAACCGCTTCTGCCACACCAATCAGCGACTGTATGCGGGCTCGTCGTTGGTCAGGCACTGGCTGAAACAGCACCGGACGACTGCTGGCTACGATCGTGTAGCGCAGCCATTCGTCAACAAATTTGAGGAGTACCAGACCGACAAATAACCCCGTTGCCCCCGCCAGTATCGGTAAACTAAATAACAAACATAGACAGCTGAGCACCACGAGCAAGACGGGCAAAATTCCAGCCGTAATGAACAGTCCCAACCGTTCAATTAACCGACTAGAGGTAAACAGCTGAGTCACCAGCTCTGCTAACCCCAAAACACCGGTAAAGATCCCCAGAAATCTGGCAGTGGTGTCAACGGAAAACCCCTGCCCCGTTAGCTGGTAGAGAAATTGATACTCCAGGAGATACAGCAGCGCCTGAGCAATCACAAAAAAGCTCAGCAATAACAATACGTAGCGACGAATGAGTTTTCGCAGGCGCTTAGCAGAAAAGTTAACGTTGGAGACTTCTACCTTCCGCCGTTTAGAGTCTGGAAAGGCATGGTCATAGGTATTGCTGATATAAAACAACACCCCGGTGGCCAACAACATGATGCCAAACACCAGGTAAATAATGTTGTTAATATCCACCACACTCAGCACGGCCACCAAGGTAAACCCGCTAAGCACATCTGCCACCAGGTTACCGCTACTAATCAACGGGAATGTCCGTTTAATTTCCCGAATATTAAACAGCTGCCCTGCCAATACCGACAGATTTAGTTCATTGAGATTGGTGATTGCCTCCATCCATAGCCGCATGGCAAAAATGGTGGGCAGCGCCCAAACTTCCACCCCCAGACCAATGCGAAACAGCAAAATGGGCAGGGTCATCAGCAAGGCAATCAGGACAATCACCTGACGTAGGGGAAAAATTCGCTGCAGCCAGGAATAGATACTGCCTAAACTTATCCCCACCGGGGCAGTACACAGGTAAATTAGCGGTAGGGTGCCCGCTCCATATCTCTCCAAAAATAGGGCTGCCGAACTAAACTCCAACCACATAATCCCCATGGACATGAGGGTGTAGAAGGCAAACAGCAATAGGGTGCGATCCCCTTCTTCGGTGCGTAGATTGAGTGCTGCAAACAATTTCTGCAGCCAGATTGGCGGTGTGGAAGAAAAGTCCGATTGCATAGGCAAACAACTGGGCGGAGGCAGAAGTTACGAGTATGCCCAAGACGCTACCGGATCATCTACACGTCATCAATAGCAATCACTGGGTGTAACAAACTGTAATAACCATAGTGCCCATCACACCGATGGCCTCCCACTACATCGGATATCAAGCAGGCTGGCCATTGGTGTGATGGCTCGAGACATGTTCGGGTAACCGTGGAAACTCCCCTGTGAGCAGCGGTGCCAGCTGCGGATAAGACTCTTGGTTTAACAAGCACCGTTCAATAGTAGCCACATCTTCATAGCTCAGCGAAAGCTCTCCCTGGAGATGGCGCAGCCATTTTTTGAGGGGCTGCCCCAGGGGCTCTTCGAGGGAGAGTGCCGTCAGCAAGGCCTGGCGGTAGCGATCGCAATTACTTTGATGGCCAGCATAGGGAGCCATGACGTCTGCTTCAATGGCCTGACTTTGAGCCACACTCAAACCCAATTGATGGCGCAGAAACTCTAAAACATTGCGACATTCAACTGGGAGATGTCCCCGATGGCGACGGGCATATTCTTCTAAACCACGGCGATATTCTCGCTCAGGGGAATACCCTCGAACCTCCATGAGTGACTGGTGGAGGTCATAACAGTCCCCCATCATCAAGGGCCAGAGGGAGCCATGGGTATCTTCCAAACACTGCTCCATATAGGTTTGAATATCGTTTACCGAAATCCCACCATCGGCGTCCATATCGGCCAAGCCCGAGGTGATGCCTTCGATCAGCCACTGGGTGTAAAAAGATAATCCAGAATCACCAATAGGCCAGGGAGCAGCAGCACTACCCTGGGCCGTGAGGACAGCACAGTTGCAGTCTGCCATGGGAGATGTTTCGAGTAGCGTTGCTTCCGAATAGGTAAGCGGATGGTCCACCACTGTTGTTTCTGCCGACAGCCAAAGGCAATCGAGAATCATCACCCGCTGCAGGTTTTCTTTGGTAGAGGGCAAGGCTTGGCGAATGTAGTCACTAGACAAGGCCGTAGTCGTTAAATTGGCATTATCCGTATCCTGGGCCGTTAGATAAAAGGTGCCATTGGGGGCAATTACACTGCGGCCCGTGTAATAAATCAAACATAGATCTCCCCGCCGACAGTGATAGGTCATGCGGGCAATGGCATGCTGCAGCTGGCGTAGGTCGGGATTGAGTAAAACAGTGACATGATCATCCCGTAGTCCATCGACTTCAGTTAGTAGCGTTTGCTGCAGAGACGTAACATTTGCGATCGCAGGGGATGCCCCCACCGCTGGATAATTAGCATCCACACCGATTAACAGGATGTGCTTGCCCATGGTTGTATGCTCCCGTCAAGAGTTGATGAACACTGACCCAAAATGTAAGTACTGGCATGTGTAAAATTTTCGGAAATGCCGTTCATCATCAGGATGCTTCACCCGCAGCTTTGCTTCTAGTTGCAAAAATTTGCATTGCCAGACTCCCGGATTCTTGATGCATAAAATGCCCTTACCCCCGAAAGATTTTGAACAGAATCCGGGACTCTAAGGCAGCCAACAGCCTGGAATAAAATCCGGATTCTGGCATAAAATAGTGGGCCATCCATCACTCCACTTTCCATGAAACATACCCTTTCCGTTTTGGTCGAGGACGAAGCAGGCGTTTTGACTCGCATTGCCGGATTATTTGCCCGCCGCGGCTTCAATATCGAAAGTCTGGCAGTCGGCCCGGCTGAGCAATCAGGGGTCTCGCGCATCACCATGGTGGTCCCTGGAGATGATGGAGTGATTGAACAGCTCACGAAACAGCTTTACAAGTTGATTAACGTGCTCAAGGTCAACGACATTACCGAAAAGCCTTGCGTTGAGCGGGAGCTAATGCTGCTCAAGGTAAATGCCGACAGCACTACACGCTCAGAAATCATCAACTTCGCTCAGATTTTTCGTGCCCGGGTAGTCGATGTATCCGATGAATCTCTCACCCTGGAAGTTGTGGGTGACCCAGGCAAAATGGTCGCCATCGTGCAGGTGCTGGATCGATTTGGCATTCGTGAAATTGCCCGCACTGGCAAAATTGCCTTAACCCGTGAATCTGGGGTGAACACAGAATATCTCAAGGCTAAAACCCCCATCAGCGCTCTGGTTAATTAGTACTGAAATTAACGACACTGAGCCAGCAGCGTTTTGGCCAAAATCTCAGCAATACGCTGCCCCGCCCCAGGAGGCCCCATACGGTGTAAACCGTTTTCGTAGATGGTCGCCTGTCGGTCCGGGTCAGACAAAATATCTTGTAACGCTGCCCCGATTTGATTGGGTTCAGGCACCAGGGTAATCGACGGACCCAAGTGGCGAGACTGGGCCTGGGCAAAGCTCTGAGTAAACTGCGGACCGTCCCCAGGCAGGGTAAGCACCGGTTTACCTAAACCGACGACCTGTTCAGTAGCGGTACCAGCGGTTGCGATCGCCATGTGGGCCTGCTGGGCATAGTCCACAAACATCCCCTGGGAAATCACCAACGAATGCGAACCCTGGCTATACCTAGATTGCTGAGGCTGCCAACCATAATCCCCAAGGGCTACTTTCAGTCGAGCCAGATCTAAGCTAGAAGCCGCCGCCGTTAAAAACGAAATTGCCTGCTGGCCCGTTTGCATCATATTTTGCGCCCCCTGTAACAGACGCAGCCAATTGTCATAGGCTTCAGGAGCACGGGACCCCGGCAGTAGCAGCACCCTTAGAGCATGGCTATCCGTCAGCTCAAGATGCGGAGCAACGACAAAACCATCCATCATGGGGTTGCCTGCGTCATAGGCATCCACCGCCCATCGCTGCAGACGCTGAGTCGTAATCCCGTCCCGCGCAAATACACAAACACTGCGACGCATCAACCAGCGCTCCCAGGGCATGTAAACACAGGTGCGTTGAAAATCCAGACTATCGAGCCAAGTCGATCGATCTAAACAGTGCCCCTGCTCGTTGCGCACATAGTATTCAGACTTCGCCGTACCCACAAATCCATAGGCACAGCGACTTAACCAGCCAAACAACAGCGGCACAATATCCCCCACCGCCAAAACCACATCATCGGGGGTGAGCCACCGGCCCATGGCCCGCAACTGAGCAACCGTCAGCTGCAACAATCCGCCTTGCAGATCGCGAGCTAGCTGCTGACCGTCCATATAAATGAAACCACCAGAGGGCATTTGCTTCGTAGGACCAATAATTTCCAGACCTATTTTTTGGTACTGCCGCCCATCCCCCACAATTGGCAAAGCCGCTACTTTCAAATGGGGCAATATCCCTTGCAGGGCCTGCAAAATCCGGATGGCGATCAGATCTTCCCCATGGCCATTACTAATACAAAGCAGCCTCATTTCAGGCACATTTCCTGAGCGAAGTCAGCCAAGTTGTCAGAAAACTTGTCAAAAATAAACATCTACTACTGCAAGGGATGGGGATAATAGAGGATGAGAATGTTAAAAAAATATTAAAAAGACATGTCTCCTTTGCTGCTTCGTCAACTATGGTCCGTAATTGATACGGCTCATAGCACTCATCTTCTCAGCCTAGACGATCAGGGTTTAGTCAATTGGGTTACAGAGCAACTATGCCATCAATCACCATTAGACAACGCTGAGCTAACCCAAGTTAATCGCTATATTCAGTCAAAAGTTTCACTTATTCGAGACCTTGCCCAAAGTCAATAGTCTCAATAAGCATTCCATATCGAAGCGTTAGCTATCGTCCTAAAAAATGCTTGCCTCCGTCTGGCACTCAATCATTGGATAAGCAAGTATTAAAAATTACACAAGGCTTCAAAGAGTATTCAAGACTACAAAACCCTGCTATTTCAAGCAAATTAGTCCTTAACAGCTTTATATTCGTGGCGTAACTGCCGCGTATTATACGCATTAAATCCTAGTAGGCGATACCATATCTTCTTAGGATGCATATCCTAGGCTTGGGTAATAGCGTTACTTCTATGGTCGATATTTATTGTCGATCACTGATGCTTCTCCCTATGAGAAAACAGCTGCTATTAGGTAAGTTTTTTGGTTTCTTGCAATGGAGTGTGTGAGGTTAACTATGGCAAAGAAGGGTTTTTCACTAGCAGCGTTGCTCGCTGTTGCTCTGCCACTGGCTGCATGCGGTGGTGCTCAAGAAGTTGTGGATACAGCAACTGACGCAGCTGGCGGTGCAGTTGATGCAGTTGCCGATGCTGTTGGTGGGAGTCGTTTAGATACCGTCCTGAGTCGTGGCACCCTAAACTGCGGTGTTGATGGGGGTATTCCTGGATTTAGCTTTGTAGATGAAAGCGGTACCTATTCCGGTCTAGACGTAGATGTCTGTAAGGCTGTAGCCGCTGCTTTGTTTGATGATCCTGATGCAGTTGAGTACCGTAATTTGGACTCTACTGAGCGTTTTGAAGCGCTCAAAGGTGGTGAGGTAGACATGCTCTCCCGTAACACCACTTGGACTGTCAGTCGCGATACATCTGTGGGGATGGAGTTTGCTCCAACCACATTCTTTGATGGTCAAGGCATGATGGTACGTGCTGACAGCGGTGTCGAGACACTTGAAGATATGGAAGGCCTATCCATCTGTGTTGAAACCGGTACAACTACTGAGCTGAACCTCACTGACCAGTTCCGTCAGCGTGGCGTTAGTTTTGAGCCCGTCGTCTTTCAGGATGCAGATGCGGGGTATGCCGCCTACGATGAAGGTCGTTGTGAAGGCTTTACCTCAGATAAATCCCAGCTGATTGCTCGTCGTAGCACTCTCAGCGAGCCTGAGGCCCACGTTTTACTGGAAGTTACCATGTCGAAGGAACCCCTAGGTCCTGTGACTATCAATAACGACTCTGCATGGTTCGATACCGTTAAGTGGATCACCTACGGTCTGATCCAGGCTGAAGAGTTTGGTCTAACCTCTGAGAACATCGAAGCTGCTGTTAGCAGCGAAGATCCTAACATCCTACGCTTTGTGGGTGCTGAGGGTACTTTGGGTACTGATATGGGTCTCCCCAACGACTTTATGTTGCGGGCTATCAAGCACGTGGGTAACTATGGTGAGGTCTTTGAGCGCAACCTAGGTAAAGCATCTCAGTTTGAGCTAGACCGCGGTCAAAATGCTCTTTGGACTGAGGGTGGCCTAATGTACGCACCTCCTTTCCGCTAGAGATTTCCCTTGTCTAATGGTTCCTTTTGATGATTAGAAAGGCGTCGTTAGTTAGTAGATAGTTTTAAGGGGCCTGATGGCCCCTTTTTTTATTGCCTCACGGATATCAATTGACACCACGGTAGTCCATCACACCACAGCCACCTCAAAATTACATTACGTTTACTAACAGTTTTAATTCATCAGGTAAAAAAAGCTAGAATCGCCTATCGCCTCAATCTTATGATGATTGAATGCGGTTGTGATTATCTCTACAGTTACGCCCAGCACCTTGTTCTCTGTTCATTATGGCCAGTCGAAGTAACAGTCCAATATCTGGAATTCAGTCTCTGCTCCGAGACGAACGCTTCTGGAAGATAGCTTTCCAAGCGTTGATTGTGTTGTTTGTGGTGAATTTGCTCTGGCATTTTTCGGCCACCCTCAATGACAACATGATCGGAAGGGGTATTCAGTTTGGCTTTAGTTTTCTTAGAAATCCAGCCGGATTTGCAATTGGCGAAAGTCTTTTAGACTATCAGGCCCAGGATACCTACAATAAGGTGATTCAAGTGGGTATCATCAACTCGCTACGAGTGATGATTGTGGGGGTAATTCTGGCAACCACCGTGGGAATTACCGCAGGAGTTGCTAGCTTTTCAGATAACTGGTTGCTTTATAAAATCAGCCGTGCCTATGTGGGTTTGGTGCGCAACGTTCCTCTCCTGCTACAGCTTTTCTTTTGGTATCTGGCTGTTTTCTTTAGCTTTCCTGCACCTAGGTCTCCCTTCATTTTTCCAAGTGCAGATCTTAGTTGGTTTGTCGTTAACAAAAAGGGAATCTATATTCCAGGTCCTGCCTTTACGCCCGCGACTTGGACCGGGTTGATTCTAATAGCGGTGTCGCTGTTATTGGTGGGGTTATTCTTTCGTTCACTTGGGATAGTACGCAAGGGTTCCTACAGAGGTGGCATTGGTCCACTGCTGGGCTATGGCTTTAGCTTGCTGATGATTCCATTGGTGGTCGTTGTTGAGTTCCTGTTGCTCTTCAACTGGAATGCGGAAAGAGGCCTGTACTTTAAAGGGGCCTTTCCATCACTCATGTCCAGCTCGCAAGGGATATGGGTCATTGTATTGCTGGCTTTATTGATCCCTTTAGTGTTGCTGGCTCGCTGGCGTAATAAGGCAATTGTGGAGCAGGGGCAATCTGGAAAAAATCAGTTAATTGCGATCTCACTTCTTTTGTTATTCGGCCTGCTAGTTTTCCTCTTTGCCTTTGGGTGGGAATCTCCAGTAGCTGGTATAAAAGACGACGGCACCTTTACTGGCGGTGTCACTGGCGGTCTTAGACTCTCCCTGGAATACGCAGCTATCGTTAGCGGTCTAACCTTCTATACCGGGGCCTTTATTGCAGAAATTGTTCGCGCTGGCATTCAGTCTGTTTCTCAAGGACAGTGGGAAGCTGCACGTTCTTTGGGATTAAATTCTGGTCTGGCCATGCGCATGGTGGTCTTTCCCCAGGCCCTAAGGGTGATTATTCCGCCCCTCAACAGTGAATTTGCCAACCTGGCAAAGAACTCCAGTTTAGCCTTGGCCATTGGCTATCCAGACCTATACTCTGTAGCCAACACAACCTTTAACCAAACAGGGCGACCGGTAGAAGTCTTTTTACTGATGATGGCAACTTACCTAATCATCAATCTCTTAATATCGGTGAACATGAACCAACTCAACAGTGCTGTTCAATTCAAGGAGCGATAGGGGCGATGACTGTAACTTCACCTGATTCACCTCTTGTAGTAGAGGCTAGTCCGCCACCTATTGCCCAGTCGGGGCCAACAGCGTGGCTACGTAAGCATCTGTTTAATACTTGGTACAACTCTCTGCTAACAGTCATCTTAGGCGGCTTGATGCTGTTGGTATTGTGGGGAATGTTTAACTGGGCCTTTCAAGTTGCCCAGTGGGCGGTGGTTCCTAATAACCTAGCCCTGTTTATGTCCGGTCTCTATCCCTCAGAAATCTATTCACGGATTTGGGCCATTCTGGGTGTCAACGTGGCCATGGGTGGAGTGACCTGGGGCATGTTAGCGCGCAATCAGGGCAAACTCTTTAGCCGTAATATCCTGATTGCGGTTGCCGTTATCTGTGCCGGGTTTATTATCTTGCCATTAACCCGCCCTTCATCTGTTACCTTGATTGGCTTGGTGGCCCTAGCTTTAGCTTGTGCTTGGGTCGGTAAAACCATCGGCCAACGTAAGCTGAATCTGAGTCAGTTTCTCTCGGCAGCCTGGTTTTTGGTTTACTCCATTTCCTTATTAATGCTGGCCGGTGGAGACATTCGCAACAGCCTAATCTTTTTAGTTGCAACTGTTGTCATAAGCATTTGGCTAGCGTCTACGGTGCTAAAGCTATTGGCCAACTCCTCTGTAATTGATGCCATTAGTGAAAACATCGCTGGAATTTGGGCGATGCGGGTGCTCTGGTTTATCGGTAGCTTGGTTTTGTTCTTGCCCGTGTTTGGTTTTTTGAACATTCCCCTACCCCTAAAGATTATTACCTTTGCCACCTACATTGCTTTTGTATCCCTGCTAGTGCCCATTTTGGCTGAGCGTAGGACCTTAACTACTTTTGTTGTAGGTGCTTCAGTCTTTGGTCTAGGTTGTTTTCTTTTATCTGCTATACCCGGTGCTTTCGGTGGTTTCTTTGGTCTCAAGCCGATCGGTACCAACAACTGGGGCGGTCTTACTCTGACCCTGTTTCTGGCCATCACAGGGATTACCCTTTGTTTCCCCATCGGTGTCTTGATGGCCTTGGGTCGACGTAGCAACTTGCCCATCATCAAAGGCCTATCCATTGCCTACATTGAGCTGATTCGTGGTGTACCGCTAATCTCAATTTTGTTTATGGGTCAGGTCATGATTCCGTTGTTCTTACCCGAAGGTGTGCGACCTGACAATATTGTTCGTGCCATTGTAGGTCTTACATTATTCAGTTCAGCTTACTTGGCAGAGAACGTGCGGGCAGGTTTACAAGCTATTCCACGCGGGCAGGTTGAAGCAGCGGCATCACTGGGGCTAAATAGTCCGCTAACGCTGTCTTTAATTGTGCTGCCTCAGGCACTAAAGGTTGCTATCCCAGCGATTGTGGGTCAGTTTATTAGTCTTTTCCAGGACACCACCTTATTGGGAATTGTAGGTCTGGTGGAATTGTTGGGTATCAGTAACAGTATTTTGGCGAACCCCAAATACCTGGGAGATTACGCTGAGGTGTATCTGTTTATTGCAATGCTTTACTGGTTCTTCTGTTATGCCATGTCCTTAGGCAGTCGCCGGATTGAGCGTGCTCTGCATACTGGACGTTAGCCCCCTCCGCCTACGGCACCTCCCCCTTCTTAGGGGAGGACGTCTTGCAAAATGCTTCAAGTTTAATAATTGATTTACCTTCCAGTCCTTTCGATCGATGTTAAATCCCGTGTCGCATCTAACAGTGACACGGGTTGTAGATGCCAAAATAGTCATGGGGTGCTGCCCCACCATTAGGAACCTGAACAATGACTCAAGTGGATATGTCTGTGGCTAATCAGTCCAACGGTAGTACTGGTGATGAGGCGGTAATTGTCGCTACTGATGTGGAAAAGTGGTATGACAATGGCTTTAATGTGCTCAAAGGTGTCAGCCTGAATGTATACAAGGGTGAAGTGGTCGTGGTTATGGGACCTTCGGGTTCTGGTAAGTCTACGTTTATCCGTACGTTTAATGCGCTAGAGCCTTATCAGAAGGGCAGCATTGTCATTGATGGGATTGAGATTTCCCACGACCTTAAGAATATTGAGGAGATTCGTCGAGAAGTGGGCATGGTGTTCCAGCAGTTTAATTTGTTTCCTCACCTGTCGGTATTGCAGAATGTTACCCTAGCTCCGATTTGGGTACGGAAGCAAAAGAAGCGGGAAGCGGAAGAGATTGCCATGCAGCTTTTGGAGCGTGTGGGCATTGCAGAGCAGGCGCATAAGTTTCCGGGGCAAATGTCCGGTGGTCAGCAGCAGCGTGTTGCGATCGCACGTTCTTTGGCGATGCAGCCTAAGATTATGCTGTTTGATGAGCCGACATCTGCATTAGACCCTGAGATGGTGCGAGAAGTGCTGGATGTAATGCGGGGTCTGGCAAGTACGGGTATGACGATGGTGTGTGTAACTCACGAGGTTGGGTTTGCCCGTGAGGTAGCTGACCGAGTGGTACTCATGGATGGTGGTGTTCTGGTGGAAGAAAATACACCGGATGACTTCTTTAACAATCCTCAAGAAGAGCGTTCTCAGAAGTTCTTGTCGCAGATTTTGTAAGGTTTTGTGAGCAAAGCTTAGCGCATAATTTCTTGAAGACGGGTTAACTGGATAATCCGTCTCTATGTTTCTTATAGGCCGACTTAAGAAGTTGTCAAATCTCATCGCTTTCAACTTTAAAGCCATGGCTAGCGAGACAGCCATGGCACAGCTTTCTGAACACACTTATCTTCCTGCCTAAAGGCGTGCAATAAGCTTTGCAGTAATTGCGTATGCTTAGTCAGCGTTGAGCTAATCGTTGAGCCTAAATCTGGAAAAATCAGCTCTCTACTATAGCGTTTATCTAAGTGAATTGCTGTTTCGGAAAAAACATATTTTCGTGCCTAACTGTGCGTAAATACATGTACTACAAAAGATGGGTGCTAGCAAAAGGCTAGTACTTATCTACAGTTCTTGCCAAGTAGCTGTTTTTCCATGGCAATGCTTTTATGAATATTGGTAGGATTAAGGCCCTAATGCTGAGCTTAGGGACATTGATTGTGAATGGTGTTTGTATTGCCCCTAATGCCTTAGCACAATCAGAGACTTTGTTTGAGAGGGGCGAAGCTTTAGGTCAGAATAATTCGACTTTAATTCCTGGTGTTTATTACAGACGCTCGTATATCAGCATTCATCAGTATGGAGACCGCATTTGCTACACGGGTGGCAATATAAGAAGCAGCACAGTAGCTTCTGTTGAGGCAGATCCCGAGCAGTCGGGTGTTATATGATCAATGGATTTGATATAGAGGCAAAGCTTTTTCAAGTTGACGCGAATACGCTTTTCTTTGGTGGAGCAGAGTATGAAAGGATTCAAGATGTCGGCTCCTTTGAGGATGTTAGATCTGATGTACAGACTTGTTTGAGTTCACAAGAGCCCTTTTTTAATCAAGAGTTTTTTGATAACTAAGTGGTCCTAACTGATTATCTGAGCTATGAAAAAGTCTGCTAGTGTTTCTATTTTTCTGTCTTCTATCTCTGCCTTACTGACAGGTGCGTTGTTTACACCAGCTTTCAGTAGTGCCATCTATATAAGCGAGCAAGCAACTTCTGGAATTAAACAGTCAACTGGTATTCAGCAGCAATGTAGCACGACCTTGCGTACAGCTGTTAGACGCATTGAAGAGGTTAAAAATGTCAGTGTAGTTGGCGTGTATGACCAGGATATCTCCACGATGTATGTTGACTCTCCGGCTAATGCACCCGTCAGTGTCACCATCAGTATGACAGGTAGCAGAGCTCCAAACATAATGGCGTCTCCTCAGCTGTTGACTTCTATCGCCACTCAAATCATTACTGAGTGTCAGCCTGTTAGCTTGGTGATTATCGGAGAAAATCGATCAGATAACTATGGTGTTTTTGGTTTGATGGATGGAGAGGTTGTTGTGTTCCGTGAATGTGGAAGCGACATGGGACCATTGAACTGGGGCGAGGTTGGCTGTCTTTAATTCGAAGAAATTGGCTTGTGAGTGATGTTAAATCGGCTTAGATTTCTAGCAATTTTTTTGAGTACTTGTCTGGCAGTGGTAATGCTTCCACTGTTTAGGCGGGTGTTTTCCTTGATATTGTGTGGACTACTGTTTGCAAATTCGTCGCTTTGCTATGACTTACTGGGTAATGACATTACTAAAGCCGCTTTTTCTGGCTTAGAAGAGGCTGATGTATCGGAAATTACAGAAATTACACCAGATAACGGACAAGAAATTGCCATACCCCCCATCATTAGACCGCCTTCAGCAGAACTGCCAAGCTTTATTCCAGATGATTTTGTAGTTTCTCGACAAACTCCTTATGATTCTGGGCGTAATGAAATTGTAGTCACATCTCCTTCTACGGATACGACACAGCGCTTTTGGGTAAGCTTGCCTGGAGAAGAATTTCAACTGTATGAGGTGGAGCTTACTGATGTATCAGTAAATAACGCTGAACAAATAGTTTCGTCGGTTGATGCACAGACAACTTCAGCTGAGGTTGCACAGCGACTGCAAAGCTTCAAAGCCAACTTTGAGAATAGTGTGCTTTCAGAAATTACTTTGGCAGATGGTACTAAAGCTGAGTTTTCTGAAACTCAAGTCACCATTAGGCAGCCTGATGGTCGAGCAGTAGAAACGATCATAAAAAGCCAGAGTGATCGAAACACTGATACGGAAATAGCTCACAAGAACCAGCAGAAATTTAATAAATTGATCGCGCAGGCAAACTCTTCTTGTGAGAGTAACACTGCGAAAGAAATTGTTAAGGAAGCTACCGATATCGAACAATGGTCAACTGCTATTGCAGCTGAATGGTCATCTGATCTTTCATGGCAAGATGCGCTAGCTACAAGGCTAATTTACCAAGCATCTGCTGCACTTGCACATACACTTAAGGAAGCAACTTCCGGTAGCGTCGCTCTACAGAAAGTTACTTGTAAAGAACCTGTACAGTGTGGCTTCAGGAGAGATACACGAGCTGAAGGCATCAGTGGTAGCCAGATCATTACTGATTTGTTTCGAGTACCGTCCGGTGCGGAAGGGGATTTCAAGCTTGAATACGAATTTTTTCAGGTGCCTGATCGACTCGAAATTTCATACAATGGAGAAATTAAGCACGATTTTGGCCCAACTGGAGGGTCAGGAGAGCAATCGTTTTCTCTTTCGCAAGTAACTCAAGGATTTGTGGGCATACGTGTAATTGGAAATCCTGACCAAAGTACCGAATGGTGGTACGAAATTGCATGTTCATGCCCAACTGAGCTTGACTCTACAGACGATCCAGTTGCAAATACTCAGTCAGACTGGGCACGTATTCTGAACATAACTAACCAGTACTATCAAAACAATTCAAGCAATTCTGCTGTTTCTGCTTTCGCATATCAAATGAGAACTTTAGCAAATGGTTCGCATAACAAGAGAAAAGAAGTAGGAGGATGGGCAGGGGATTTCACCAGAAATACATTGTTAGAAGCAGTGAATGATATTGATGCTAATGAGGTTTTTTGGCAGAATCCTCCCGAAACTGGCATTAGCTTTTGGGAGTCCCAGTTTGGCTATTATTGCGATAATGCTCCTGACATTGACATAACAGACCCAAACAACAACAGTCTAAGTGAACATGACTGTGGTTTTGCAAGATCTGGAGAGCATCACTTTGATAGGCATTTAGTTCCCGCGTTCAAGAAGCACGTAAGCTCTACTTTGTTACCTATCGTGGAAAATAATTGTTTAGAAGATAAAGTATCTGAAATACTGAGCGCTCTAAATGAACTTGAGTCAGAACATTCTCTACTCCTGAATTCTGTTCTTGTTCCTGGTTTAGATACTATTCCAGGAGTTTCACTAGCTTTAAGATACTTTGCCGCATCAGGTATTCCTGAGAGAGCAATAGACCTTAGGGAAAATACTATTCAAGAAGTTTTGAAAGATTTTTTGTCTCAGGGAAAGATATCCCAAAAAGATTTCTCAGAGCTAGAATCAACGCTCGATTTCTAGCTCTATTTTCTGCAAGGTAACTTTAGGAAAGCTCCATATCATTTGGTTAACTCTAACTCAAATAAAACAATGAATATCATTAGAAAGTTTTCTGTAGTAGCTTTTCTGGCGTTCGTAGTCACAATAATCCTGCAAGGTGTATTGCATAACAGTTATCTTTTGGCACAGTCAGACTGTGCCAGTAAGGTGATTCAAGCAGACCGACTTTATGCAGAGGGAGACCGCACTGCTGCCGAGCAACTCTACCGCCAATGCAAGCAACCTTTCGCCTCACAAGACCTCGCAACCTACTTTCCTGAACCCATCACCGATCCAACTCAACTTCGCCCCGGTGCTCAGGTCTACTGGAGAGAAGCCCAACAAGGTCTAGAACGCGGTCAAGAAAGTCGAACGATGACAGCATTAAACCTGCTGACTGAGCAAGCACCTGATTTTGTACCGGCCTACCCTTTACTTGCCCAAGCACTCACCGAGTATGACCGTGCTGAAGAAGCACAAGCCGTTCTAGAGCAAGCCGCCACACTGTTTCCCTACGATGCCGACATTGCCAGAGCTAGAACGGAAGCTCTCAGCGAAGCGGGCTATCCAATGGAAGCCTCCATGGCCGCAAGGCTGTTCTCAATGGTTAATCCTAGTCATCCTGAGAAAGATGAGTTTGTCGCCATGGCGGATGAAAACTTGGATGACTTCAAGAAAGATATCAGACGAGAATATATGACAACAGGCATTTTAGGTGCTGTGGGTAATTTGGTGTTTGGTGGTGGTGATCTTCTTTCCAATGCTCTAGACTCTGCTAGTTTTGCCGCTATGCTCTTCGAAGGTGAAGAAGAAACAGGCAATCGGTTGGCCGCTGCCACAGTCGAAGACGCTCAAGCCAATAACGTTCTCGTCGAAGATCCGGTAGTGCTTGAATATGTCAGTACGATGGGACAAGACATTGCCGACCAAATGGGTCGTGATGAGTTTGACTATGAGTTCCACGTCATCGCTGATGACAGCATCAACGCCTTTGCATTACCTGGTGGCAAAGTGTTTATAAATACAGGAGCCATCCTTGCTGCGAACTCTGAAGCAGAATTAGCAGGACTCGTAGCTCATGAAGTTGCTCATGCCGTTCTGTCCCATGGCTACCAGCGTTTAGCTACCAACGGTTTACTTAGCGTTGCACAACAAGCGCTTCCTTTAGGGAATTTAGTCGGCTTGGCTTCCCTTGACTTTAGCCGCGACAACGAAAAGCAAGCTGATATTTTAGGTACTCGTGCTATCGCTGGTTTTGGTTATGCAGCTGACGGTTTGCGAAACCTGTTTGCGACTCTCAACGAGCGCAGCAGTTCTAGCCAACCTGAATATTTATCCACACATCCAGCACCGCCCAGCCGAGTTAGCTACCTTGAAGCGCTGATTCAACAGAATAGCTACAACCGCTATGCCTACGAGGGAGTTGAAGCACATGCTCGTATTCAGAAAAGAATTCAAGAGCTTTCTGTTCAATAGCCTTATTTGATCTTGTCCTTTATTAAAAAAACAGCATGAGTTACAGAAGACTACTTACGAAGTCAAAGCTTCTTCTATTGCTAGCCTGTTGTTTGCTAGTTCCTTCTCTGAATAAAACTCAAGCTCAGACAAGTGATAGCTTCTTATGCTCAGAGAGAAACCTTATTACGCTTCTTGGTTTTACTACTGAAGAGTTCCATATTGCAATTTGCAAAAACTTCAATACTGACTATTACTATGTTGGGCAAAGTAGGCAAGATAGCAGCCAAGAAATTGTTTTACCAGTATCAGAAAGAAACAATCCTTTCATAGATGATCCCTGGATATTGAAAGCCCGTGACGGACAATATACTTATCAAGTGGCCGAGTTTAATCCGTTTCAGGTGAATGGTTACGTTTCAATCTCTGTTTTCAAGAATGGAGAAAGAATCTACCATCGCATAACAGATTCATACGTTAGATCTGATGAATAAGGGATTAATTTAGCGCTTCTAAGGCTTAACAAACCTTAGAAGCGGCAACAGCGACTTTTCTAAACTGTTACTTCAGCCCGCACTACCAACTTCTGAACCGCCTCAAACCTAGATTTTACCGTAGCCTCATCAGCCGACTGCGGTGCTGCAATCGGTGTCACCTGCACAGCACATGCCTTCAACTCCGGCTCCAACGAAATCGGACACACTTCAGGGTGCGTCAACGCATTTACCTCCATGTTGTCGCCCCACAGAAACCCCCAATGCATCGGCATAAACACCGTGCCGCGAGTAATATTCTGGGTAACCAACACCTTCAACTGAGCAAAACTTCGGGGTGACTTAACCTCTACCCAATCCCCCGACTGCAACTCCAACAGCTGTGCATCCCGAGGATTCACCTCTAGCAACGGCTCTGGATACTTTTTCGTGATTCTCTCAATTCGTCCCGTACGACTTTGCGTATGCCAGTGACCGTACAACCGACCTGTTGTTAACACAAAGGGATAATCCTCATCCGGTGGTTCCGCTAAGCCCTTAATATGAAACGAACAGAACTTAGCGCGACCGTTGGGTGTAGCGAACTTATAATTCGTATATAGCCGCTTATCATGCTTGCCATAGGCAATAATGTCCGACTCTCCCGCTGGACAAGGCCACTGAATCGGCCCTTTTGCCAACCGTTCATGGCTTAGCCCTGTAGCATCACATAGACGACCCGCTGTCAGAGAAATAAACTCGTCATAGACTTCGGCAGAAGTTTGCTGAGCAAACTGTTTTTCAAAGCCTAATCGACGACCCACTTCTGCAAAGATCTCCCAATCTGCTTTTGCCTCACCCACCGGATTACGAAATGCAGGACAGTAGGTAACAACCCGCTCAGAGTTGGTCATGGCCCCTGTTTTTTCACCCCACTGGGAAGCGGGCAACACTAAATGGGCAAAGGCGGCTGTCTCCGTCGGATAATAAGCATCCTGACAAATGGTAAAGGGCGATTTGCGCAGCGCTGCCTGAGTCCGTTTAATGTCTGGCATGCTCACGGCAGGATTGGTCGCAGCTACCCAGAACACTCCCAGGTCTTCCTGCTCTAGGGCCAGCATCATATCCCACGCGGCTAAACCGGGTACTGGAGAAATACTTCCTTCTGGCACCTGCCATACTTTTTCTACTGTCTGACGATGCTCTGGATTTTTGACCAGTCTGTAACCAGGCAAAATATGGGCCAGCCCTCCAGCCTCACGTCCCCCCATAGCATTGGGTTGCCCGGTTAAGGAAAATGGTCCGGCACCAGGTTTACCAATGTTACCGGTCATCAAGTGGAGATTAATAATGGTGCGGCACTTAGCAGTTCCTTCTGAAGATTGGTTGATCCCCATGGACCACATGGAAAGAACTCGTTCGGATTTACCCCACCACTCAGCGGCTTTCGCTAGCTCACTAAGGGTAATCCCACAAATCTCGGTTACCCGTTCAGGAGGATAGCTCTTTACGACCTGGGCATAGTCACTAAACCCATCCGTACAGGAATCAATAAAGCCGAGATCAATCCAGCCATGCTTTAACAACAGATATGCAATGCCATTTAGCAGGGCAATATCAGTTCCAGGTTTAATGGCAAGGTGAAGATCGGCGACTTTGGCGGTATCCGTGTGGCGGGGGTCCACCACAATCATCTTCACCTTCCGGTTCTTTTTGTGGTGTTTTCTAAGGCGATTAAAAACAATCGGATGACAGTCGGCTGTGTTAGTTCCAATTAAGAATGCACAGTCGGTTTGTTCTAGGTCGTCATAACAGCTAGGAGGACCGTCCGAACCAAAGCTTTGGATATAGCCTGCCACTGCTGAAGACATACAAAGACGAGAGTTAGCATCAAAGTTATTGGTGCCTAAACATCCCTTCAACAATTTTTGAGCGGTGTAGTAATCTTCTGTTTGAAACTGCCCAGAGCCATACATGGCGATACCTTCTGGGCCTTTTTCATCCAGTGTTTTTTGAATCTCGTAGATAATTCGTTCTAAAGCCTGCTCCCAGGAAACTCGCTGAAATGGCTGGTCGAGAGATTCTCTCATCATGGGATACAGTAATCGGCTTTTGTCGAGAGAGTCGCCGATGGTGCCACCCTTAATGCAGACCTGACCTTTACTGGATGGATGGCTGCGATCGCCCCGAGCCTGCCACACTGGGTTGCCCTGCTCATCACGGTTAACCGGGCGACCGGGGCGGGCTGGAGGCAGTACCTCTAAGCCACATCCAACACCACAGTAAGGGCACAGTGTTTTTGCTGTATCGGTCATAGATCGCATCCTCTATTCACCAAAAATCTGTTTCTATATAAATTCAAAAAACAAGGCGTATCACCTAATTAATTTTCAAACTTTAAGCACTTTGCCTTAGCCATGAATATCTACACAATAAAGTGGCTAAGGCAGAGCCTACCTTGATTAGAGCTCATAGTACAAAGACTATCCATACAATGCCTCAATACCAACGGTAAATTTTATAAATTATCCCCCTTATACAGAAAAGGGGAGCGTTAACCGCCCCCCATCTGTTGAGTTGACATAAGTGCGATCGCTAAGCGACCCAACAGTGTCTAGCTAGCAAAAGATGCTTCAGGAGAAGCTGTATCTTCACCCTCATGCGCCTCAGCGAAGGAACCCTTGGGTTCATCCAAGAAGAAAATACAGATAAAGGCAACAATCAATCCAGCTATGCCTAACAACTGAAAGAACTGAGCATTTACCACACTCATAACCGGCTCACCACCATTAGCCGCACTAGACGCATCGACAAATAGCAAACGAGATGTCAAGTAAGCAACTGCACCTACGTTGCCGTAAGCACCTACGTTACCGGCAATCTGACCGGTTACACGACGCTTAACCAAAGGAACAATGGCAAATGTGGAGCCTTCAGAAGACTGTACAAAGAAGGAACAAGCCATGGTCAAAATCACGGCCAAAGGAAGTGGCCAGCTACCATTAACCGTACTCATTAACAGATAGCCAATGCCCATACCTGCCGTAAGCACAACCATGGTCCACTTACGGCTACCCATCTTGTCGGAGATGATACCGCCACCAGGACGAGACATCAGGTTCATAAATGCATAGCTGGCGGCAATAATACCGGCAGTTGCTTTGTCCAGACCAAATGTACCCTCGAAGAATGCGGGCAAGATTGTTACTACCGCTAACTCGGAACCGAAGTTAACAATGTAAGTCAGTTCTAGAATAGCCACTTGCTTAAAGCGATAGCGATCCTCAGCGGAATAAACCTTACGGCCTGCTAACAGATCCTTGTTCACACTCCAGCAGTTATATGCCTGGAACAAGTACAAACCTATGAGTACCGCAAAGGCAAGATACATTGTTCCAGTGTTCAGAAACTGTACTCGCTTCAAACGCCAAGCCAACACCATCAAAATGACAGTTAAAGGCACATTCATCAGCATCAAGAACCAGAAGTCACGCTTAGTCGTTACCTCTAGACCACGTGCACTCTGGGGGCGCTGATAGACTTTCCCAGGGGGCGTATCAGTTACATTGAAGTAGTAAAACGAACCGTAGAGGGCGGCAACAATACCTGAACCCGCAATAGCCATTCTCCAGTTCAATACCGGAGTCTCAAACGCTGGGAAGAACAGAATCTTAAAGGATTCTGGCTCACCAAAGTTGAAAGCACCCGGTAAGAAAGATAACGCAAGACCAAAGAGGACCATGGTAAAGGCAGAGAAGGCAGACCCGAAGTTACCCCAACCACCATAAATCCCTTCTGCAGTTCCCACTTCCTTGGGAGGGAACCACTCAGCCGTCATACGGATACCGATCACAAAACCTGCACCCACAATACCCATGAGCAAACGACCAATCACAAGTTGGTTGAAACTCTGCGCAGAGGCAAAAATAATACAGGGGATCGCTGCGTAAATCAGTAACACCGAGTAGGTCAGACGAGGTCCAAAACGGTCTAACAACATACCAATGATGATCCGTGCAGGCACTGTCAAAGCAACGTTACACAGACCAATCGTACCGGCTTGAGCAGGGGTCAAGCCAAACTCTTGAACAATTGTCGTTCTAAATGGTGGATAGTTAAACCACACCACAAACGACAGGAAAAAGGCGAACCAGGTTAAGTGCAAGATCTTATACCTGCCCTGAGTGGCCTTAGTAACTAACTCTCCTAGCATCTACGCTATTCCCATAAACAGACAAACACTCTCTTACCGCTTGAGCCCGTAGACTCAAGCTAAAGAATAAACCCGAAGAAAATTGCCGGGTCACGGTATGACGAAAATTTCAACAGTGAACGACTACTTGCCCAGTTGCTGGAACACGCTTTAAACAGCATCCACAAAATGAGAAAAACTGACTAAAATTGTTCTATCAGATGCAACTTAGCTCCTAGTGAATTCACCTTGGAGTAACTTTATCGATGACCACCAGGCAGAAAAGTATTTTCTGATACCATTAGCCCAAGAGAATCCTTTTTTTGCATTATCAATTTCATATATTGCATGTATTACTGAATACTAGCCAGAAAGTTGAGCAGGCATCAATGCAATTTGGAAACCCTATAGAATTAGGCACGTCTTTGTCCATTTATTGTTGTGGCATACCCAAAAATCAAGAGGCCGCCTTCAATGTAAGAAGGCGACCTCTTGATGAATAAACGGTGAGTAACATGCCCCCTTAGAAATGGGGACTTTCAAGGATCAGTCTAAGTAACTTCTGAAAAATCCTATTCAGCAAGGTCAGACCACAACGTAGCTTGATGGGGAATGACTACATTCACTACATTAGCAGTGTTACCGCTAACATTTGGCTGAGCCAAAGAAGCTCGTACAACAGTGTAGCCAGCAACAAACATGGCCAATGCTGCCAAGATCCCAGTTAAAGTCTTATCTAAACTAGAAGACTGGGTGGAAACTGTACGGGTTTGAGAAGACATATACGTAACCCTGGGCTATAACATCAGCTATAGCATCCCACAGTTATTCTGTATCGAATAATACTGTTTACGAAATTTAGTCTTCGAAACTATAGCTAATGGTTTCGGATGGAAGAAATGGGCTGATAAACTGCTCGGTCAACGACATCGGTAAACCGGCATGGTGGGAAATTATGCCATGGGCCACCCCTGCAGCTAATCCGATCAAACCAGGAATAATCAAAGACTTTAGGTTATCCATTAATTCATTAGGCATGCTTGAGTTAAGCTCATCATGCCCAGCTCCTCACCCTCATTCTGTAGCACTGCTAACGGCATGCAAAAACCGACACAGACTTTGCACATTGTTCATTCACTATTCACACATGGTGAGTGCTTTTTTAAGGCTGGTCGAGTGGCCGCTTACTGCTAAGAGACTGCTTACCGCCCCAATACAAAAACTTCTCGGCAGCCAACACCGCCGAGAAGAATATCTCGAAATCCTTATCAGTTAAGAATTACAGATCAAGTACAACACGCCCTTGTGGATGGGCAATACAGGTTAAGACTGCCGTTTCACCGGCTTCTAAAGCAGATGGATCACCTTCATAACGCACCTTGCCTTCTAGTAAAGGCACCTTGCATGTTCCACAAGAACCAGACTGACAGCTACTTTCAATATCAATACCTGCATCTTCTGCGATCGCAAGAATCGACTGACTATCATCACAGTTCACTTCCTTCCCAGACTTAGAAAAGACAGCCACAGATGGCGTCTTTACCTTTGGTGTTTTCGGAACATCTTCAGAAACAGATTCAGGCTCTTCAATCACTACACCAGGTTTAAGAGTAGCCCCAAAGTTCTCAGTCAGTAAGGTACGAACCACCCCAGGCAAATCCTCACAAGGCACCTTTTGCATCACTCGCTCACCCAGGTGAGCATCTTTGCCAACGGTGCCACCCATGTAAATATCCACAGCAGGAACCATTTTGCCGTTTTTACGAGCTTTTGTTCCCATCATGCCAATCTGGGCTACTTGGGGTTGCCCACAGGAATTAGGGCAACCGGTCCAATGCACACGCACTGGTTCCGGCACATCCAACTCAGCATCCAATCGGCGAGCCAGCGCCAGGGACTGCATCTTAGTTTCCACGAGGGCAAAGTTGCAAAACTGTGCACCCGTACAAGACACCAAAGAACGCACCAGGGGAGATGGCTGAATGGGAAATGTCTGAACAATCGGTTCGGATAAGAAAACAGCTAAGCGATTATCTGGAACATTGATAACAATCACATTCTGTTCCACCGTCAGGCGCAGATCACCACTACCATAGACCTCAGCAACACGGGCCAAGTCCATCATCTGCTCCGCCTTCAGGCGACCAACGGGTACATGCAGGCCAATGTAGTTGAGACCTTCTTGTTTCTGTTGAAAAACTCCGACATGATCCCTCTTATTAGAATCTAGAGCATCCTCAGCAGCAGCAGTCGCAAGAGTCTTACCAAAACTCTTTTCTACCTCGGCCCTAAATTCTTCCATGCCCCACTCGTCAATCAGCCACATCAGGCGAGTTTTTTGACGATTACCGCGAGAGCCATTGTCACGATAAACCGTTAAAATCGCTCGACACAGTTCAACAACCGCCTGCTTCTCAGCAGGGACCCAAGCATTGAGAGGAATTGCCGCTGCACAGCGAGTAGAAGAGAAAAAACCACCCACCAATACATTGAAACCTAAATTGCCATCCTTGTAGGCAGGAACAAAAGCAATGTCATTAATCTCTGCGTGAACTGAGTTGTCGGTACTACCTTCCAAGGCAATATTGAATTTGCGAGGCAAATTCGTAAAGTCATAATTACCTTCGCCTTTGTTGGTAATCATGTCCTGAACCGCCTGCACGAGTTCGCGGGTATCAATCAATTCATTCGCATCGATACCTGCCACAGGAGACCCCGTGATGTTGCGTACATTATCCATACCTGACTGCATCGATGTCAGGCTAACGGCATGCATTTTGGCAAAAATATCTGGAATATCTTCTAGATGTACGCCACGAAGCTGTAGGTTCTGACGAGTGGTGATGTCAGCGCTCCCATCCTCTCCGTACCGCTGAACAATCTCAGCAAGCACTCGCGTCTGCTGGGACGAAATCACACCATGGGGCATGCGCAAGCGCAACATAAATTTTCCAGGGGTGACTGGCCGAAAAAAGATACCTAACCACTTAAGACGCTGAGTTAAATCAGTTTCATCAACGGCTTCCCAACCCATCTCGGCAAACTTCTGGAGCTCACCCTTGACAGCCAGGCCATCCTTCTCAGCCTTATATTTTTCAAATTTATTAAGTTTTACCTTCTTTTCAGTAGTGGATGCAGTCACCACAGCAGCACTCCCAACCTGGTTAACATGGAACAGCTTTAGTATTTTACCAACGGCGCTACCCCGAGTAGTTCCCTTAGCGCGTTGAAGCAAAAAAAACGGGAGCAAAAAATCAAGATTCTGAAAGAACCTATGACTTTGCCCCGCTAGACACACTTATAAGGAACCGCTTCAGGAGTTCATTTAGCTCGCTTGCTATCGAGTTAATGCAAGAATATTGATATCTTCCAACCTTTTTTGTATAGGGAATTACTGTTTTCAACCAATATTGCAACTATCGCATCAGGGCCATGCGAAAATTCTCCCTAATGTTTAGATAATTTGATGAATCATTTTGCATCAGGTGGTGCAAACTTCTCCTGATATCAGTAGTCATTTTTCGATCAAGTCCTTTCTCCTTAAGCATTAAGACACTCGTGTCAGACAATGGACACTCAGCTGATAAATCAGCTAGTTAACCCTAGCGGCATGCGAAAAGCGCATTCTAGAGGATAAATTTTGCATACTTAATTTTGGTGGTGACTTGATTTCACGAAATAATAGTAAGGATGTTGGTGGAGCAAGCAGATGACGCCATCAAGGGGTCTTAGCGGCAGAAAGTCTTCAGAAGTCAAGAGCTCTACAGACTATTGGCAATTGTTTAGAGCAGGTGATTTTGGGGAGAAGTGGAATAGCTCCAAGCTCATTGTTAAGGAAGGCAAGCGTGCGATCGCGCCATTGCTTAAAATCCTTGAAGACCCTACCGCTGATGCAGAAACTCACTGGTTCACAATTCGCACTCTGGGGAATTTTCCAGAACCTCAGGTAATTGCCGCTATTGCCGCTCAGATTGGTCCTAACCCTCAGTATTCGCAACGCACTGCGGAACAAACCACTGAGTTAAGCAACTTTGCCATTGAGACCCTGGCCGCCATGGGACCCCCTGCAATTGAAGTACTCACCCAGCTCTTAAACGCCCCTCCACAGCGTTTGTTAGCCGCAAAAGCTCTTAACCAAATTCGTTCCACCGGCGTGATTCCAGCCATGATTGCTATCGCTGAAGACGAGGATGCAAAAGTGCGCTATTACGCCATTGATGCCCTGGGAAGTTTTCACAATCCCCTGATCACCCCAGTTCTGATAAAAGCCATTAAGGATCCATCAGCCTCGGTGCGTAAAGCGACAGTCATGGCTTTAGGTAGACGCCCCGATCTGCAGACAACCTTTGACCTAAGCCAAAAACTAGAGCCTCTGCTGTGGGACATTGATATCTCAGTCTGTTGTCAAACTGCCCTTGCCTTAGGTCGTTTAGGAGCAGGTGACATGGTCAGTACGTTGCAGCAAGTACTCTTATCAGACAATACCCCCAAGGTATTATGCCTTGATATCATTCGTGCCTTGGCTTGGTACTGCGAGATCCCTACATTATCCAATCCAACTTCTCAGCAAGCCTACAGCACCCTTTCTCAGGCTTTAAGGCACTTCTCAGCAATCGAAAACTCACTGATTACCCTTACAGAAGAAAGGCAGCAAATTTTAGTGGCTATTGTGCGTGTCTTCGGAGAGCTCAACCATAGCTCCATGGCCAATGCAGCAATCCAATGTTTAATTGACTTTCTGCAAGTTCCACCGGACTCACTACCTGTCATTCAAGCCACCATCATGGCCCTGGCTGATTTAGCTCAACCCCAAGCATTTGAACCACTTTTACCCTTCCTGAACCACAGAGAAGAGGCTGTCCCCATGCATACTATCGCGGCCCTCAAACGTTTAGATCCTGACCACAGCTTTGAACGCGTCAAAAAATACCTTAATGGGTTTCCAGACCGTGAAACAGAAATACTTGATCTTTGGTAAGCCATTAACGCTAGCCATCCTCAGCCCTAACCTATAAAATCAAGAGAACATTAAATACGAGTCCAAATATTCTCTGAATCAAAGATTCAGAATTATCGTCTTTGCTTCTGGGTTAGCAATTATCAAATCATTTTCAAAAAAATTAGAGATAGTTTTATGAGTTTGGTCTACTGCCGGTAGCCAGACACACTAAATAGGATGGTCACAATACCTAAAGTATTAACCAACATTCTTCCTAAGTTTTTGGTGTCTGTTAGTCCTAATTTTTTCTAGCCTATGCGCATAGAGCAGCTACAAGCATTCCTAGCGATCGCCGAAACCGGCAGCTTTCAATCCGCTGCTCGTCGTTGTGGCATTACTCAATCCACAGTGAGTCGACAAATTCGCGGACTAGAAGATGACTTGGGCATGCCCCTTTTCCATCGCACATCCCAGGCTAAACTCACCATTGGAGGTGAACGGCTATTACCCAGAGCCCGGCGAATTTGTCAGGAATGGAAGCAAGCTACCAGTGAAATTGCCGATTTATTAGAAGGTCGACAGCCAGAGCTTTGTGTGGCTGGGATTCAATCCGTTTGTTCACACTTTTTACCCCCTATCATTACCCAATTCTGTCAGCGCTATCCTCAGGTACAGCTACGAGTCACTGCACTTGGCAGTGATCGCTCTTTGAAAGTACTACGTGATGGCTTAGTAGACATTGCCATTGTGATGCATAACCCAATGCTCACCAGTTCCCAAGAGATGGCTGTCACTCCCCTTTATGAAGACCATGTGGAGGTGTTAATGGCTGCAGACCATCCCCTAGCCAACTACAGCCCTGCACCTTGGTCTGAAATTGCTCGTTATCCCCATGTTGTCTTTAAAGATGGTTATGGTATGCAGCGATTAGTACAATCACAGATACCAGAAACAGAACTAAAAATGGCATTGGAATTAAACACCCTAGATGCCTTTCGAGGAGTGGTCCGTCAAGGCAAAATGATCGCTCTTCTTCCCCAATCTGCTTTAGCTGAAAGTCGCCGCGATCCTGGCTTAGCTGTACGCAGCACAGCGGCCCCCGTCCTGACTCGCCAAGTTGTCATGGTAACAACCCAAGATCGACTAAGATTGCCCCCCGTTCGTCAGTTTTGCGATATGGTGAAGCGCTTGGCTGACGAGAGCTTTAGCCAGCTTAGTGATTTACCTCGCCTAATGGCCCTAAATGAACATGTCTTGTCATGAGCAGTATTTTTCGAGACCTTCTCAAGAAGGTTGGTAGCGGTACCCACACATCCCAGGATCTCAGTCGCGAGGAGTCAGCCCTGGCAACTCGTTTAATGTTGGAGCAAAGGGCAACCCCCGCTCAAATCGGAGCCTTTATGATTGCTCAACGGATTAAACGGCCCACCATTCCAGAACTGGCAGGCATGCTGGACTGCTATGACCAATTGGGGGGCCGCTTAAAGCTCTCTGGCACTACTCCCCACCCAGCTATCGTGTTGAGTACTCCCTACGATGGACGACTTCGTCATGCACCAGTAACCCCCATCACAGCACTGGTTTTAGCAGCAGCAGATATCCCAGTGATACTCCATGGTGGCGATCGCATGCCCACAAAAATGGGGGTGCCGTTAGTAGATGTCTGGCAAGGGTTGGGAGTGTCATGGCAGACATTGTCCTTAGAACAAACGCAACAGGTCTTTGATTGCACCCAGGTAGGATTTATCTATTTGCCAAAACATTTTCCTGAAGCCCATCATCTCGTTCCCTATCGAGAACAGATTGGCAAACGACCTACCCTAGCGACTATTGAGCTTATGTGGGCTCCCTGTGATGGGCCCATGCATGTGGTGAGCAGTTTTGTTCATCCACCGACCGAAGATCGTACTCAGGAAACCTATCAACTACGCCATACCCATAACTACACAACAGTTAAAGGGCTAGAAGGCAGTTGCGATTTACCTCGAAGTCGCACAGTCATTATTGGGATGGGTAGTAAACCCAAGGACGGGCAACCAACGTTTGAGCGTCTGCTGCTACATCCCAGGGACTATGGTTTTGATGGCCCTGACCCGTCGCTGGAGGAAGACTTTCTCAGTACTTTAGAGCCGCTTCTCCATGGAGAAGCCCATCAGTTAACTGATTCCGTTGTTTGGAACGGGGGCTTTTATCTATGGCGAATGGGTGCTGTACCTAATTTATTGGAAGGATTCGAACAGGCTCGAAACCTTTTGACATCCGGTAAAGTTGCAGCTAAACGAGAACAGCTACGGAATGTCACTGCCAACGTACACAAACATCAGCTATCTCCTGTTTCAAGTTGTTGAAAGCGCGCCGCTAAAACAGCAGCTAATCAAAAGCTCTGGGCCAACTCCTCTTGCAGCATATCGTTGTAAATTCGAGGGAGATGATCAGACATACTGTTAGTTTCAATTCCGTAACCTAAACTAGTCCAAGTACCTGACAGAAGTTCCAACACCTGATGAACTTCCCCATTTTTTAGCTGCTGACCAATATCCATCCCCCAAGCATCTGAATCCGACAGCCAACGATAAACAACGATGTCCTGCGATTCTGGTGAAAAATCGTATGCCTGCCAAAACTCAAACCAACTGGGAGGTATAGGATGATATTGCTGAGCCATCGAATACCACGTAGTTGTTAAGAACTGATAACGTCCTGCTGCGGTTGTACAGCTACCCACGTTAGGTCCTGTTTCAATAGCGATACAGGTATCTGGATGATTGGCAAGATCGTTGATAATCTTACCTCCATAAAGAAGTCGATAGGGTCTATCCATATTAGACTCACTGGCTGAAATCGTCCGCATTAACGCACGGACATAGGGATCTCCACCACTCATCGCCAATGGTAAAGGAGATTCAACCCAATTGGCTGAACCAAACCTCAATAACTGGGATGGTCGAAAATTGAATTGAGGGAGCTTGTAAGGCCAAAAAACCTTAGGCGCTTGCCAATAAAAGAGAACACCTATTACCCCCAAAAACATTAGGATCGTAATAATTAAAGGCCCATAGTCTGCTTTGGCAGTATGTTGTGACGCGTCCTTGACTGATTTACTAGATGAGGGATGAGACAACTTTCAGAATCCAGAAGTAGCGACTGTCTTGAGAGAAAAGCCTGTTTGTATGAAATACACCCTCAAACTATCAGGTTTCTTAATTGCTTTATGCGCATCCAGTATATCGAATTTTCCAGGAATTGATACTCACAATTGTGAACCTACAATGTCACAATTCGTAGCTACCTAAGCCCCGGCGGCAATCTGATTACGTCCCTTATTTTTAGCCTGATACAAGGCCTTATCAGCTTGTTCAACCAGAGACTTAGATGTCGCCTCCCGAAGACTTTTGGGGGCAATGACACCGAAGCTTAAAGTGACATAATCACTGACATCAGAAGCTACATGAGGAATTTTCAACTTAGCGACCTGCCGCTGAATATTACCTAGCACCTCAAAAGCAACAGGAAGTTCTGTATTTGGCAAAACGATGACAAACTCTTCTCCACCGTAGCGAGCAACAAAATCACTATGGCGTACACCCTGCTGAAGCGTTTTAGCCACGGAGATTAAACACCTATCGCCTTCCTGATGTCCGTAAGTATCGTTATAGCGTTTGAAATAATCTACATCACACAAAACCAGAGCAAGACTCGTCTGTTGCTGAATACAGCGCTGAAGATAGGTATCAAAGGAACGGCGGTTAGCAATGCGGGTTAAGCCATCCAGAGATGCCAACCCCTGTAGTTGATGGTTTTGACGTAGCAGCAATACGGTCGATGCCAGGGAGATCGACAGTAGTGGGGCTGCAATGGGTAACCATAAGCCAGCCACAAAAAAAGCATAGACAATAGCTATTAGCCCAGACCCAACGCATGGGATCACTAATAGTAAGGAAAACAAATTTTTGTTCTTATAGACCCCATTGTGGTCCAGCACTTTATTCACTAACAACGCAGCTAAGCTAGTGGATAAAAGCAACCACCCTGTTTTTATCCAAGGTGAGGCACCATGCAATGGCTGACGTTCACCCAAGGCACCACCAATCAATTGACTGGCAATATGAGCGTGGATAAATACTCCCGGTAGTCGTTCATCCCAACTCATAGGAGTGTAGAGCAAGTCGTTAAGGCTAACGGCTGTAGCACCAACTAGAATGATGCGATCGTAAATTTTGTCATAAGATATCTCACCATTGAGTACATCAGAAAATGAAACAGATTCAAAAAATGTGCGCCCTGCTGGGTAATCAATTAAAATTTGAGTACTATGAGCATCAGCCTTTGCATAGCCACCATCACTAGGGAAAAATCGTCGAAATACGGTGGCGCCCAGTTGTAAATGAGCTTCATCCAATACTTTTGGAGTTATTTTCTCTTTTTCTAAATAACGTAAAGCTAGCTTAGTACCTAAGCCATATTTACGCTGCTGATGTTCCTCAGTCTCACATAGTTGTTGTTCTTGGTTACATTGAATAGCCAGTAAGCCTCGGCGAATACGGCCATCCTTATCTGCCACCAGATCGGCTATGGCTACCTGGTCATCTCGATCAAGACCAGAGACTGGGGGAACAGCTTCCCCGATAACTTTTTCTACCCCAATCACATTGGAAAAAGTATTAAAAGCAATTAGGAGATCATCACGTCCATCACCAACAGGTAAATCACGATAAATATCTATGCCGATTAGCCTAGGGCTGTGCCGCTGTAGCTGCTCTAACAAGCTGGCCATCTTACTATCAGAAATAGGCCACTCCCCTATTTGTCTGAGATCTTCTTCACCGAGAGTAACAATTAAAAATCGGGAGTCGATCTGATCGGTAGATTTCCACCGGAGAAAACGATCAAAGGCAAACCATTCTAGGGATTGTAAAATACCTAAGGCACTAATAGAGATTACCAGTGCGGAAATTCCCCATGAAACAGCTAAAATCCCTCCTAGTTGACGAATTCGCCATCTCAATTGCAACATGCTTTGGTTCCGATGCCCGAGAGTCTCTCTTATGCTTCCCGTTTAGTTAATGAAGGTAATGCTTATTTGAGAATGGGATTATTAGCTACTTCAGTCAACTCAGTACCTTCTAAAACGTCTTGCCAGGCACTATTTACAGCCTGATCGGTAGGATTCTGAATGCGTAAATCTGCCAGTAGAGAAATCATGTCATACCAGAGATGGGCCTGACGATACTCCGTAGCTTGTTCGAGGCTGGATTGAGTATTATCAATGTTAGCTATTGACTGCATCTGAATCCAGCCCTGTAGTGATGGGCTATCGGGTCTCAGGCGTTCATTACACATGAGAATAAGCGACCACTGATAGAGTTCATTTTCAGCCAGTGCAGGTGCTTCCGCAGGAAGTTGAATACTTACGATCCCGGGAGTACGAGGAAGTTCAATGTAAGTTTCATAGTAGTAATCATTATCGGACTGAATACTAAACAAAGCTTGGCTAGGAATATCTACAGATGTAGCCACCAAAACCTCAGGATGAGATTTACTGGTCATCCCATACTGAGACGCAGGCATCAGAGCAGTTAGCTGATCAGCAGAACAACTCCCCCGAGAAGCCCCGCTAACAGTTCCTGCAGGGGCCTGATCATCATCATCAGGCCAAAATGACCAATCACTGCTGGGAAGAGCATTTACTGCTCCTGCATTTTTGATAACCTCTGCTGCTGCAGGCCCCTGTATGCATAGGCCGACTGCTGTTAATGCCAATACACAGAGGATTTTGTAGCGTTGCACCATAAGTCCAGTCATGTTTTCCTTTGAAGAACGTGAGTGTCGCTGAACAACACTCGTGTTGTAGTTGTTTATACCAAGCTAACAAACTCAATCCAATTTTCTTTAGGTGTTCTCTCGGAAAAGCATGTGAGGATTATGTGTTGCTCTACCTATCTTCATCTATTGAGTTGAGTATTTTTACGGGCACAGCTTAAGCTAACCAATTACCAATGAGAACAAATGATGCCCAATAAAACGGATGACTATATTTTTTGTTATCAATCAACGAGATTTGAGCCTGACGTAAAGCTTCTGCCTTTGTAGTTGATGGGCTGACTTCACCTAAAGCTTTGTAAAAGGCATTAATCAGTTCCACAGTCGATTCATCATTAACTGACCACAGCGTAGCTAGCGTACTACGTGCTCCTGATTTAATAGCCATCCCCGCTAGGCCTAAGGTGGCCCGATCATCTCCCTCAGCGGTTTGACAAGCACTTAAAACCATGAGTTCAATCGGATTTTGGGTCTGAATACGCCGGTTTTTTAGTAGTCTATCGAAATCCGTTAGGGAGATGGTTTGGTCCCAAGCTAGCAGAAACGTGTTGGCCAAGTTAGAGCTAAATTGGCCATGGGTAGCCAGATGCAGAATTGGATAGGGACTGGCTTGGATCTGATCCTCAAAAGCTTTTTTAGTAAAGTCTCTATCCAAATAGATTTGGGACTGATTTAGTTTGGATGAGATCTTACTGATTTCTTCCTTAACTCCTGGCAAAGGGGAAAAGCCTTGACGTGATTCACTCAGACCCAAAATAAGTGCTTCCAAAGGTTTTGGTTTATCAAAGTGGGGACCCATTAAATCTAGCCCCGGCGTTAAAGCGATGCCATAGGTTTCTATCAGATACTGTTCCCCATCATGTAGAGCCGCCATAGGTATATTGCGCAGCTTTCCATCGAGTACAAAGACTAGAGTCTTAATATCTTGCTGTGTTAACTGATCTGCCGCTGGTCGAATTAACCAATCATAAAGTTGTTTAGAAAATTGTAAGCGACGACGATCGGGCAGAGCCGGATTAAATGCAACAAAAAATTGGTCCAGAGTTTTATCGAGCTCAGCCTGGGACAATCGAGTCTGATAGTGGCTCAGAGGTTGACCAGGTAGAGCAAGGATAACTTCTAGACGATCCGGCAGAATGATTGGATAGATAACGGCAGCCTGGGGGTCAAGCTGATCAATCTGTTTGGACTGGCTATCAATGCAGGCAGAGCGAAAATAGTTTTCGAGTTCAACAAGCTGCAAATCTTCGATCAAATTACGAGCTTGTTTCAAGGCATTTTGATCACCATTGCCAGGTTTGAGTAACAGACTCACTAGCTCACGATAGAGGGGTTCAACTTCATCGCGAACACTGAATTGAAGCTCAGAGTTCGTGGCTAATAGATCAGCCCTCACAGAGGATAAGGTATCAATCGCTTCTGTATAGGTCGAGATTGCACGCTGTTCCTTATTTTGCTGGTGATAAACTTTCCCAAGCTGCCACTGCCAGCGGTAGCCAATATCTTTGGCATGGCTGGTCTTAGCCAACCGCATGGCCTTTTGAGTCACCTGGCGGGCGTTTTCCCATTGCTGTGTAGTAATGTACAACTGCCCCAACTCTCCTAGCGCTAAGGATTCAGCCCGAGCATCATTGAGCTGTTGGGCTTGGTGGGCACCATCAGCCAGCAACTTTGCCAAATGATGCATGGGAACAGCAGGTATGTCGCTTGGTTTTACATTATTGAACTTACGGACACTCTCAACAAAGTTCACTCGCTGATAGATACTAGACCGACTAGGCTGCAACTGAGGCAGTTGCTGACTCAACGCATCCATCAAAGATTGAGCTGCAGACCAATCATTGAGTTCTACTAATAAGCTCAACAAATTCAGCTGAGCCGTCATGTGGTCGGCGGTGTTATCCGCCATAGGCATTAGCTGCTCATAAATATCGAGCGCTTCCCCCAACTGATTTTGGGTTCTCAAGGTATTGGCAAGCGCCAGTAGCGTTTTAACGGTTTCCCCAGGCTGAGCTAACGTTTGAGTAATCGTTAGACTCTGTTCTAGGAGTTCCTGAGATTGCTCTAAACTGCCAGTTACCTGCAGTACACTGCCCAGACTACGTAAAGCAGTTGCTTTAAGGACAGAATCAGGCTGACTCTCAACAGAGACCACTAGCTCATCTAAAAGGGTTTTAGCCCGACGATAGAACCCCAATGTTTGCATCGCTTGGGCTTGATTTAAGCGACTGCCCAGTTCACCTACAGGGTCATCAATTTGCTCATAGACAGAAGTTGCTTCTTGCCAAGTGGCTAGGGCAGCTTCCGGTTGCCCTAGAGCTAGCTGAATACTCCCGTAGGTATTCAGTACCTGGGCCGTTACTTGGAGCGGCGTTTCAACATCTTGAATTAGCTGCAAACTCTGTTGAATGGTTTGTTCAGCCTTTTGCCATTGCCCTAGTTCCTGATAAGACAGGGCTAAATAGCTTAAACTCAGAGCTGTTTCAGTAGATTTATGCTGTTGTCCATAGAGCTGCGTAGCCTGCTGCCAGCGGTGAGTCGCTCGCTGGGAATGGCCCACTTCATAGGCTTGATAAGCTTCACCCCAGGATTTATCGGATGATTGCTGAATAGCAAAGCTGGGTCCAGTCGTAATCAACAAACAAATCATCAGGGAACATATACCCCATTTGAAATGCTGCCGTTTAGTGAGTTTATGTTGTACTTGCCGTAGCCACCGTCGCACCATCATTACTAGATAAATCCACCAGGTTCAGTTAATAGAATGCCCATTCACTAGATGAGAGTCCCATAAACCTATTCCGTTGCTGATTTGGTGGATGACTCGATCGAGCAATGCTGCACAGCAGCTCCGGATAACTCCCATTCGACGAGCAACCACATCACATTTAGTAGGCCGTGGGATTAATAGATAAAAAAGGGGGCTGCCCAGGAGGCAGTCCCTTTTTTATCTATTTGAAACCGTAAAATCCGACAACGCTGTAAATTAACTACGGCACGCATAGTAAGTCTACTAGACTGCAGCTGGTACCAATGTACTCAGCTTCGCCTCAGATAGAGGTTTCTGCATAGCAGGCTGATATCTCTCATACCAGTCATCACTGCCTGGCCTTGGCAACAGCTGCAGCTGCGATAAGGCACAGTTAATTTGATAGATATAGTATTGCTGCTGCTCCAGAACAACAGAATCGCTATCTGCGTCAGCTAGTGCATCCTTAGGTAAAGTCAATAACCAATTATGGATGCGACGTATATTTGTTCTAGCGTCTCCTAAACTATGGATAAATGGTGTAAACGTAGGTGCACAATCAGCTTGGGCATCCGTCAACCATTCTGCCGTTTCAAGACTAGGAAGATTTAACAGCAACTGATGTAGCGCTCTCAGTTCCGATAAATAATTATTCCAGGAAGCCAGTTCGTGATTAGACCGACGCTGGTTGTATTCCAAGTCATACAGATGAGATTTAACTGATGCAAGAGCATCACTAACGGCATAGCGAACAGCTCGGTCAAGTGGTAGTCGCGAAGGGGATGCTGCCATGGTTTAAGCCTCTATATAGCGTTGTTATTTTTTGCATTGCTGTACCACAAACTGACTCCTCTAACGGAGAAATAAGTTCGTACAAATAAAGTTTTTTTCAAACCTGAACGCGCCCGAAATCATTAGATAATGCTATTGATTAACGAGAACTAACTTGAAGCTGGCACTCAACTTAATGTTCAGAGTACCCAACCCAAGAAGGCTTTTTTCACTGTAGAAATTACTATCGCTGATGGAAACAATGACGTTTTCTGAAAAACTGGCTAAGAGGCCAAATTCATAGAACACAACAGTGCTAGCAGCAGCAGCGCTTGAACACCTTAGTAAAATGCTTTAGCAAAAAACTACGTTGTTTTTATTTTAGCCACTATGTGATCGAGTTTGGTAGCTCAATTCTGAGAAAATGTTGAAAAAGTAACATTGTTATCCATTGTTCTTCCTCGAGGGTATGGATATGGTTTTTCTAAGCTAAATACCCCCGTGTAGCAAAGGGAATTTCAACGACTTGTGCATTAGTGTCTCCTGCTGTAAACAGCATGCCTGAACCACCAGCTTTAGTACGCAAATATCCTAATGCCCATACACCGCTATCATCGGTAATCACACTGGTGAGTTTGCCTACTTTTGCAGCATCTAACGTTAGGGCTGTATCGGGCGGGACAACGTCAGATAATTTAAAGCCCCAAAGTTGTTTTTTTACTCCCTGATAGGTGTTGAGTCGAGCAATGGTTTCCTGCCCTATATAGCAACCTTTCTCGAAGGAAACTGTATGCCAAAGCCCTGCTTCTAGGGGATTATCGTCTTGGGTAAGTTCCTTTCCAGGCATCGGACGCCCTTGACGAATACGGAAGACTTCCCACTGCTGAGCAGTCATAGGAGCTACTCCCTGCTCGCTCAGCAATTGATATATAACAGAGCCTTGCTCTCGGGGACCGATCAGGGTGTAACCGGGGATAGCTAATCCTGTTCCCCGAGCAACTGTCAGTGGGGTATCTGCGGTCAGTCCTGCCCCCCCATAAATATGACTACCAGGAGCTGGATTAGGAATAGGCAAGCCCAACTGGGTTAACAGCGGGTCAGTAGTAGGTCCTAACAACGTGATAGCAAACGTAGTGGACGTCTCGTCACTGAGAGTTACCTGATCTGCAAAGAAAATGTAACGATCCATCCAAGCGATTAGCTCAGTGGCCATTTCGGGAGAGACCATGAGCAAAACGCTATCATCCTGGACGTAGGCACTGACTAAATCGAGAGTACGAGCAGTTGAGGTAACAAATACGGTGTCACAGCCCTGACCGGGAGAGAGCTGCTCAAAGGCGTTGGTAGTTTGGTTATGAAGAAAACGCAGACGGTCCGCGCCAGTGATGCGAATTCGCCCCCAGTGGGAGCGATCAATCATTGTGGTACTAGAAACCTCGACCATGGCAGCGAACAAATATATGTGAATCTGGCATTGCTGATCTTTAGGATGATGTTATCTGTCAAGTCCAGGAAACTGGCAAGGGCTTGTTAAAAATTAGAACCATGGCCTTGTGCATTGAAATCATGGCTTAACAAGCTTTTCAGGCTTAAACCGTGAAGTCGTTTCTCAACAGATCCTAAGTTCTACAGATCGTTTCATCTCTTAAATCAGTAACGGTATGAGTCTTATACTTTAGAACTATTTGCCGTGAATTGGAGCGGCTGAACTAGGAATTTCGCACCTACTTTTTTACAGCAGCAGCCCGTCGCTGATTGATTTGCTGAATAAAAAAGTCTTCAAGGGAGAGGCGGCTTAGGTCTAACTTAATCAGCCTGGCATCCATTAGGCGTATGCTGGCCATAAAGTCGTGAACATTGCCACTGAGATATCCTTGCCAATAGCCGCCTTCAAAGGTGAGATTTTGGAGCCATTTTTTGAGGACATCAAGGCTACCACCCTGCCCTTTAACGCTATAGGCGTTAGGTGATCCAAGTAGCTTAGTTAAGCTCCCCTGGCAAACTAAGTTGCCTTGGTCGAGGAGGGCAATGCGATCGCAAATCACCTCCACATCCGACAAAATATGACTATTGAAAAAGATCGTCTTACCTTGGTCTTTGAGAGACAAAATCACCTCTCTCACCTGATATCGCCCGGTTGGATCTAATCCCGACATCGGTTCATCCAAAAAGATGATGGCCGGATCGTTAATCAACGCTTGGGCCATACCAATACGCTGCAACATACCTTTAGAGTACTGTCGCAGTTGCTTTTTAATAGCCGCCTGCCGAGGCAGCCCAACCATATCCAACAACTCGGGAATTCGCTGCTTATATATAGAGGCAGGAATATTAAAGAGCCCAGCGGAATAGGTGAGAAATTCCCACCCCGTTAGATAGTCATAGAAATAAGGATTTTCCGGCAAATAGCCTACCTGTTGCTTAATACCTTGGTCACCAGCGGGCTGATTGAGCAATTCAGCGGTGCCCGACGATGGACGAATAATACCTAATAAGATCTTAAGTAACGTAGTTTTGCCTGCACCATTAGGACCCAGCAACCCAAAGGTTTCTCCCTGGTAAATCTCTAGGGAACAGTTTTGTAAAGACGCCACCTGTTGATTGAGCCAAAACCCAGTGCGGTACACCTTAGTCAAGTTGTCAGTTTTGACAATGACCGGACGATGAATAATGGCTGATGACTTAACATCCGTGGAAGCAGCAGTGTCCATAAACTCACAAAAGATAACGTTTGCCAGGTTGGCTAGGACAGTAGATAGTCTCTAAAGCGTTTACGTTGTACCCGTACCCCCTGACGTATGGCCAGTGAGCCGGACCGGTTCACCCTAGAGATGCTCTAATCGGTATAGTTGAGAGAGGCAATTGCTTCTGAGTACCTTAGAGCCCATGGCAAACACCTCTAATTTAGAACTGTTTGCCCTCGGATTTTGGTTGGGTCTGGTTATTTAACCTACCCAGACCGTCAAATAGCGTATCAGAGCTTGTATGGCAATCTACTAAATGGATTCAGTAGATTGTATCGTCCTCAACAGTGGCCCCGTCTTTTTATGACAGTCCACTCATGGTGTGAACTATGGGCAATTGCCAAGGAGTCACCTGTTGCTCCAAAACGTTAGATTACCTCTTTAAATATGGATCGTTCAAAAATTGTTGCGATTATTACCGGTGCAATATCCTTGCTGCTCGCCGTAGCCTATTTATTGCTAGTTCAGCTGCTGGATTTTCGTGGGGAAATGGTCCCAGCTCCCCTTAGCAGTCTGACCTTTTTCAGCACGTTGGTTTTTAATTAGCATCCTGCAACCAAGCAGAAAGGTCCCGCTGAAGTAAGTCTTGCAGCTGCAAAATATCATCTCGATAGTACTGACGTAGCAGAATCATGTCCTCATCGGTGAATCTGGCCTGACTTTTGTCCTGGGAGTTGAGATTAATGAGCTTGGCTCGCAGCTGATGTCTTAAATCAGTAGGGACAATTTGCATCATGCCAGTGGCTATGTTGCGAATAGGATTCTGAGTTTTTAGCAACCGATTTAATCGTCGGCTTTTTGGAACCTGGGCCGTTTGAGCCTGCTTAGACGTATTGGCAACAAAATCTGCACTTACACCAATGGATTGGTAAAGGGTTCGCATAAAGCCCCGGGCATCTTGACGCAGATCGTCGTAGAGAAAAACATCGACTTGGCTACGCCCAAATACCTCTATAAAGTGCTTGATCGGTGCGTAATATTTACCCTTCAACAGCACATAGGATGAATCGCCTCGACTGCGCACTTGCTCTGCCAGGGGTGTTTGCTTCCCAATGGCATCGCGCAAATTCATTAAATAGTCGGAACACGCTCGCTGCACTGGATCACGCAAAATCGCGATGAGCTTAGCCTGGGGTAGCCGACGCTGAATTTGTTCAGCCGACGACCGATAGTGAAACATATAGTTAGGGGAGGCTTCTCCAAGGGCAATGTGCTGCTCATTCGCTTGATCAAACAGCTTCTGGTATTGCTGCCACGTGATGATGCCATTTTTTTTAACCCGCTGCACCTTTTCAGGGGCCACTTCCCAGTCTCGTTCAAAGAAACCAGTTTCCTTCACCGGGCTCATGTAAACCTGGGGATGCTGTTTGAGATAGTTATATATAGACGTGGTGCCTGCTTTTTGGACACCGATCATTAAAAATGTGGGTTGGCGCTGGGTGGCCTTCGACTGAATAGGAACAGAAACGCCCTGGGCATTATTGGCAGTCATTGGTGTTTGTAGGCGACCTTGGATTGTTGGACTAGCGACACGCAGCTGAATCTAAGCCCCATCTATTAGAGGCTTTAGTACATCATAATTTGATGGATCGGACATCAAAGGAACGAATCCACGGGTATGTTTACGGTAAGTTCATATAGCAAACTGCTAGGCATTGAGTAATTTACTGCCCTCATAGCCGTTGTCACTGAGCTTTCAGCAAGCACAGATGTTGTGAACGATGGGAACCCAGCATCAGCTACCAATGGACTTAACGGCCTGCTGAATAAACTGCTGTAGCATTTGGTCTCGGCGATTAAGCTGGTAATGTTTCTCCACAACGGCTTGCATACCGCCATCCCCCCAGCTCTGCTGATTCGCAAAATAATCTACAAAGCTTTTCCCCGCAATTCGAGTGAGGTAGGCGGCACTGGCCCCCTGCAAAAGTTTGCCTGCAACGGCGGTCGCTAAGTTTGCCTGCAGACCAACAGTTAAGAGTTTGAGGGCTCCTTTGACCAGACCTAAGCTTCCCATGGTTTTGGCAAGGGAAACAGCTAAGGTGCGAGCATCTTCGATGCTGACGGCAACACCATACACCTGCCCCAACTCGACCACCATCTGAGTGTTAACAGCGGCAGTAGCCAGCATATCGACCACTGGCAGGGGCGTAGCAGCAAGCACCCCTGCACCAATCCACTGATAACGGTCGATAATGGTCTCGGCCTGCTGCTGTCGCTGTTGGCTAAGTACCTTTCGAGCTTCAAGACTCAGACGTTGGGACTGGAGCAATAGGTTGTTGGCAATCAGGTTACGGCCTTCGCTACGGAGAATGGTGATAATGCGATCGCTAAGCTCGCTAATATCTGGTGTAGGTTCATAGTTAGGATTAGCTGCGATCGCAACAATATCTTGAGGCTGCATCCGCTGTTCCACCCGCTGCCGCAGACGGCCTAAAATCATCCCAATCTCATCATCAGCGTATAGATCCGCCTTGTTGAACACCAGCAAGGTGCGTTTACCCACCGACAGTAGCTGGAGCAAAATCTCATACTGAGCCCGGTGCAAATCGTTATCCACCACGTACAGCACCAGATCTGCCCGGGCAGCCAGCTCTCGACTAGGTTGGTCTATACTCCCCGCATCCAGCAATCCTGGGCTATCTGTCAAAATAATCTCTCCATCAATGGCTGGAATAGCCACCCGATAGTCACGGCGTTCGGTGGTGGTGCCCTTAGTCACCGCAGTATCCCCAACTATTTCCCCCATTAGCGCATTGGCGAGGGAAGTTTTACCCACCGACCCACTACCCACAATCACAATATGGAGCTGTTGTTGCTCAAACGCTTGGGTCACTGTCTTGGCCCGCGCCACTAGAGCTTGTTTAGCCACTTCGTCTTCTATTTGGGTGAGCTGCTGGTCTAAGCTTTGCAGCTGAGCGACGGCGGCTTCATCGATGTTTTTTGGAACAGACGGCGGCTGGGTACGGGGTCGTAGAAACAACCAGCCATAGTAGGCAATGGTGCCAACGGCCACCACCATGAGCAACACGATTACTGTCGTAATAGCCTGGGCTAACCAAGGATGAAGATTCGCTAGCCCAGCATACAGAGTCCCTAGGGTACTCACTAACCACAGCAGTATGCCTAGAAAGATTAGAACTGCGATCGCAACAAATAAAGGGCGCCTCATCTGTAATGTGCTCGCCTATCGCCGATATTCATAAAATCAAGCTGCCGATTTTATAGTTGCACTAGCTTAGCGTCTTACTATACATAGGGTACGAAAAAGGACACCTTAAATTTCCATGGGTATATTTGATCAAGTCATGGGAGCCATCCAGGATCCCAATCGCGAAGCAAGCCTCGGTCAGCTGGGCCAAATTGTATCGATGGCGCAGCAGGTTTCCCAGGCTAGTAATGCCAACAGTTCAACAACTCAGCAAGCTGCCTCGATAGTCGGTGGCTTTGTCAAGTCAGCACTGCAGGAGAAACAACAGTCCCAGGGTCTAGATGCCGTTCTAGATCTAGTCCAGCAGGGTACAACGGATGGAGCTGGTGTACTACCTAAGCTATTCAGCCCTGCCCAGCAAAGCACTGTCGCTACTGCTGTGGCAGAGAAAACTGGCCTTGATGCGGCTCAAGTACAGTCAATGTTACCGATGGTAATTCCCATTGTGATGCAGTTTCTCAACCAGGGTGCTGCCAAACCTGGCAGTCAAGCCCAAGGCAATCCATTGGTCAGCGCGTTTCTAGATGGTGACGGCGATGGTGATGTAGACATGGGCGACATACTCAAAATGGCCGGACGTTTTTTGTAGGCCGATTATTTAAGGAGCAAGGGGCATCAATTTAAGCCGGGAAATCTCGGCTAGGACTGAATTTAGAAGTCAGAGTTCGGAAGTCAGAAGGGGAGGGCATTCCAAACTCCGAATTCCGAATTCCGAACGCTAAGTTCTTGGGAAAATCGTCCTGCTTTAAGTTAGTACCCGGAGCAAGCATTATCAGCTTTTGCTTGCTCTGACCTTGCCCCCGGCCTAGCTGTATAGTGCTCTTAATAGAAAACATCGTTTAGAGCACGCATTATGGTGGGTGGTAACAAAAATAGCAATCGCTGGAACTGGCTAAGCGCTCAAAGCTTTTTACACGGCATCGATGGAGTTGAAACAATTGTTTCAAAACTGCTGAGTATTGCCATGTTAGTCGTGATTTTTGTGATCATGATTGACCTAGCCAAGTTTTTGGCTGTTGCACTACTCGAACCTAGCGCATCGGGTTTTTTCAAAAATACCCTGAGTGAGATTTTTGGCCTCTTCCTCAGTGTTTTAATTGCTCTAGAGATTTTAGAAAATATTACCGCCTACCTAAAAAAGCATGTGGTGCAGGTAGAACTGGTGATTGTTACTTCACTAACAGCAGTCGCTCGTAAGATCATCATTCTGGATCTAGAAAAGATTACTGGGGTTAGCCTAATCGGTCTAGCCATAGCGATCCTATCTCTTTCCATAAGTTATTGGATTGTGAGAAATATCCACAAATGAGATTGCTGTAGACAACATTAACTCTCACGATATTGTTGTAATACCCAGCGACGAAATAGGGGAACAATAATTCGCCAGTGAGATTTTTCTTCAGTTACCACATCGTGACGTGCTAGAGTTTGCAGCGCATTCAACACGTCTGGCTTCTTTAACTTTGTTTTACGGGCAATAGCTTCGATAGGTAGCCCCGTAGGTTCATCGGCCAAGACCTTTAGGGCTGATTGCTGGTGTGGCGTATCCTGACCCGCCTGGTTCCAGACACCTGTGAAGTAGTAACGGCCTTTGCTATACAGGTCAGTGTTTTCGGTAACCTGCCACAGGTCGTCATGGGTAAATGTTGGCGGACGGTCGGTGTTTTGTTCGAAGCGTTGGTGGTTGTAGAGGCGCACGAGCTGGAAGCCCAGGAGCTGGGTGAGGTAAGGTTGGCCTGCGGTGAAGCTATAGATTTCGTCTAGGACGCCGGGGGCATAGTCGAGGGTGAAATCTGGGTTTGGGTTGGCGACGAGCTGGCGGGTGGCGGACTGGCTAAGGTAGTCAACGTGGATGGGGAGGACACTGGCGAAGAAGGGGTTGAAGTAGTCTTCGGTCATTTCTTCGAGGGTGTGGAGTCCGGCGAAGGCAAAGCCAATGTGAGGGCTGAGCTGAACCAGGCCGCGTAAGTACTTTATGAACTCCGGGGTAAGGCTTTTATCTTTGATCAGTTCTTCAAGCTGTTCGAATTCATCTAGAGCAATGATTAAGCCTGTGCCGTTGAGGTGTTTAATGACATCTTGCAAGTACCGTTTGAAGGTGATTTCCGGTAAACGCAGTAGGTCATCATCTTTAGGAGCAGGCAGATCAACCACTTTAGCAATTGCGTCGCTGATGGTGATCAGAACTTCGCCTGAGCCTTCGGTAACGTGACCAAGGGTGAGGAGATTCACATAAACAACTTTGGGATTGTTGCCGAGACATACTGAAAGATTTCGCAGGATAGAGGTTTTGCCCATGCGGCGATGGCCATAGAGCACCACGGACTGGAGCTGTTCACCCATGAGCCATAGTTCTTGAAGCTGTTTGAGGATGTCTTCACGACCAACAAACAGATCGCCCTCTACGGGGTCGCCAGCAACGTAGGGGTTTGTAACTGGTTGACTGTAGTCCACTTCGCCTACATCCGCTGCTAATTCGAGAAAGTCATTCCGCCAACTTTTGGCAATGTCCAGAATGAGGTCTTTTTCAGCATTGGGTAAGTCATCGGGATGGTCCAGGATATTGACCAGGGCACCGAGGGCACGGTTTAGAGCTAGGGAACGGGTTGCACGAGAATAGCTTTGGAGCATGAGCTGGGCATTGTCTGCTGCATGACGGAGCTGGGCCATGGCTTGCCAAGTATCAGGCCGAAGAAGATGCTCCTTGGGAAGCTGGTGGTGGGCTAGGGCGGATTTTTGTTCGAGTGTTTTAGCATCCTGGGCTGTGGTCAGACAGCAGGCAAGCTGGTACATTTCTTCCCCATGGGGAATATGGCGAACCGTATCGAATGCTTCAGCTGCTCTAGATGGAGATTTATCATGGAGTAGCCAAAAACCAGCAGTCACAGACCGATAAGGTAAATCCAGTCGAAATGAGGAGTCAAATCGTTTTCTTAAGTTCCGTCTACCCGGCAATATGAATAAATTGTCAATAAACTCTTCTTTTAGCTTGTTGGTAAGGGAAGCTGATAAGTAACGTAGAACATTCCAGTCAAAAGGCTCTAAAGCTAAAATAGCCGTTCTCGAAAAGAGATTTTTATCTGGCACTTTAGCTAAACTCTCTTCAAGGCTTTTCACAACAGGGATGAACTGTTGTGTATAGGCTAATAACTGATTTGTGTTGTAAATTCCTGTATCCCAATCATGGGATAACCAATGTTCTAGGCCTTTTTGAAGTCCTTTCCATGGAATGTAGGTAATGCGATCGCTAATTATCGGTCGATCATATTGGCCACCTAACCCCAAGAAACTTACCATAGCCTCAGGACGAAGAACCGCAACGCCGAACGCAACGCCTAACGCAACGCCGAACGCAACGCCGAACGCAACGCCGAACGTAACGCCGAACGCAACGCCTCCCGCAACGCCTCCCGCAACGCCGAACGCAACGCCTCCCGCAACGCCGAACGCAACGCCTCCCGCAACGCCGAACGCAACGCCTAACGCAACGCCGAACGCAACGCCTAACGCAACGTAAAACCAATTAATGGGAATCCCCAGTTCTGCCAACAAGATTGCTATTAAGGGCGGAGTAATAGTAGTCAATACCCCCCCCTGCAGCCAAAGATTTCGCTCATGTTTAGCTGTCTGAAACCATTGGAAGCGTTCTTGCCAAGTATCACAATCTCTCAATTGTTGCCCAATACCAAACTTGGTTTCGTACCAGCGCAGCGCCTGGGGGAAAAAGAACACCCAGTACAACAGCAATAAATAATCCAAAGGATTCCATAGGGAAAGAGGTTTTCGCCGTTTGGGAGCAAGATCTAATCTGGGTACTGCCATCGCACCTATTCCTCTTGATACCTTGCATACAGCTCAAATCCACCCCGCACAACATCACGGGGATTACCTCGACTATTTTGGATTAGTTGTTGTAGTTCTATTTCTGAGAACCATACTCCGGTCCCCTCCAGTCGCGTTCGAATAAATGTTTGAATCTCCTCCTCTGACCAGGGGGGCATCATCACCGGCTGAAACACCCCACCAATAGGCGACGTCATCAGCCCATCATGACTATCTGGAAACAAAATATCCAACGGTTTAGAGGCTGCCATCACCAATTTTAGCGGGGCTCTACTTCCCTCTGCTAAACCTCGTAGCTGAGAGAGTATTTGTTTTGTGAAATTCTCCCACTGCATTTTCTCAACTACATCTAACAGAAGAAGCGCTGGTTCCCTAGTCTGTAATTTTCTTGTCAGCGCAAAGCTTTTACAGGTTTCGATTTTGAGAAAATGGCAAAGCGCTTCGTAAAAATCATCCTCACTGTCAATTCCCCAATTAAAGTCGATATATACAGGCTCACGCTGAACAGCTAATGTGCTTAACGCATTACGTTCTATCGCCTTGAGTAATGATGATTTTCCAATTTTGCGTGGCCCTACCAGTTCCACATTGGAGCCACTGTTTAGAAGAGCAAATATCTCTCGAAGCAAAGCTTTTCGCTCAAAAAATAGTTCAGGCTCTTCAATCCGCCCTTCAGGATAGCTAAATGGATTTGGTTGAACACCTGAACTGTCAATGACTGACGTTGGAATAGTTATAATATTTGCCGATTGACTTTTCAATATTGCCTTAACTTCCTGTACTTCCTGAAGCAGTTGTTCCGTATTTTGGTCTGTAGATTTTGCATAGGTCAAAAGCGCTTGATCATTTTGGGCCAGACCTTTCATCAGCGACATCTGCACAAAATTCAACAGCACCTCATGCTCGCTTACCTGTTGAGCAAAGCATGCGTATACCTGGGTCGCCAATCGCTCCCTTAGCACCTCCCCATAGCAACCAGGTGCCATATCAGGTGCAACTGCTAATTGATTAGTAGCCGCTACCAATGGTGATATAGCATTTGACTGGGCTATTGCGACTACATCATCTAAACCAGCCAGGTTCAGTGCTGGCAAAGATACCTTATTTTGTTTTATCTCTCCGATTTGCCGCTGTAAACGCTCTATGTATGCGTTGTACCAACTAACATCCTCCGCTTTTTCCTTTGGAGGGACTACCTGCCCACGATAAATTTGAGGGTTTGGACCAAGCAGCTGATTCCGACAATCCTGAGCAATGTCCAATAGCGCCTGTTGGTACGATAACCACAACGCCTGAGTAACCTGTTCCGTTAACGGCGAACGATCCTGCTTGAGCTGCTGTATCAGCGACCATGGAGCCATCGCTACCGCATCGGCTCGGTTGCCCACTACTGCATCCAGCAATTTGCCAAGTTCTGTTTCTTGCCCAGACGCTTGGGCAACCAGATTTTTCCCGATGATCCCCACGGCCAAGACTATTAGGCTGTCGAGTGCCAAACCACAACTCCATACATCACCGCCTATTAAGGTAACCCCAAAAAAGCAAGAATGCCGTCGATATGTACAGCTTGTAGTAGATGAAGTAACCTCATGCAACAAAAGTTGCAAAAACTTACTGAATCTAACACCAGACCCTAAAACTTTATGACAGTCGCGGTTTTAGTGAGCCCCCAACGATAGGATCTCAGCACAATCCTCATCCGCTAGTCATGACCGAACAACTCACCCTCAATCTAGTTCAAGGTTCAGTGCAGTTTAGTTTTTCCGTAGCTGCAGCCCAAGAACTTAAAAGTACCCTGACCACACTAACCCAAACTCTAAAAGCTTCAGCAGCAGCTACCGTCGGCGCAGGCCGACCCAAGCCAGTCAAGCCCACCGAATACCGTCATACCGGGGACGTATTTTTAGAAATTTTCTGTAATCCAAACATCTGGCCTAGCCCCTTTGCTGCCAAGTTATTGGTAACTGTCCGAGACGACAAAATTCGCTTAACTACAGAGGCAGAACTCACCCGCATTATTGAAGATGTGAATCTGTATCTGGAACAACACGGATAAAAATCAGCAAAAAAGTAGGGGTACGGCCTTGTGCCTACCCCTTTAGATATTGAATGCATTAAACAAAGATCTCAAAAATCTTAGAAGGGGGCATCCACAAGGGAGTGCCCCTACAAGGATTTTCTAGACAACTTCTACATCGATGGGACCATCAGCAGGTTCAGGTTGCTTAGGCTGCTGGGGCTGGAACTGAAACATGGTGTAAACCACATTACGCCGAATACCCGTCATCATATCCAAAAAGACCTCGTAACCTTCGCTCTTATATTCAATTAGTGGATCCTTTTGACCATAGCCTCGTAGACCAACTGTCTCCCGTAGCGCATCCATCTGCTGCAAATGCTCACGCCATAGGGTATCCACCTGCTGCAGAATAAAGAAACGCTCTGCTTCACGCATCAGACCGGGCTTCATCTTATCCACCTGGCCTTCCTTAATATCGTAGGCAATATGAACCTGCTCCCTTAGGAAGGTTTTAATCTCTCCCATGGAAAGGTTCTCAAGCTGGTCGGCAGTCAGGTCTTCTAACAAGTAAATAAACTCTTTCACCTTGCCAACAATATTCTCTAGATCCCATTCTTCGGGAGGTAGCTCAGGATTGATGTAGGCGTCAACAATGTCATCCATGGTTTGTTCACCATAGCCGATGACCAGTTCCTTCAGCTTGTCCCCCTCTAGCACCCGCCGTCGCTCAGCATAAATGGCTCGACGCTGGTTATTCATCACCTCGTCGTATTCAAATACCTGTTTACGAATGTCGTAGTAATAGGTTTCTACTTTCTTTTGTGCCCCTTCCAAGGAACGCGTCAGCATTCCTGACTCGATGGGCATGTCTTCTTCCACACGGAAGGCATTCATTAGCCCCGCCACACGATCACCACCAAAGATACGCAGCAGATTATCTTCCAAGCTGAGGAAGAATTTCGTAGAGCCTGGGTCCCCTTGACGACCGGCTCGGCCTCTTAACTGGTTATCTACCCGTCGAGATTCATGACGTTCGGTACCAATTACATGGAGACCACCCAGCTCGATGACCTTATCGTGCTCGGCATCGGTAAACGATTCGTACTCAGCCAAAATTTGCTTGTACACATCCCGCAATTTTTGAATAGCCGGATCTTCGGTAGGGGCTTTTTCCGCAGCGGTGGCGATTTTGTCTTCGGCTTCTAGCTCTGACAGGCTCTGGGGACCGTAGGTTTTGACCGCAAAAGCAACGGCATCTTTAAGAGCTTTCTCAGTTTCGTTAGATAGCTCAGTGGGGAAAATTTCAGGAGACGCTTTCCACGTCTTCTTCTTTTTGCCGTTACTCTGGAAGCCCTTAGCAGAGGTACGTCCACCCGCTGCTGCTGCAACTCGGGCTACACCAAAGCCCTGCTCATCATCAGGGCGCACAACTTTGGGCATCAAATATTCCCGCATTTTTAGGCGGGCCATATAGTCGGCATTACCACCAAGAATAATGTCCGTGCCGCGACCAGCCATGTTTGTGGCAATGGTGACGGCCCCGCTACGTCCTGCCTGGGCAACAATTTCAGATTCTCGCTCAACATTTTCTGGTTTTGCATTCAGCAGGTTGTGGGGAACGCTTAGCTGCTGCAACAGCCCAGACAACAATTCGGACTTTTCAACGCTGGTGGTGCCCACCAGGACCGGTCGTCCGGTTTCGTGCATATCAGCACATTCCTGGGCTAGAGCCTTCCACTTGGCTGGCTCTGTTTTATAGACCACGTCCGATACGTCCTGACGGGCAATGGGACGGTTGGTCGGAATAATAGTGACTTCGATATCGTAAATCTTTTCGAATTCCGCTTCTTCAGTCTTGGCTGTACCGGTCATCCCCGACAGTTTGTCGTACAGCAGGAAGAAATTCTGATAGGTAATCGATGCCAGAGTCTGGGTCTCGGGCTGGATATCAACGTGCTCTTTGGCTTCAATGGCCTGGTGTAAACCATCGCTCCAGCGCCGACCGGGCATCACACGACCGGTAAATTCGTCAACGATAACAATTTCGCTATTACGGACAATGTAGTTGACGTCTTTAACGAACAGCTCTTTGGCTTTCACAGCGTTAAACACAAAGTGAGCCCAGGGATCTTTAGGATCGAAGAGGTCATTAACGCCCAGAAGATTTTCTGCTTGTTCAAAGCCTTCGTCCGTTAGCAGAACGTTACGGGCTTTTTCGTCTACTTCATAGTGAGTTTCAGCATCCAGCTGACGAGCTATTTCAGCAGCCCGCTCGTATTTTTCCTGGGGCCGGTCTACCTGACCAGAAATGATCAAAGGCGTACGGGCTTCATCCACCAAAATGGAGTCCACTTCGTCAATGATGCAGTAGTTAAAGGGGCGCTGGACCACTTCCTCAATGGAGGAGGCCATGTTATCCCGCAGGTAGTCAAAACCAAACTCGCTGTTAGTACCGTAGGTAATGTCGCAGTTGTAGTTTTTGCGACGTTCGCTAGGGCTCATACCCTGCTGAATCAGTCCCACCGACAGTCCGAGAAAACGGTGCACCTGTCCCATCCACTCAGCGTCACGACGGGCTAGGTAGTCGTTAACCGTGACCACGTGTACCCCTTTCCCCGACAACGCGTTTAGGTAGGCGGGCAGCGTGGCTACCAGGGTTTTACCCTCACCGGTTTTCATCTCGGCGATCTGGCCATCGTGGAGCACCATACCGCCAATCAGCTGCACATCGTAGTGCCGCATGCCCAGGACTCGCATGCCTGCTTCTCGCACCACGGCAAATGCCTCGGTGAGCAGGTCATCAAGGTCTTCGCCCTGCTCAAGGCGCTGTTTAAATTCAGCAGTCTTACCACGCAGTTCGTCATCGGAGAGGGCCTTGATATCCTCTTCGAGGAGGGCAATTTCCTTAACGTCAGGTTGGTAGCGCTTGAGCTTGCGGGCGTTTGGATCGCCTAAAAGTCGTTTCAGCATGTCTGGGCAATAAACGGCGAGTGTGGGTACTATACCCCGGTTCCTATCTTATCTAGATATCCTAAGTCGATAAACCCCCTTCTGTACTCCCTGATTAGGGACGGTTTCCCTCACTCGCGATCGCATTAATTGCAATTGATTAAGTGCTATCACCATTCGGTTAATCCCGCCATCAGTTGTGGAAACATAAGGCCAATAGGTCCTAGGAGCTTCCAAGCATGCATTGTGGATTCAGCCATGTTCAGACTAGGCCATTACGTTCTAACCAACAAAGGCTCCACACACTGAGCTTTGGAATCAGTTTTATAGTTCTTGGCTGGTGGACACCTGCTTTAGGGCAGTCCATCGTGCCCACCGATAGCACTGAGGTCAATCAGCAATCTACGGATTATCAGATTACCGGTGGCCAGCGTTCAGCAGATGGCACGAATCTGTTTCATGGATTTGAAAAATTTGGGTTGGATGCTGGGGAACAGGCGAACTTTCTGGTGCCAGCAGGTGTAGCCAATGTATTAGGACGCATTAACGGCGGGGATGCCTCTGTGATCAACGGTCAGCTACGGCTACTAGGTAGCGATGCGGATCTATTTTTACTGAATCCCGCAGGCATGATCTTTGGTGAATCAGCCACCTTGGCCTTACCCGGTGATTTTTTAGCAACCACAGCCCAGGAGATTGAATTTACTGGCGGAACATTTCCCTCCCTTGGCACAGTGGACTACGCCAATTTACTAGGAGCCCCCGTTGGTCTGGGATTTGCCACTAATGGAGAAGCCGTACTAATCAACAGTGGCTCCTTAGCAGTGAATGATGATGCAGGATTGTCGTTAATAGGCAGCCAGGTCATCAATACCGGCAGCCTCTCTGGAGGAACAGTCACGCTGGCAGCGACACGAGAAGAGGGAAACACCTATGTGCGAATCGGCTCTGCAGGGTCCGTTCTAGCCTATGAAGTACTGCCACAGCAGATAGGCGAAGGAATAACTCCCCTAGGGTTGTCCAGCTTACTGACTCAGCCCTCTATAACCTCGGCAACGGGGCTGACGGTCAACAGCGACGGTAGCCTACAGCTGGCTGGAGCGAGTTTGGAGATTACCCCCGGCACGATGGTATCCACAGGAGATGTTACGGGTAGCACAATACAGCTTTTAGGAGATCGCATTGGCATATTGGCAGGCACCATCACAGCGCCAAATGGAGGGGACATTTGGCTGGGGGGAAATCAAACAGGCATAGGGCCTTTACCCAATGCCAATACAATTTATGTAGCACCCACAGTGACGATAACGGCAGATGGACCAGGGGCCGGAGGTAATATTATTGTCTGGTCCAAAGAGAGTAGTCGTATCCATGGGCGTATATCCGCTAGGGGTGAGGGTGGTGACGGGGGCTTTGTGGAAACCAGCAGCCGTGGGTTCTTAGAAGTCACCCAGGCACCGGATGTGTCATCTGCCCAGGGTAATCCTGGACTGTGGCTAATAGACCCCTATGACATTGAGATTCGAGAAAACGGTGTTAGCAATGAGAATTTCACACCCAGTAATCCATTTACTGCCACAGGCTCTCCAGCAGTTTTAGATGTAAGCATTTTGAGAGAGGCCCTGGGATTTGGCAGTGTGGTGGTTTCCACAGGGGACAGCGGCGGCGAAAACGGCGACATTAGTCTCCTAGATCCGCTCACATATACAACAGCTCCTGGAACCACCTTAGAACTCTCTGCCGCTGGTGATATTGCCATTAATGCCTCCATTACCCCTGCCACTGGAGCGACCAGTCCTCTTAATATTGAATTACAGGCCGACAGAAGCGGTCAGGGTACTGGGACAGTCACCGTTGCCGAAAACGTTTTGATCCAGACGTCCGGTGGCAGTTTGTTGGTACGGGGCAATGGCGAACAAGCTCCTAATGGAGCGGGAGTATCGTTGTTTTCAGGCACCACGGTGGAAACAGACGGAGGCACCATTGACATTTTTGGCCGTGATGGCAACGGTCCTGGTGTGTCGATTGAGGCAAATACTCGATTGGACACCAATGGTACCGGAGATATTTTAATTAGGGGAACCAGCGATACGGGTATTGGCATTGATATCGCCAATAACGTTACTACCAATAGCAGTTTGTTAAGTCTCGATGGCCAGGTTGGTGATAGCACTCAACTGGCGATCCAATCCACGTCACCTTTGGTCGACACGGAGGTGATTATTAATTCTGTTGGGGACGTAGAAATAGGCTATGTGGATGTGTCAGGCAGTATCGACATCACCACAAACAATTTTTTACGGGTTACGGGCACCAATGGACAAGGACAGAGTCTATTTGCCCCCGACAGTATCCGCATAAATCATGGGGGTAATGGCTTCACACCGTTTACGGTAGGGGATGCGGGTCAAAATGGAACAGCGGGTGCGATCGCAACTAGCTCCACCAATGTCATCAATCCAGAGCGCTCCTTCTTTGACAGCTTTTTCCAAGGTTCAATTGAGATTTCCACTGCGGATGCTGACCCCAATGAATGCATTGAGGGCTGTAATGACTTTGGCGAGGATGAGTTCGAAGATGACTTTGGAGAAGACGACTTTGGAGAGGACGACATCCTAGAAGAGGACGACATCCTAGGAGAGGACGACTTCGAGTTTGAAGATGAAGAAGAGGACTTTGAAGAGGATGACGACTTCGAAGATGAGTTTGAAGATGAAGATTTTGAAGACGATAGTGAGTTTGAAGATGTCGATGGGGGGTCCTTCGATATTCTTGAGGATACTGAAATCACTGCCGAAGATTTAGCCATTCGGGAAAAGTTTATATCCCAGGAATATTCTCAATATCTGGGTAATATTCGCGATCGCAATTTGCCCTTGCCAGAGGTCCAACAACAACTCAATCAGATCACAGCTCAAACTGGGCACACACCAGGAATTGTCTATGTCAATTTTGTTCCTAACACTGAGAAAACCTCAAAACAAATCCTTGAGCTAAATCAAGACAATCATCTTCTGGAACTAGTACTTATCATCGGCCAAGCGCCTGCCCAAAGCCTTCTTATCGATACGACTAAAGCCGATATCAAAAGAGTTGTACGGCGGCTACAGCGAGGAGTTACCACCCCTTCCCTAGGCGATCGTTACCTGCGTCCGGCACAACAACTCCACAACTGGCTAATCTCTCCCCTTGAAAAAACTCTCAGCAATAACAACATTACCCATTTAGCCTTTGTATTACCCTCTGGATTACGTTCCCTGCCCTTAGCTGCACTCCACAATGGCAACAGTTTTCTAGTAGAGCGCTACAGTCTCGGCATTATGCCTAGCGTGGGGTTAACCAATATCAACTACAGTGATGTGAGATCTGGTGAGGTTTTAGCGGCAGGTGCGTCTAAATTTCCAGACCAACCAGATTTACCCGCCGTACCGTTAGAACTGAGAACCATTGCAGATACTCTCTGGCCAGGTCAATTCTTTCTCAACGAATCCTTTACCCCTGAGCAACTCCTCGCCAACCGACAGCGGGGCCGCTACAACATCCTACACTTAGCCACCCATGGAGAATTTCGTGCTGGCAACCCCAGTAACTCCTACATCCAGTTTTGGGACCAGCGAATCACCCTTAACCAACTGCCTACCCTCAGTCTCAACGATCCTCCCATCGATTTACTCGTGCTCAGTGCTTGTCGCACAGCCCTGGGGAGTCGAGAAGCTGAGCTAGGATTTGCCGGTCTAGCAGTCCAAGCTGGCGTCAAAACCGCCCTAGCCAGCCTTTGGCGAGTGGATGATGTTGGTACAGCAGGATTAATGACTGAGTTTTATAGCAACTTGCGTTACAGCACTATGCGGGCTGAAGCCTTACGCCAAGCTCAACTAGCCATGCTTCAGGGAAATGTTGTCATAGACGCCGGTCAGCTAAGCTGGACAGACGGCACGCTGACCATGCCCCCTGTACTAGTAGAAGAAACCCGAACCGCTTTAAAGCATCCTTTTTACTGGGCTGCGTTCACCCTTATTGGCAGTCCTTGGTAAATCTACAATTGGCGCTACCGCTTAAAGTAACCCCTGCCACACCACTGGAACACGAATCATTTTGGTATCATTCAATACAAATTCATTGATAGTTAGTATCAATGAATTTGATGGTTGTCCCTGGTTCATCTGTGTATCGTGAGAGCAACCTGGGACCTCAGTAGGTATTGGCCCGGTGGCGCCATGTTCTCACATAGCTTTTTCCTATGGATTTTCGAACAGTTCAATTTCGCTACATAGAAGCACTATCTACAAAAGATTTGATACAGCTTCGAAATCTATTTAACAATTCAGCTTTTTGGGCAACCGAACGCAGCCTTGAAGATTTAGCAAAAGCCATTAGCCATAGCTGCCCTGTGGTTACTGCCTGGCAAGGAGATACCCTCATTGGGTTTGCACGGGCCACCTCTGACGGAGTTTATCGTGCCACCATTTGGGATGTCGTCATTCACGACAACTATCAGGGTGCAGGGCTAGGTCGCAAGTTAGTTGAAACAGTGCTTGGCCATCCCCACATGAGCAATGTTGAACGTACCTACCTGATGACAACAAATCAAAAGAGATTTTACGAGCGGGTTGGCTTTTCAGAAAATGAAACAACAACAATGGTGCTCATAAATCAACCTCTGGATGAACTGCTACTGCATCAACCAGAAAGTGCCGTTCGACACTAGGGCTATGGGAATATATCAAAGAATAGTTCCAGAGCTAGCGCTGCGGCTCATCGGAATGATCTAGATGCCAAATCCATAACCTTGGCCAGTTTCATAGAGCATTTCATTCTCAAAATTGGCGTTGCTGATCCCCGGGATGATTTTATCGGTCAAATGCCAGACGACCTGTAAGCTCTACGGAGCGCTTCATCCTCTAAATCAGCAACAGCTCCAAATCAGCCATGCCATGGCCAAGCGCTAAAGACCCTGGGATTGCAAGGGCTTTAATGCTCTATTCAGCGTCGTTTTCCTCAGCTTCTACTTGCTCGCGGCTATCGCCCCAATAGGCACTGTAGGTCCACTCTTCTCTCATGCCTTTTTCAACCATCTTCCAACGATAGATAGCTTTTTCGGGGTTAACACCCACCTCAATTAATTTAGCCCCCATGTAATATTCTGTCTGCTTTTTGGTACGGGCTTTTAGAAACTCTGACTGACTTTTAGAGATCAGCTTGGTAATGTGTGCCTGAGTGGGTCTTTTTCTAGCCATCGGATAAAAATACAGTTTGAAGTCTTTTGGAAACGCTCAGTAACTAAGCTATCGGATCATCACCTTAATCAGTAGTTAACTGGAGGCTGAGGTGGGGGGGCATCTGGGTAAGAATCGGAGTCAGAACTAGGCGGCGGCGTAGGTCGAAAATCAGTATAGCTGCCCTCGTTAGGCCCTTCTGGTCGAGGCTTCACATTTAAAGGGGGACGTTGCTCGCTGCGAGGCGCTGACTGCTGAGGGGCTCCTCCCACCGAATTATTGGCAACCATGCTGCCGCCGCTGGGAACAGGTGGGAAATCAGATGGGCGTTGAGGCGGTTGTTGCGGACGGCTGTTGCGGGCAGCACCACCATCATAACGACGTTGAGGCTCACCCCCTGAATAACTGCCGGGTCCAGCGGGACCACTGTAACTACCGCCACCGCCGCCATCACGGCGGCCAGGAGGTTGCTGCCCTGGTTGCAGGCGAGCTGGTGGACGGCGATCTTCGTAGGGAGGACGCTGAGGCTCTAGTGGCCGAGCCTGGTACTGATCGCCATAGCCATCCCGATAGCGATCGCTGGGGATGCGAGGTTGTCTTGGACCAGGAGAGTCCCAGTCATCCAATTCAGCACGATAAACCCGGCGGGGCGGCCTGTCGTCGTAGCGTCTTGGTGGTGCAACATCCCGCTCAGCCGGTCGAGCCCGACTAGAGTCTCGCTTGCTGATATCGTTAATGATGAGTGTGGTCAACATACCCACTAACATCACCTGCTGAAAAGAAGCCAACAATTCCATATTCAGGTGAGCCAGCAAGAATATGCCCGACAGCAAAAGCAAAATGGAGTACACCTTATCAGAGCTGCGTTCATAGCCCGGTTTGAGCTTATCTAAAAAGAACAGCCCAACTGCACCAAGAATTAGTATCAATCCAACCAGCAGAGGGACAGGGGTACCAAAATTCACAATTGCTTCCTCGTACGATAGGGGCTCTTTAGGTAGGCAATTTGCCCACAATAGCTACCCATAGCCACCAATTCTATCCTAGCGGGCAGCTTTGGATTTGTCCTATTTCAGGATTGACCATTTCAGATAGAACTTAACCAGTAAAAAGGAGTACGGCTGTGCAGCCGTACTCCCAAATAATTCCTATATGTACATAGAACTCTCACCAAAAATTGATCAAGGCTGCATCCAGCTGGAAACCATTAGAGGTCATGACAATTCAAATGAAAGCATTCAGCAATAGAGGCTAGCGACGAATCTTGTCTCGCTGACTAATAAAAACCAGAGCAACAGTGACAGGGACCACCACAATGACGGCACCTGCTACAAGGCTTAAAAGAAAATTAGTTAATGATGGTGTCATGGCCTCTACTCTTCAAATCAGAAAACTTTTGTAATGCCTGATTAATATAGTATCGAGCAACGTTAACCTTGAGAAGCCTTTTACCCTAAGCAAGTTATGAATTAAGAGCTTTGGGAACCGTGAAAAGGCTATTGATACGAAGAGTTTCTAAGATTTTAGAAAAGGTATCGTCACAGTCATCGCCCTAGGATTTACAATCCTTAATATGGATTAGTTATCTAGTGAGGTGACATGGCTATATCAGGGATCACAATTGGCAATTGGGTTGTGGGGCCACTGCTAGCGGTTATGACTCTGCTATTCATATTTCGCATCGTATTGACTTGGTATCCCGAAGCAGAATCCGCAAAGTTTCCGTTCAATCTGATTTATTGGCCGACAGAACCCTTTTTAATTCCTGTACGAAAAGTGATTCCCCCCTTTGGTGGTGTAGATATTTCCCCGATTATTTGGGTCGCTTTTATTAGCCTGTTACGGGAAATCTTAGTGGGGCAGCAAGGATTACTAAAGATGTTCTAGTGGCACCAACTAGGACAAATGTATGCAAAATAGAGAAGCATCATTAGAGGACTTGGAGAACTCGTTCGTGCCTTCTGCTGCTGCTGCAACTACGCTGCTTAAAGATCCTGAACGTTTAGAAACCCGGCTTAAAGAAATTCCCCAGGAACCTGGTGTTTACTTTATGCGGGATGGGGATGAACAGATCCTATATATAGGAAAATCCAAAAGCCTGCGCAATCGGATACGTTCCTACTTTCGGGATAAATACCACCATACGCCTCGAATTTCGGTAATGGTCACCCAGGTGGTAGACATCGAGTTTATCGTTACCGATACCGAGGCAGAGGCTCTGGCCCTAGAGGCAAATCTCATCAAGCAGCACCAGCCTTACTTTAATGTGCTGCTCAAGGACGATAAGAAGTATCCATATCTTTGCATTACTTGGTCAGAGGATTACCCACGGATCTTTATCACCCGTAAACGACGCAAGAGCACAAAAAAGGATCGTTACTATGGCCCTTATGTAGATACGGGTCTTTTAAGACGCACTTTGCATATTTCAAAAAAAATCTTCCCCCTGCGCCAGCGAAGACAACCCCTATTTAAAGACCGCCCCTGTCTTAATTACGATATTGGTCAATGTCCTGGGGTATGTCAGCAGCTAATCACCCCCGAGGACTATCACAAAATAGTGCAAAAAGTGGCCATGGTATTCCAGGGTAGGGTGCAAGAATTGGAATCAATTTTGGCAGTCCAAATGGAGAAGGCGGCTGAAAAACTCAACTTTGAACATGCCGCTAGGCTACGGGATCAAATTCGCGGATTACAGACCCTGAGTGCTCATCAAAAGGTAGCCCTGCCCGACGATACGATTTCACGAGATGCGATCGCCCTATCGGGAGACGATCAACATACTTGTATCCAACTGTTTCAAATTCGAGCAGGGCGTTTGGTAGGGCGTTTGGGCTTTGTGGCAGAAACCGAATCTGGAACACCGGGGCAAATTTTACAACGGGTGCTAGAGGAACACTATCCGACAGTAGATGCGGTAGAGATTCCTAGCGAGATTATGGTGCAGCATCCGCTCCCCGACGCGGATATCCTGGCAGAGTTTTTGTCCCAGCAAAAGGGTCGCAAGGTAACCATTGAGGTCCCCCAACGGCAAACCAAGGCAGAGCTGGTGGACATGGTAGAACGCAATGCTCAATATGAGCTAGCTCGCACCCAGCGATTTGCCGATCGCAATAACCAGGCAATGCAGGATCTAGCAGAAATTGTTGACCTACCTGGTTTACCCAAACGTATCGAAGGGTATGACATTTCCCATATTCAGGGTTCTGACGCAGTGGCCTCGCAGGTCGTGTTTGTGGATGGTTTACCTGCAAAACAACACTACCGCCATTACAAAATTAAAAATCCCAAGATAACCAGCGGCCACTCCGATGACTTTGCCAGCATGGCAGAGGTAATTCGTAGACGTTTCCGTAAGTATGCAGAAGATCCGTCTAAAGAACGTATTGGTAGTTCAGACTGGCCCGACTTAGTCATGATCGATGGTGGTAAGGGCCAGCTATCTGCGGTTGTCGAAGTGCTTAAGGAGCTCAATTTACTCAGCGAACTCAATGTGGTGAGTTTAGCCAAAAAGAGAGAAGAGATCTTTTTGCCGGGAGAATCCACGCCATTGCCGACAGAAGCGGAACAGCCCGGAGTGCAACTGTTGAGGCGGTTACGCGATGAAGCCCACCGATTTGCAGTTAGTTTTCATCGCAAGAAGCGTACGGCTCGTATGCGGAGATCGCGACTTAGCGAAATTCCTGGTCTAGGCCACCATCGCCAAAAGGTTCTTTTAGCTGAGTTTCGTTCCATTGACTATATCCGTGAGGCTAGCGTTGAGCGCCTCACAGCCGTCTCGGGGGTGGGGCCTAAGCTAGCCCAGCAGATCTATGACTACTTTCATCCAGAATTGTCGGGAGAATCTAGCCATTAAGCAAGGAACCTAATCAGAATAGTGGCGGAAAATTGGCTATTTGATCAGGCACACAATGTTGCTGCCATTACACTTTGACAAGTGTTGGAAGAAAATCAACCGATTTTGAGGGGGATGCACTACTCACGTGCCGACTATTGGGCGTTTACCTGCAGCACAATTGACGGCTTTTCTTAGTCTGTATATTTGACTCGTCCTCGCAGAGCTTTTTGCTGACTGCGCTTAGACTTCTTATCTAGTCTTTTCTGAGTAGATGCCTTGCTGGGCTTAGTGGGTTTGCGCTTTTTCTTTACCACCACGGCAGCACGAATCAGCTGCTGTAGCCGTTCGAGGGCATCCGTTTTATTGCGTAACTGAGTGCGATAGCTCTGGGACTTGAGGTTAACTACCCCGTCCTTAGAAATACGACTATCGTTTAGGGCAAGCAGTCGAGTTTTGTAATGCTCTGGTAAAGACGATGCGGGGATATCAAAGCGGAGATGAATCGCGGTGGCGACCTTGTTCACATTTTGACCGCCTGCACCTTGCGATCGCACCGCTTGTAATTCAATCTCACTATCTGGAATCGACACCTGGTTAGAAATTCTAAGCATCCCCTGTTCCCCATTCACCTTACCGTCAGCATAACCAACTACACTAAGCCTGTGCCTGCTGTAATTCCCCCATGTCCCTATTCGGTTACCTTCAGCGTCCCCTACGCATACTCCAGACGCTACTATCGGTTTACTATGCCTACATGCTGGAATATCGTGCCGAGCTCATGTTTTGGGTATTGTCAGGTTCGTTTCCATTAATCCTCATGGGTCTGTGGCAAGAAGCCGCCAGCAGTGGCCAATTTGACCTCAATCCTGATACGGTGGTGCGCTACTTTCTAGCTGTTTTTGTAGTTCGTCAGCTGACCGTAGTGTGGGTTATTTGGGACTTTGAACGAGAAGTCCTGGAGGGTAAGCTATCTCCCCTCCTATTGCAGCCTTTGGATCCAGGTTGGCGGCATTTTTCATCGCATTTAGCAGAACGTCTGGCTAGGTTGCCCTTTATCGCAGCATTAGTCGGTTTATTTCTGTGGCTGTATCCTGTAGCTCGTCAACAACCAGAGCATCTTTTTTGGGGTCTGCTGGCCACTAGCTTAGCCTTTTGTCTGCGCTTTTTGATGCAGTATACCTATGCCATGGTGGCCTTTTGGGTAGAACGAGCAACAGCCATCGAGCAATTCTCATTTTTGCTCTACACCTTTTTCTCAGGCATGGTAGCTCCATTAACCCTATTTCCAGAGGCTATCCACACAGCGGTTCTGTGGACGCCATTTCCCTATCTAATTTATGTGCCAGCAGGCCTACTGGTTGGCTTACCTGTAAATATTTCAAAAAGTATTGTTATTACCCTGGCATGGTGTTTGCTGTTTTGGCTGCTAAACCGTTTGCTCTGGTGGCTTGGGCTCAAACGTTATAGCGGCATGGGGGCATAGAGCTACAGTTTCTATGCATATTGGACGGTTAAGTATATGTAGGAAATATAAACTCCAGAGATATTTTCACGAAGAGACTATGTTGTTTGTTTGTAGTCATTTTAAATCTCAGGAAATTCTCTTCATGATCCCTCTATTTTCTCGATTGAGTTGATTTTTTTCGCGAAACAAACGTGGTTTTCACCTATCTCTTAACTAACACTTTACGGACTACTCTTTAGGTACAGACTAAAGTGGTATTGAACGATTTTTCCTGGGAAAAGTTGCTCGGTTAGATGGCTGATGTTTAAAGGAAGTAGCTTTTACAAGCTGGTAAACAAGCTTAGTGAATCTCACCAAAGTGTTTGTTTTGCTAGGTTTCAAATCGCTTTTATTCTCTCTAACTAAACTTAGGTATATACCTAATCAATTCAGCCCTCAGTATTAAACAAGTTTCCTGAATTGTTTTTATTATGACTACTATCCAACTTGACGCGCCCTCCTTATCCACTGGAGTTCTTGATTCTGTCACTACACTTTCTGGGCTTTCAGCTGTTCCAAATCACCATGAGAAACTCGATGCTGAACAGCTTAATCAGTTGGACTTAGCAGACTTAATAAGTGTATGTCAACAACATCGTTATCCTGAACAAGCTCCTTTTGCTGAGCTGATGCGCCGCTATCGCTCCCATGTGGATCGTCAGCTCTATCATCTGGCACCCGATTGGTCCGATCGAGCCGACTTAGCTCAAGAGGTTTGGATTCGCGTTTATCGCAACCTAAACCGATTACAGTCCCCTGTAAAATTTAAGGGCTGGATGAGTCGTATTACCACTAACTTGTTCTACGATGAGCTACGCAAGCGTAAGCGTCATGCAGGCACGCTGTCCTTAGATGCTCCTCGTCATTTAGATGATGGCCAGGTTGATTGGGAAATCGCCTCAGAAGATCCTAGCCCTGTAGATACCATGATGACCCACGAGTTTTACGAGCGGTTGCAAGCGGCTATTGCAGAACTGCCCGAAGTCTTTCGGACTACGATCGTGCTAAGAGAGATTCAAGGTCTTCCCTACGAAGAGATTGCTGAGATTACTGGGGTTTCCCTAGGTACAGTCAAGTCTCGCATTGCTAGAGCTCGCTACCGTCTTCAGGGCGAACTTAAGCGTTACATTGATGGTCAAAAGTCTGCTTAATTATTTGAATTTTAGCCATTGTTGAATTTGAGGAAACTTGGATCTTACAAGGGCTTTATATATTTGATTAGTTCACCATAAATCGTGATTTTCATCACTGCCTCCAGAGCTGTTAGAGCCTTTGGAGGCTTTTCATGTGGGGTTCCGTAATCTGCCAATTTGTACAAGCCGAACTAGCTGAAGTTTTTCAAACCAGTATCATCTTGAGAGAAATTCAAGACCTCTCTTAGTCATCTTGCTATGATGAGCCTAAGCATAAGGGAGCAGTGGGTTGTTGCAACGATATTTCAAAGTACTGAAACTATTCTGGGAAGTTGCGATCGCAGCCGAGCTAGAATACCGTCTAAATTTTGTTATTGCTGCCCTGAGCAGTCTAACGGCTTTGGGTGGCAATTTGTTTGGACTATTTTTGTTTTATCGCACAGGCTATGAGTTTCAAGGGTGGCAATGGCAAGAAGCTCTAGTAGTCTTAGGAGTCTTTACCTTACTACAAGGGTTCGCTGCCACCTTTCTAAGCCCAAATCTCAATCGCATTGTCAAACATGTTCAAGAAGGCACCTTGGATTTTGTTTTACTAAAACCCATTAGTTCTCAGTTTTGGCTATCCACACGAACAATTTCTCCCTGGGGATTTCCAGATCTAGTCCTAGGTATGGCCATGATCATCTATGCTGGCGCGCAACTGGGATTGGGATTAAGCAATTATGTAGCAGCTGTAGTCCCCTTAAGTTTAGGTTTTATGAGCTTATATAGCCTATGGTTTATGCTGGGTGCTACCAGTATCTGGTTTGTCAAAATTTATAATGTAACTGAGGTGTTGCGCAATTTTTTAGAAGCCGGACGCTTTCCCATCGTGGCCTATCCAGCCGCCTTTCGCATCTTTTTCACCTTTGTTATTCCAGTAGCATTTTTGACCACCGTACCGGCCCAGGTATTTCTCAATCGAATTGAAGTTACCTGGCTGGCTGGATCGGCATTGCTAGCAGCTGGTTTATTCTGGTTTTCTCAGTTATTTTGGCGATTTGCTCTACGGTTTTACACCAGTGCATCGAGTTAGCCACCACGGGGTATGCTGAGAGAATTCACACCAGCCCCACATTTTCCATGAACCTCTCTCGCTGCTTAAGTGTATTGATTGCGCTGTTGTTAACCTCTTGTAATACAGATTCTAGTAGCGATCAAAAAGAAAAGAGACTTGTCATCTTAGGGTCATTAACAGGTGTGGGACAAGAGATTGTAGAGGAAGCGTTTGCCCCCTTTACCGCTGAAACAGGCATTGAAGTTGTTTACGAAGGTACTGATGCCTTTACCACGGTGTTGCCTATCCGCGTAGAGGGGGGTAATGTGCCGGATTTAGCCATTTTTCCACAGCCGGGGCTGATGAGAGATCTGGCGAGAGAAGGGGCTCTCACTCCTTTAAATAATGTGGTGGATACAGCCGCCTTAAACAACGCTTTTAGTCCTGACTGGGTAGACTTGGGTTCAGTGAATGGTCAGATCTATGGCATCTGGATGCGGTCCGACCCCAAAAGTTTAGTCTGGTATAACCCAGAAGCATTTGCAGCGGCAGGGTATAACATTCCTGCAAGCTGGGCTGAACTAATGGCCCTAACTGAAACAATTGCCGCGACAGGAACTCCCCCTTGGTGCTTGGGCATGGAAAGTGGGGAAGCCACCGGCTGGGTAGGAACAGATTGGGTGGAAGATATTTTGTTGCGTACCGCTGGACCTGAGGTTTACGACCAGTGGGTGGCCCACGAAATCCCCTTTAATTCTGCACCCGTTAAAGAAGCCGTAACAACATTTGGCCAAATTGTTCGTAATGAGCGCTATGTGCTAGGGGGCACCATCGGAGCCATCAGCACCCCCTTTGGAGATGCACCTGCTCCTTTATTTGATCAGCCGCCAGGATGTTACCTACACCGACAAGCTAGCTTCATCACAGATTTTTTACCAGAAGAGGTCCAACCGGGTGTGGATACACAAGTGTTTCTACTACCGGGAGACAACGCCTCAGCGCCTCTACTCACCGGAGGATTAGTGATAGCCATGACCAGCAACACTTCTGCAGCCCAGGCTGCCATGAACTATCTAACCACCGTTACGCCCCATGAAAGCTGGGCCGCTCGCGGCTACATTAGCCCACACACTCAAGTCGACCTGGCCATTTACCCCAACGATGGAATCAGGCAAATGGCAGAGGTATTAGCTCAAGCAGACACGATTCGGTTTGATGGCTCTGACTTGATGCCAGCAGCCGTCGGCACTGGCACATTTTGGACTGAGATGGTGAACTACGTCAGTGGCACGGACATCGAAACAGTTTTATCAGCCATTGATGATAGTTGGCCTGAAGAGTAACTATGGGCAGCTAAACCATAAAGTTCAAGGGTCTGGGCATAGTAATCATCAGTAAAGCCCAGAGACTGCAGGTTTAAACGGGCCATGACTCGTTGAGAGCGAATGTTATCCGCCATGGTGACCGCGTAAATGGTCTCTAATCCCACTGCTGTAAATCCGTAGTGCAGGATGGTTCGGGCTGCTTCGGCAGCATAGCCATACCCCCAGCTGGCGGGACGAAAATGCCAGCCAATTTGAATGTTTTCGCTGTAGGTTTTGTCTCGTTTAGGCAACGGTACCAGCAATATATTCCCAATTACCCGATCAATGGCTTTGTCTACAAAGGCCCAAACACCTAAGCCATCTTGAGTGCGATCGCAATAACGCATCAGCCGCTCTTGGGTCATTTGAATAGATCGGTCTGTATCCTCTGACAACCAGCGTGTAACCCGTGGATCGCTGTATATGTCAAATGCCTGTTGAGCATCGTAAATCGGTTGCCAATTACGGATAATTAAGCGATCAGTTGTCAGTCGCATAGAAGCACAAAATGATAACGATAGCTGTTTGTCGAGCAGTAATGGACCACATTTTAGCGACACAAGATTAAGACGAACTGCCGAATTTAGTAATTGTTGAAGATTTAAAGCATTCTCAAACAGTTTGACGATTCACAGCTCACCGTTTCAACCCAACCCTTTAAAGTTGACGGTCCAGTGGTCTGTTAGGATTCAATTTTCAGGTTTAAGAGACGATTGACAGTATGGCTGTCACAGTTGAAACGCTACTCACTACTCATGATTCACTGCTTACCCTCCCAACCCGAATATTTAAAGTTGACAGTCTACTAGGAGCGGTTAACTAAGGGCCAGAGGGGATGGGACTCTCCCTGACGACGAATTTTAGCAAGCTGAGCTTCTAAACGTCTGCGTTCAAAGGGAGAAAGCCCTAGGGTAAGATGACGCAGCTCTCGAACAACAAGCATGCTGGCCAAACCAATGCAGAAGAAAAAGCCCACTGCCCCGAGAAAGTTATACTTCAAACCATAGTAAACAGCCGTCCAAGTGAAATAGTCCACCAACAAACTGATTTCACGTCGCAACTGCCATAGGGTCAGGGGACCTACCGTTAACCATACGGCAACCGTAAGCCGCCACCAAAGGGTGAGCGTATGCTGCCGCAGTGCCTCAATAGCGCGCTCCGTCGCAATGTTTGAATATTGACTATCAATATGGCGAGAACTCTTAGAAGACGTCACGGCTTATCTCATGTCCGTTTTTTCTAGCTTAGCGCTGAGATGAAATTACTGCCGATGCTCGGGATGACTTTAGTCTTCAAATTCTTCACCTTGCAAGGGTTGACAGCTCGTTTCATCATCTAAATCAGAACCGAAAAACTACTCGGCTGCCGGTTCCGGTGTCTCAGTCATAGGATTAGACCGATCCCGCCACCAGGCCAAAAGCGTACTCGCAATAAAAATACTGGAATAGGCTCCTGCTACAAATCCAACGATCAGAGCCAGCGCAAAGAACTTAAGCGTATCGCCCCCAAAAATAACAATGGCTACTAGCGGAAGCACCGTCGTCATTGTGGTGTTAATGGAGCGCCCCAGGGTCTGATTGACCGCATCATTAACGACTTCGGTTACCCCCTGTTCCGGCATCAACTTAAAGTTCTCTCGAATCCGGTCATAAATAACCACAGTATCGTTCACAGAGAAACCCACAATGGTGAGTAAAGCCACAATAAACAAACTATCGGCCTCATACCCTAAAGCCAGACCCAAAATAGAAAAGATACCTAACGTGATGAGAACATCATGAATCAGCGCCAGTAGCGCCAGCACCGCATAGTCAAACTTAAACCGCAGACTTAAATAAACGGTAATGCCTGCAAAAGCAACTAGAAGAGAAAGCAACCCAGCCACAAGCAACTGTTTACCAATGGTAGGGCCGACCACATCAATCTTTGAGGCTGTGGGATCCACCGCCCCCAAGTTCTCCTCTAGGGCAGCTCGCAGGGTACTCTGCTCATCCACACTTAAATCGCGAGTACGAATGGCCAGAGCCTGCCCTGAATCGCCCACCAGCTGAACACTGCTGCCCTCCAGACCTTGCCCATCTAGAATGGTGCGAATATCGATAATATCAATAGGATTTTCACAGGCGGCGGCATCGGCACAGCTACGTTCTATCTGCAGTCGGGTACCACCCACAAAATCTAACCCTGGTTTAACGGGGCCCTTAAACTGGGTCCATGAGAATGCCATGGCAGCAATGCTGACAACAATCAGAAGACTAGAAACCAGCCACCAAGTGCCCCGTTGTTTAACAATGTTTAGTTTCATCATAGTTATCCGTTAGAGGGCAGCTCGGTATTAAGGCTAGGTGAAAAGTATCCCACCTTCCGAAATTGAGGAAAGCTAATCACAAAGAACAAGAGATTACGCGTGCAGGTAAATGCAGTAAACAAACTAACGGCCACACCAACAGCAAGCGTCAGGGCAAATCCCTTAACGAGACCGGCACCAAACCAGAACAAGGCAGCACAGGCAATAATCGTGGTTACATTACTGTCGAGAATACTGGAAAATGCCCGATAAAAGCCTGATTCGACAGAACGATAGAGGGTTTTTCCGGCCCGCAGTTCCTCGCGGGTACGTTCAAAGATAAGCACATTGGCATCAACCGCCATACCAATGCTCAGAATAAACCCAGCAATACCCGGCAGAGTCATCGTGACACCCAAAATGTTATAGGCGGCCCAGGTGAGTAGGGCGTAAACCACGAGAGCGATATCGGCAAGAATCCCAGGTAGCCGATAGTACACAGCCATAAAAACAAGTACTAGAACAAGACCGACAATGCCAGCATAGAGACTGCGCTGGATGCTATCGCGGCCCAAAGTTGCGCCCACGGTACGATTTTCAACAACTTCTACAGGAACCGGTAATGCCCCACCTCGCAGTTGAATTTCTAAATCCCTAGCGGCTTCGGCATTGAAGCTACCGGAGATCGTTGCACTATTGCCAGGTATGCCGGTAGCCGCGTACTGCACATCAACTGTTGGGGCACTAATTAGGCGATTGTCAAGAAAAATACCCAAGACTCGACCTGTACCGGCAATATTGCGAGTCATTTCAGTAAAGAGATTGCCACCTTCGTTATTGAAATAGATAGAAACCTGCCATGACTGACTTGTACCAATAGGACTTGCTAAAGCATCGGTCAGCTTGTCGCCCTTAAGGTCGGTGTCGTCAAACAGCTCAAGCAGGGTTTCTCGACTAGATCGAAGATTGGATGTGATTTGTTCTAGCTCAGCTAATTGATCATCGGTAATGTTTTCACTACCGACAGCAAGAATTGTTGCCTGTTGAACTTCTTGTTGATTGATAATGTCCGAAATGGCTCTTAGCTCACCTTCGGTGTCCGGTTTTTGGGATCGAAACTCCAGCTGAGCAGTACCGCCCAAAACCCGCTGGGCCTGGCCAGGGTCGCTGACGCCAGGTAACTGAATCAATAATTGATCTTGACCAGAGGTTTGTACAATCGCTTCGGAAACCCCTAGGCCATTGACTCGGTTTTCAATCACCCGTTGAACGGCTTCGAGTTCGCGTTCAGAGATGCGGGGAATCTCCTCGTTGGTTAGGACCTGGAGAGTCAACTGCGACCCCCCGCGCAGATCGAGGCCTAACTGGGTAGGTAGTTGGATAATGGTAAATATGGCTGCGATCGCAAGCGCCACAATCACCACCAACATCGAGCGCTGTTTACCCATGGCCGTTCTCCATTCTATCCATACACCAGTTTATGTAAGCGTTCCAACAGGACATCCTAGTATAGGATGCCACTGATACCCCAGAATTCTCGACAAAAGTAAAAAAAGCGCGGAAGCCCCTTAGCCTCCGACGCTTCGTTGATATGTTCTGAGCAGCTACACCCGAGCAGTCATCATCTTTTCAACCGCTTCAACAATTTGTTTAGGTTGCACAATCGTCAAACTTTCCAATCGGCCATTGTAGGGCGTAGGAATGTCCTGAGACGACAGACGCATAACTGGCGCATCAAGCTCATCAAAGAACCGATCGTTAATAGAAGCGATAATTTCTGCCGCAATCCCCCCGGTCCGCATACACTCTTCCACAATAATGACTCGGTGGGTCTTACGAAGAGACTGACCAATAGTGTCGTAATCGATGGGCTTAAGAGAGATTAAATCAATGACTTCAGGATCAAATCCTTGCGCTTCAATCGCTTTAACCGCCTGCAGTACATGATGGCGCATCCGAGAATAGGTCAAAATTGTGACATCCTTACCAGGACGCACCACATCAGCCTTGTCTAACGGCACCAAATATTCATCATCAGGCAAATCCTCTTTCAAGTTGTAGAGCAGCACATGCTCAAAAAAGAGGACAGGATTTTTATCTCGAATTGCGGACTTAAGCAATCCCTTAGCATTGTGAGGTGTTGAGCAGGCCACAATTTTCAACCCAGGCACCGCCTGAAAATAAGCCTCCAAGCGCTGGGAGTGCTCTGCCCCTAGCTGCCGACCCACACCACCAGGGCCGCGAATCACCATCGGAATATGATAGTTGCCACCGGAAGTATAGGGCAACATGCCGGCATTGTTGGCAATCTGGTTAAAGGCCAACAGCAAAAAGCCCATATTCATGCCTTCAACAATGGGTCTTAGTCCGGTCATGGCTGCCCCCACTGCCATTCCCGTAAAGCTATTTTCAGCAATGGGAGTATCAAGTACCCTCAGAGGTCCATATTTCTCATACAGTCCCTTAGTAACTTTATAGGAACCACCATAGTGACCCACGTCTTCACCCAAAACAAAGACGGTTTCGTCCCGGGCCATTTCTTCATCCACTGCTTCTCGCAGGGCATTAAATAAAACTGTTTCTGCCATCAGATACCTATGAATAATGTGCTAACTGCGATCGGTTAAATATTGACTACTCTTCAGCAAAGATGTAGCGGTATAGCTCATCGGGAGAAGGTTCAGGACTGGCCTCAGCAAATTTCACAGCCTCTTCCACATGGGCCTCAATGCGCTTTTTAATCGCCTTAAGCTCAGCATCATTGGCTAAATTTTGCTCGATTAAATAGGCTTCCATACGCGTGAGCGGATCGCGCGCTTGCCATTCATCCTTCTCAGATTTGGAACGCAGTTCATCAGGATCTGCCAAGGAGTGGCCCCGGAATCGATAGGTGAGACATTCAATCAGTGTCGGTCCTTCTCCAGCACGGGCTCGAGCAACCGCCTGCTGAGCTACATCCCGAACAGCCAGCACATCCATACCGTCTACTTCATACCCCGGTATGCCAAACACGCTAGCCTTGCGGTAGATTTCCGTCTGCGAAGAAGCTCGTTCGTGGGCCATACCAATCGCCCACTTATTATTTTCCACAACAAATAGAATAGGCAGCTTCCACAACGCTGCCATATTCAAACACTCAAAGAACTGACCATTATTGGTGGTGCCATCCCCAAAGAATGCAGCCGTCACCTGGTCAGCAGAGGCATCCCCCAAAGCATCGCGGCGGTAACGAGACTGAAATGCCGCTCCTAGGGCGACGGGTATCCCTTCTCCAATAAAGGCAAAACCACCCAGCAAATTGTGCTCTTTGGAGAACATGTGCATGGAGCCGCCCCGGCCCTTACTGCAGCCGGTTTCTTTACCAAAAAGTTCTGCCATTACGGCATTGGCTGGGACACCAGCACTTAGGGCATGAACATGGTCACGATAGGTACTGCAGACAAAATCATCGGGGCGCATAGATTTAATAACCCCGGTAGATACGGCCTCTTGGCCGTTGTAAAGATGCACAAAGCCAAACATCTTGCCTCGGTAGTACATTTCGGCACATTTGTCCTCAAAGTACCGGCCCAGAACCATATCTTCGTATAGCCTCAGGCCCTCTTGCTTATCAATCTTTGCTGAAGTCGCTTGAAATGTTGGTAATGTCCTTTCCTGAACCATTGGCTCGTCAATCGCCTCGCCGCAACACAAACTATGATTATTCCAAAAAAATGATCACTTCATGATCATCTTTGGAGGTACGCACACGCTCATTGGTCTACTTATGTAGACTCGACCGACCATAATTTTAGACGACAACACACCATTCCAAGCGCGTTATGTCCATATAGGGTCTGCAAATGTTCAATGAATATTCAATTAGATTAAGTTGATGATAAAGATACATGGGTAGGCTCTATCATGGCTGGCCAAGTGCCAATCTCGTCAAATGTTGCTGATAAGTGTGTCATCGAGCAAATGTAATCAGAAATTGACTCATTCCATCCCTAATCGAGCGCCTGAAAACCTTGATTTCTTGCTTTAGGCTTTCAAATATCAGCATTTCATAGCTATTATGTATGCGGTTTTTAGTAGGCCATCATTTTTTCAAAACGGATTCGGTACTATCTGGCCATTACTGGTGTTTATGTATCGAGCTCTAAGTCAGCCAAGACTCAATTTAAGTCAACTTAAGCGCTAAGGAAGGCACTGTGCAAATTCCGCTAGATTATTACCGAATCCTGGGGCTACCCATACAAGCGACAGCGGAACAACTGGAGCAAGCTCACCGTGACCGCATTCTACAGCTTCCCCGACGGGAATATTCAGACCTTGCTATTCAGTCACGGAAGCAGCTGATAGATATTGCCTACAGTGCGTTAGAAAATTCTAGTCAGCGCCGCGACTACGATACTCAACTCATCGCAGCAAGTGGACCAACGGGCTCTGCTCCAGTCACCATCGATATCTATGATGGGCAAGTCATTGGTGCCTTGTTGATTTTGTTAGAGCTAGGAGAATACGAGCTCGTTATTCGCCATGGGCGGCCTTACTTGAGCAGTGGCTCTGACCAGCTCCAAGGAGCCGGTGAAGCGTTGGCTGATGTCGTGTTAACCATTGGCTTGGCCTGTTTGGAGCTAGGACGTGAGCAATGGCAGCAGCATCAATATGAAAATGCTGCCGAGTCCTTGGAAACTGGCCATGAACTGATGGTTAAGGAAAACCTATTTCCAGCGGTTCAGGCTGAAATTCAAGCTGACTTGGACAAACTCAAGCCCTACCGAATCCTTGAGCTTGTGGCGCGTCCTTTAAACGATAAGGCGGCACGTAGACAAGGCATAGAGTTACTCAAGGCCATGCTGGCCCAGCGCGGGGGAATTGATGGGGCTTATGACGATGCTTCGGGTCTCAATGTTGAAGATTTTTTGCGCTTTGTACAGCAGTTGCGCAGCTATCTAACTTCGGCAGAACAGCAGGAAATTTTTGAAGTAGAAGCCCAGCGCCCTTCATCTGTCGGGGTTTATTTATCGGTGTATGCCCTATTGGCGCGAGGGTTTGCTAAGCATCAACCCAGCCTAGTACACCAAGCTAAACAACGGTTATCATCCTTGACAGAGCGTCAGGATGTTTATCTTGAGCAAGCTGTATGTGCCGTCCTTCTGGGGCAAACCGAAGAGGCCACCTATGCCCTAGAGCGAAGCCATGAGCGGGACCCGATCTCTTTTATTAGGGAAAATTCTGCTGGAGCACCGGACTTATTACCGGGTTTGTGCCTTTACACTGAGCGTTGGCTACAGCAAGACGTTTTTCCATTTTTTAGGGACCTAGATCAAAGTCACGTCACCCTTAAACATTACTTTGCCAATGAACAGGTGCAAGCCTACCTAGAGGCCATGCCTTCTGAAAATTCTGTAACCCCAGGTACCCAGTGGGGGGGTACAGATTATGGCAGTAGCACGCCAAGTAGTTACAAACGTCCATCTATAGGGGCCGCAGGTGCAGCTTTTGGTGCCGCCGGGACAGCTGTGGCAGCGGGTGCGGCAACGGGTCTAGGAGCAGCAACGGCCCCCCCACCACGCCCTAGATATACTGCTGAGCAGGTGTCGGACCTCTCACCCGAGGGCTCTCTCGGCGAAGCCAGTATTAGCTCGACTGTAGCCTTTGAGGATGACACCAACACCAGCCCATCACGGAGACGTTCCTCTGCGCCCAAGTGGGGACGGCTGGCATTGGTGTTCTTACTGGGCCTTCTAGGTCTGGGAATACTAGGATTTATCGTGGCTCAGCTATTAGGCTGGCTGGGAGGCCTGTTCAGTGGGCCACAGCTCCAGGGTGATCCGCTGGATGTAGATGTATCTCGGCCTGCTATTGAGCTACCGGAAGAAAGTACTCAGCCTTTGCCTACCGGCATTCAGGAAATTGCCGAAACCACAATTCAGTCCTGGTATCAGGCAAAATCTGAGGCCATGGGACCTCAGTGGAATGCAGATGCGCTTTCAGAGATTTTGCTGGAACCGGCTTTAGCAGAGTGGATTGGCCGAGTTGAAAAGAATCAGGCAGACGGTGTACACGTTGAATATCAGCAAACTATTCAAAATCTAACCGCTGAAGAAATTACTGAAGACCAAATCAAGGTTACAGCTGATGTGGATGAAACAGCTGAGGCTTATCAGTTTGGACTGTTAAGTGATGAAGCCTCCTATGAAGAACAATTAACGGTGGAATATACCCTCCAAAAGCAGGATGATAAGTGGATGATCGAATCCTTTGTTGTTCAGTAGATTTATTAATGTCGCAAGACCTTGTAGGTTATATCCGCAAGATACTGAACCCAGCGAGTTGTAAAATCACTTTGCATTCCAAATCAGCGACAGTTGCTACCCCATTACAAAGCTAAACAGGTATCCGTTAATCGTCGTCGCCATTACGAGGTTGAGGGACAACGTTTTCCAGGAGTAACCACGATTTTGTCTGCCACAAAACCACGAGAAGCTAAAGAGCGACTGTGGCGCTGGCGAGAGCGCATCGGTTCTGAAGAAGCTAACCGCATCACGGCTAAAGCTTCCCGATCCGGTACCCGTATTCACAAAGTGATCAAGGCCTATTTGCGTCAGGAAGATTGGGCACTGCCAGAAGGAACAGAAGGATTTTGGACATCCATTGAACCAGTACTTAAGGAGATAAACCAGGTTTTATTGGTCGAAGGGGCCGTGTGGCACCCGCTAAAATTTGCCGGCTATCCCGATGCCCTAATGGTGTATGACGGGCAACTGCTGATATGTGACTGGAAAACAGCTCGACGGCCTAAGCAAGCGGAGTGGATTGAGGATTATTTTTTACAGGTAGCGGCCTACTGCTGGGCCGTGAACTGGGTATACCGTGACCACGATATTACGGTAGAACGAGCTATGGTTGCGATCGCGCTAGAAGACCACCCAGCTCAGCTTTTTAAGCTAGAGCCCGATCAACTGAATCAGCACTGGAGACAATTTCAGCAAAGGCTGCATCAGTATTATCGTTTTCACGCTCCAGCCACCTAAAATCAGGGCTTTCTCTATTGCCCAAAGCAAATTAACGACTTTGCCACATTCTGACTTCTACGCGTATTTGCTGAGATATACTGCCAAATTGACCGTAGTTAAGGCCATCAGAGCCGCGGCACTTAACACTCCTTTAATTACGACTAGAGAGAATTTGCTATACTTCGTTCGGTCAAATTTGATACGAGCACACGTTTTTCCTGTAGTTATCGCTTTTAAGGAGCTTTATTATGGCCTATCTAATTCCGTTTATCGTTACCTGGTTGATTACAACTATTGCCCTTGTAATCATCACCTTTCTACCCACTGGGGTCGAATCCGATAGCTTTGGCAAGACTGCTATTACAGCCTTAGTATTTGGTGTGCTAAACGGTATTGTTGGCATCATAGCCGGTCTACCAATCCTAGGGGGGTTGGTTTGGCTAGTCACCCTAGGAGGACTGCTACTTAACCTGGTTTTGTTTGGTCTGTCTGCCAAGCTAGTAGAGGGCTTCCGACTACGCTGGGGTGTCTGGAGTGCCATTATTGGTTCTTTTTTGCTCTCCGTCATCACATCTGTCCTGAGCGCCATCATCTAACTAATAGCGCTTTGAATCATCCTTATTCCTAGGATCGGCAGTTTAATGATGTACCGATTTATCCCCTCTGGGGAGGGGACAGAATAGCTCACTTTGCTTCAAGCAAAATTATGGACGTTATTAAATCCTGATTCCTTAGGAACCGATTCAGCTGTTGCTGATTTTTTGGATGACCGAGCAGATGAACCAGCCTTATCACCCCCTTTTCTAGGCAAATTCATACCGATAAATCAGCAACGCCCCATATCAATACATTTTTAAAAAAGGAGCGATCTACGCTCCTTTTTTAATGGGTCTGTTTCTATCCCGTCAAAATACAGGTACTTGCTAAAGCTTGACAACACAACAGCCGTATTTATTACAGACTGCTGCGGACTTTGACATGTAGCTTAGAAACGGTCAGATACCAACAGGGATAAATAAGTTCAACTTAACTAACGTGAAATTCAAATTTTTTTGTATTTTTCCATACTATGATGAAGATATTTAGCGTGGAGCGTCAGCTGTTAAAGGTACTGAGTGCTATTCACGTTGCTTAGGGCGAAGGCTGATGATGATACTCGTCCAACCCAGGTGTCACTGTGCCTTCTTGACTGAGCGTTTGCTTAGGAGATGAAGATGTATGGCTGAGCTTGAAAAGATGCGGCGGTATGATGCGGTCGCGATCGCAGACTACTACCGTTTTCGTCTGATAACCGTATTTTGGCGTGCCCTCTCCGTAGCGCTGATGCTAGGCAGCTTTGTTCTAGGGTTAGTGTTTGACCGAGTTTTAGGACAACAGCAGGCCAATGAACCCAAACGGGCCGCTCAGTTACGCAAGATACTGACGGACCTTGGTCCCACATTTATTAAGGTAGGTCAGGCTCTCTCCACCCGTCCTGACTTGGTGAATCCTAAATTTCTAGACGAGCTCATTAAGTTACAGGATCAGCTGCCGCCTTTCGATACTTACATCGCCAATCGAATTATTGAAAAAGAATTAGGCCGTACTGCTGACGAAGTTTATAGTTATATTTCTACTGAACCGGTTGCTGCAGCTAGCTTAGGCCAAGTGTACAAGGCCCGATTATACACAGGGGAACAGGTCGCCGTTAAGGTACAGCGACCAGGTCTAGTACCCATCATTTGCCGAGACTTGTACCTGATGCGCTGGGCCGCAGGATGGATTGCTCCCTGGCTCCCCTTAAATTTGGGCCATGATCTAACCTTGATCGTCGATGAATTTGGCTCCAAGCTATTTGAGGAAATTGATTACCTAAACGAAGGTCGCAATGCTGAAGCCTTTGCGGCAAATTTTGCCGATGAATCTAAAGTAAAAGTCCCAGCCATTTACTGGCGCTACACCAGTACTCGGGTCCTTACTCTAGAGTGGATTGACGGCATTAAGCTCACCGATATTGAAAAGGTCAAAGCCGCTGGTCTAGATTCCGATACCCTGGTTACCATCGGCGTCTCTTCAGGACTACGGCAGCTGCTGGAGTTTGGATTCTTTCATGCCGATCCCCATCCTGGCAACCTATTCGCCCTTGCGGATGGCTCCATGGCCTACATTGATTTTGGCATGATGGACCAGCTCAGTCAGGGAATGAAAGAAACCCTGGTAGATTCAGTAGTCCATCTAATTAACCAGGAATATGACAAACTGGCTGATGACTTTGTCAAACTGGGTTTTTTAACACCGGACGTGGATGTTAGACCCATTGTGCCAGCCTTGGAAGCTGTATTTGATGGGGCCATTGGTGAAAGCGTTGGCAACTTTAACTTTAAGAGTATTACCGATGAGTTCTCTAAGGTAATGTACGAATACCCATTTCGGGTACCGGCCAAATTTGCGCTTATTATTCGCTCTCTAGTTACCCAGGAAGGGTTAGCGCTGACCTTAAACCCTGAGTTCAAGATTGTGGAAATTGCCTATCCTTACGTAGCCCGCCGCTTACTGATGGGCGAAACCGAATCGCTACGACAACGCCTCATCGAAGTCCTGTTTAAGAATGGTCGTTTCCAGTGGCAGCGTTTAGAAAATATGATTCGCATTGCCCAGAGCGATCAGGGCTTTAACCTGATTCCAACAGCCGGTTTGGGAATGCAGTTTTTAATATCTGACGAAGGCCGTTATTTACGGCAGCAAATTTTATCTGCCTTAACGGAAGACAATCGTCTTCATACCGAAGAAGTGGCAAGACTATGGGATTTGGTGAAAGAGGATTTACAACCTAATCAGATATTCGAAGCTGCTTGGGATGTGTTTACAGACTTTTCCAGAAATCAGGCTGCAGCTCTAGTACCAGATCAGCTAACATCGGTTTTTTCAAATACGGCCAGCAGTTAGGTGGATGCTCAGTTTCGTCTAGAGCGTTGGGAAAACCTATGCCGCAGCTTGGGAATTATTTCTGCTGCAGCCATCGAAAAAGAGTTTGAACGATTGACGATGGCCTATGGTGAACCTCACCGGGCTTACCACACGTCCCAACATATCCATGAATGCTTGACCTTGTTGGACGAACTATTGGAGAAGTGCAAACCTCCAGATCTTCTATCGCTGGAAATGGCGCTGTGGTATCACGACCTAGTGCATCTTCCGCAGTCCTCAAAGAATGAATCAGAGAGTATGGCTCAAGCGGCTATTTTTCTGAGAGACAACGATGTTTCAACGCCCTCGATTAAAACTATCACTCGTTTGATTATGGCAACGCGCCATTTTTCTGACTTTGGTGCCACCACAGGGCTAGAAAAGTGGATGGTAGATATCGATTTAGGTATTCTGGGAGCCCCAACTAAACGTTTTTTGCAGTACGAGCAACAAATTCGTGAAGAATATTCTTGGTTATCGCCAGATGTATACAACTCTGAAAGACGACGTGTGCTGATTACTTTTTTGGAGCGTCCCAGGTTATATCACTCCACTTTGTTTTTTGAACGTTTTGAAAAACAAGCTCAAAAAAATCTGTTGTGCTTACTGTCACAGCCAAACTTATTACCTTGAATACCTGAGATTCACGGATGTTCCTCCTGAAAAGCCTAAATATTCGCTAAGCTAAGAACCTGTGCTCATAGGGGTAGCGGCATGATAACAGGGAGCATGAGTGAGTGAAAGGTTGGTTAAAGAGACGATCTTTAGTTGGGATTGTTGGTGCAACTGCGATCGCAATTCTAGGGATTGGTGCAGTTAGCCTACGGCGTGACAACCAATACGACGTAGACGTACTGACGGTGCCTGTAGAGACCACTGAGGTCACTGTACGTATCAACGCTAGCGGTGAAGTAGAAGCCTTTCGTACCGTCAATTTGAGTCCTAAAAATGCCGGCATCTTAGATAAGTTACTAGTAGAACAGGGAGATTCCGTAGTCCAGGAGCAAATCATCGCTCGTATGGACATCGACGACTTAAATGCTCAGCTACGCCAAAATCAAGCCAGCCTTGCTGAAGCCGAAGCCCAACTAAAGGATCTGTTGCAGGGTACCGATCGACCACAATTAGCCCAAGCAGAGGCCAATGTGGCTGCGGTACAGGCGCAGCAAGTGGAAGCTGAGTCCAGGTTACGACTGGCAGAAGGAGATTTGGCTCGAGATCGCGATCTCTACAGTCAGGGGGCCATTTCCGAACGAGAGTTAGACAATAGCCAAAATGCATTGGACAGTGCCCTAGCCAATGTTCGTCAGCTTGAGTCACGGGTAAATGAGGCTCAAGAGCGTCTGCAGGACCTAGCAGATGACCCGGACCCTGAAGATGTGGCCCAGTCCCGTGCCCGTGTGGAACGGTCACGAGGTCAGGTTGAAGCCGTCCAAACCCGTATTGAAAACACCATCATTCGTGCCCCTTTTAGCGGAGTCGTCACTCAGAAATTTGCCACCGAAGGGGCATTTGTTACCCCCACCACATCGGCCTCTGAAGCGGCATCAGCCACATCTAGCGCTATTGTTGCGATCGCTAATGGCTTAGAAATTGTTGCCGAAGTTCCCGAAGCCGATCTAGGCCAGATTCAAGTGGGACAAAGTGTTGAAATTACCTCCACCGCTTTCCCTAACCAAGTCTTTGACGGTACAGTTCGTTTGATTGCCCCAGAAGCCATCGAACGTCAGAACGTTACAATCTTCCAGGTGAGAATACAACTACAAACCGGATTAGAACAACTGCGCTCTAACATGAACGTGGATGTCGCTTTTTTGGGCAATCGTCTCAGTGATGCGCTAGTAATTCCTGCTGTTGCAGTCGTCACCCAGGGAGGAGAAACCGGAGTGCTCGTTCCCGATGAGAATAATCGAAATATTCGATTCCGGCCTGTTACCTTAGGCCCTCAGGTCGGGAATCAAATTCAGATTCTGGATGGAGTAACTCAAGGAGATCGCGTGTTTGTAGATTTGCCACCAGGCCAGACCCTAGATAATCTACGATTCAACCGAGATGAGCAAAGCTAGATATAGCTTGCGCCATTTACGTCAGGGTAGCAGTACAATTACCCTGCCTAGCAATAATCGAAATGGCGTCGCAGCCTTATCCTACCGTCGCTGGAAACTGCCATGACATCTGGCAGTCATCTTTCAACCATAAGAAAAAGGAGCAAAGACACCTGTTAAGCGTACTTTACTCCTCACTGTCACAGCAAAACTAAAAACTTGATGGGGAAATTATTCTCAATGCATTAAACCTGTATCCCCTGAGAGCTATTGCCCTTCTTGAAAATTAGCAGTAGTCCGCACTGCAGCTCTGAGTCTGTCTGAGCTTATTCCACACGGACAACACCAGGCCCAGAAAAAGTGCTGTGCGCTGTGTTCTCATTGCTTTAATAGAAGATAGAACAATCATGGTGAAATCCTCCTAATTCGAGTGGTAGTACTTAACTCAGATGACCGTTACTTTTTGCTATCGCTAGCACTTTTAAGCTCAATCACCAGTTTGGGACTATTATCTTTCTTCTCTTTTTTCTTGGGTTTCGAAGATGTCTCAGAGACTAAGAAGAAGATAAAACAAACTACAAAGAAAGGGAAGAAGGGCATAGCACAGATCCTGAAAGGTGAGAGATTGTTAGAAAAAACATAGCCCTTGACTGAAGGAATCTATCAACTGGCGCTCTGAACAAATCAGCTAGCCGCGTAATAAAGTCAGCCAAATAACTGATGTTTTATCCAACAATCACAGAATATCGAAGCTGCCCTATCAATACAATTTGCTTTTTTACAGACCTCTGTTAGCTTTTCTGTAGCATCCTTATAACTTCTCGCTAAATACCCTTTGTAGTTTTGTTTAATACTGCAAGTACTTTAATGACAAAATGCCCTGATCCTTTCAAAATCACAATGTCCGTGTGATCTAAATCATTTTGCAATAGCCCCAAATTACGAATCGAGGACTCCAAATGATGGGACCATACTACGAAGCCACGAGCGCAGTAAGTTCATATGAACTTACTGCGCTCGTGGCTTTTAAACTTTCCATGTAGAAAGTTTTAACGACTAGAACTACCCGTTCTACCAGTTGTCCGATTTGGATCCGGTGGTGGGGGTTCAAAGCCAGCAACAGCAGAGCTACCCATCACAGAAATAATCGGCATCGAAATTAAAACAGCTATGACTAAACGGAGCCATAGTTGCCTTGTCACTTTTAATGTAGACGTTTTAATCACCTCCTTTATTAACATAAGTGACACCTGTAAGTCCCCATATAATGTCGTAGAGTCAAGGGGTAAAGTTTAGAAACCATAGCTCGTTTACCTTAATCTTTATATGCCCAGTACAGCTGCAAAATAGAAGCTTAAAAGCAGCTTTTTATTACGTCGATAAGGGAAACGTCAACTGACAGAAAAATCCTTTTGGCTTGTTTGGTCGCCGTACAAACGTCCCCTTCGTTAGCTTTTCAATTTCTTGACCAATGCGTGTACCTTCACCGCTGCCAGCTTCATGCATATCCACTCCAGGGCCATTGTCAGCCACCGTTATCTCATAGTGTTCATCTTTGTGTTTTCCAGTCACCACTAGCTGTGTAGCTCCAACGGCGTGTTTGCCAACGTTCCCTAGGGCTTCCTCCACAAATCGACATAGCTTACGCTTAACTTCAACGTTTAAGATGTCTGATTCGAGCGGATCAAAAGAAATAATTGTGAATTTAAGGCTTGAAAAGCCCAACAAGGGCCTTGATAGCATGGCATCGTACACCTCCTGAAAAAGTTCGTGTAGAGGAATATCTAAGTCAAACTTGGTGCCCGCATAGCTAACATCTAGGCTATTTTTTCGAGCCACTACATCCTCCTTGATCGAATCCCCAATGTATCGAATCTCTCGATTGAGATCTTCTAGCCCTAGGCAGATATCCGGTATATTAATCGTTTCGTCACGGGTGCGTCTAAGCAAGTTGGCCAGAGTTTGAAGCGGCCCATTGTGAATGGAGTCAAATACGTTTTCAATCGTTTTTTGCCGTGCAAAGGCTAACTTTTCAGAAACGTGGCGTTCCTTTTCTAGAGCCAGATTACGCTGTTCAATTAGCTTGGCCCAGCGGCGTTCGTTTTGAGCATAGTTGATATAGATCAAACCATTGGCCGTTATAGAGACCAATGTTACGGCCAGCGGTAACCATAGGCCAACTTGCAACAGTAAAATATAGCTAACAACAATGCTTGAACCAGCAATTAGTGATAATCGGACAAAACCGCTAATCACCCCCTGAGAAAAGCGACTGGCGATAATACTGAGAATTGAAAAAGAGATTAAGAATATTAGTTGAGCAATTCCACTAGTCCAAAGTAACGGTTGTTGCTTTTCGACTGCCTTAATAATTTGACTGATCGTGTAGGCTTGAATTTCTGCGCCACTGGCCAGCTGCTTATTATTTACAACACGATTAAAAACGGTTAGCGGTATTTGGTTTCCTTGAAGCGGATCTACCAAACTAACAATGACAATTTTATCTTTAATTCGCTCGTCTTCTTGTCTTTGGGACGTTAGTAAATCTGTTCTACCGATTAGGTTAAAAGGTTTAACTTGCCCCCGATAGTTAATCAAAGCCTGAATATCGGATTCATCATTGTTGACATATCCGTAGGCAGATTTAATCCTAGGAATCTCAACCGGTCCGAATCGCATTGCGAGCTCATCCTGAATACCATTCTCTAGCTCAAGATCTTGATTGCTGAAGCGCTCACTTTTGAAATAGCTTTGAATAATTTGGATAGCAAAAGACGTCTCAAATTCATCATCAGTGTTATAAGAACCTAACAAAGCTCGACGAACTGTACCATCACGATCAAGCGACAGGTCGTTAAACCCAACTTGTTGATTGAGTTGAGTTTGAGAGAGTTTTGGCAACGGTTCTACGGGATTAGAAAGAATCCGCTCTACCAAAATTAAATTAGAATTCCTTCTAATAAGCGGCAACAGAGTTTTATCTAGGTCCCCTGTAATTCGATGAGATAAAATATCGATACCGACAACAGCCGGCTCGTTTTCGAAGATATTCTCTAGAATCTCAGTCAACTCCGCTGCATCAATGGTATCGATGGTCTCATCTGTATCGTTAGTCTCCTCAGTAGATAGAGAATCAATTCCAACAATTGTGATCGGCTTATCACCAGTTTGAAACGATAGCTGAGTCGCCAGCAACCGGTCCAAGGCCATGAGTTCAACAACCTGGAATGCCCCGAGAGAACGTGCACCTATCACAGAAGCCACGATACCCAGACCCCAAAGACCAGTTTTGAGTCGCTCTAAAGACTTCTCCCAACGGCTTTGGTCTTCCATTAGTCCAATAGACCCCGCTCGCGGGCACGGATTTCAGTCAGACTGCGTAGATTTTTGCCTTCCTTTTTGTCTAGTTCAGGATCTATTTCTAGAACATCGTAGAGTTTGTTCCAGTAGTGGCGAATAGTACTAGGCTGCACATTCAATTCTTGAGCAATAGCCTTGTCCTGCAATCCTTCGTAAAATGCCAGGGTCAGGACTTGAAGCCATTCAGGTTTGAGTTCAATTCCTGCCTGAAGAGCTTTAATACCTCGGGTATGGCTAAAGCCTTTGAGGGCACCATCGATACGCTGAAAAATATCCTGGCTCGACATGCTCTTGTCAACAATCGTAAATCCGCCCTGGTGGCTATCAATTTCTGAACGCACGCGCACCAGTGCCTTAATGTAGGTGCTTTGAATGGCAATATTTTGCTCAGGGTAATTTTTCATTACCTGTCTGAGCAACTCAATGCCTGTTTCCACTTTGGCATCTTCTTGATATGCCTCAGGTATGGACAGGTCTAAGATTGCTAAATCAAGGTTGTAAGTTGCTAAATGTTCTAACGCTTCCTGAGCAGTCTTTGCAGTTACAAGATCGTAGGTGGGATAATGCTGTCGCAGGATGTCGATGGTACCGCTCAGTACAACTTGATGATCATCGACAATTAGAATTTTGCCGGTAGGTGCTTCACTAGATGAGGGGCCCATAGGTTCATGTTCACTATCATTCGCTGGTGTAGATGCTAAAGCATAATGGTCAGTTGCCCCAGATGTTTAAAACTCGCCTTTAACGAGTTAGATGCACAAAGCGTTAAAGCATTTCGTTGATCCCGCAAAAAATGTTCTAGTAAGAGTAGAGAACCTTTCAGAGGATATACCTACACTAAAGTCGAATCTTAGTTCTCGACAATAAGCAAAGCCAGAAACCTAGTGCAAAAAAATTGCCAGGCCACTTTGTAGTTTTCTACAAAGTGGCCTGGCAATTCAGCAAATCAAGCCTCAGTTGAGCAGAATGCTTAGTCTAACTGTCCACCTCCCCTTCGAAAAGAGTATCTAGAGGCATTGCAGTGATATTCAAATGTTCTGTCAAATACCGCGACAGTACATCATTCTGCCCATGGGTCACATAGACTGTCTGTGCTTTAGTCTCTTGCACAGTTTTGATTAAACTGGGCCAGTCTGCATGATCCGACAACACAAAGCCTCGCTCATAGCCTCGTCGCCGCCGTGCGCCCCGTACGGCCATCCAACCTGACGCAAAGGCTGTCTGCGGTCGCTTAAATCGTTTCATCCAAGAAGAACGATGCCCCGATGGAGGCGCAATGACTAAATCTCCTTGAAATTTGTAAGATTTTTCTGTTTGGCTAGTGGGTATCGTTGGTAGCATATTCACCCCCACCTGACGATAAATCTCTGTCAGGGCCTGCACTGCACCATGGACATAGACTGTTTTATCTGTGAACTGGGTGAGTTCTGCCAACACTCGCTGGGCCTTACCAAAGGAATAACAAAATAAGAGTGAAGGTCGTTCTAAATCACTTTGCCACCAGTGATAGATTTGTTCAGCTGTTTTTGCCCCTGACTGCCAACGATAGATGGGTAACCCAAAGGTGGCTTCGGTAATATAGGTGCCACACTCCACGACTTCAAAGGGTTCACAGGTTGGATCGTTACAGCGTTTATAGTCCCCTGAGACACACCACACGTCATCCTTGTATTCCACACGGATCTGGGCAGATCCTAGAACATGTCCTGCTGAGTGAAAAGATACCCAGGTGTTGCCTAGCTTAATTTTGTTGCCATACTGTATCAAGTTTAGGTCAATATCTTTGCCCAGTCGTTTGCGCAGAATACCTTCTGAGATGTCGATGGCGTAGTAATGCTCAGAGCCAGAGCGGGCATGGTCCGAGTGAGCATGAGTAATGAGTGCGGTCTCTACTTTACGCCACGGGTCAATGTAAAAACCACCTTGCTCACAGTACAACCCTTCAGGCCGGACGCTAATTAGAGACATACTGATTTAGTAAGTGGGCATTTTCATCAATTCTATTTAGGGAAAGTCGGTCTAAAGAGAGTTTACGCAGGTTGTTTCTAACTGTGAGAAGATTTCGCCCAGATACATAATTTAGAGGCATTGCCAACTAAGGGCAATAAAGAACGGTTTTATTGGGAAAATTTAACCCACTAGCCCAATTCCTCAGTCTATTGCCCCTCACTTAGCAAATCAAGTTGTCTGCTGTCCCATTTCCATGAAAGCTATAGATGGATTTAATCGATTTTATTTAGCAATCTAGGTCAATATCAAGAGATGTACCCTCTGTTTTACGGGCATGGGGTCCTATCTACAGTGATTCGCTAAAGTTATTTGGTGAGTTGCGCTGCACATAGCTTTGTAATTCGAGGGTTCTAGCAATCAAATTGCCATAAGCTGTGAGCACCAAGTTATACATTCCAGGGGCTCTATGGCTGAGAGCAATCCCAATCGATTAAAACTTTCCCAACTGCGGGCGCTGGTGGCGATCGCAAAAACGGGGACCTTTAGTGACGCGGCGTTGCAGCTAGATTTGTCCCAGTCTGCCGTGAGCCATGCGATCGCAACCCTAGAAGCAGAATTAGGAGTGGTTCTCCTAAATCGAGGCCGCCAGGGAGCTGTGCTCACGCCAGTAGGTGAGGCCATTACTGCTGAAGCTCAACAGGTACTCGATCGATTGGATAACATTTGCCAACAGGCACAGCTGGCCAAGGGATTACAGTCGGGACATGTGCGGGTTGGTGGCTTTCGCAGTGTTGCCACCCACATTTTGCCAGCAGTGATTGAGCGCTTCCGTCAACAGTATCCTGGCATCAGTGTCACCATTGACGAATTTAGTCACTATCATCGTGTCGAAGAGTTGCTACGCCAAGGACGCCTCGATATTGGCTTTAGCTATTTGCCGACTAGTAAAGACTTTGACGCCTGGGAGCTTTTGCGGGATGAATATGTAGTGTTGTTACCCCCATCTTCTAAGCCGATGGATGTCCAGCTCACCTGGGAACACCTCTTGAACTATCCTCTAATTCAAACACCGCCTGGGGATGGCTGCCGTTACAACATCGAACAATATCTCACTCGTCATAACCAACCACTAAGATTTGCTTACGACGTAAGGGAAGATTCAACCATCGTTAGCATGGTGAGACGGGGGCTAGGTGCCTCAATTATGGCAAAGTTAGCCGCTGAACCGATTCCCGAAGACATTATTGTGGCCCAGTTGCCTGAACCATTTGAACGAGTGATTGGCATAGTTACCCTAGCCGAGGCCCTACAACCACCATCAGTTTTTGCCTTCCTAGACACCATCAAAGCAGTGTGGGGTGGTAAGCCTGGAGGTTCCCAAGCCGCTTAGGGAGGGGAGGGAAGAGTTCGGAATTTAGAAGTCGGAATTTAGCAAGGGAAGGCATTCCACGGAGCTGTGCTTCGCCTATCGAACACTTCGACTTTCGCCCCTAGCCCTTTTCCTAATTCCGAACTCCTAATTCCTAATTCCGACCTCATTTTCGCCAAAGATGCCACACAATAGGAGGCGTCGGCCTATACCAATGCTCTGTTGTGGTTCCTTTAAGTGACAATAATCCCACCCGCACAACACCCTATGTTGTCTTTGGGCTGATTGCTCTAAACGTGGTGCTGTTTTTCTATGAGCTCTCCTTACAGGGATCTGGTGAGCAAGCTCTGGATCGTTTTTTTCGGGTGTGGGCCATTGTTCCAGCAGAGCTGACCGACAGTTTTGTAGGACGTTCCATTAACCCGATTGGCGAGTGGTTTACGCTCATTAGCTCTCAGTTTCTACACGGGGGGTGGGCTCACCTAGGGGGCAACATGCTCTACCTGTGGATCTTTGGTAATAACATCGAAGACCAGCTAGGCCATGCCAAATTTATCGTGTTTTATTTGGCCTGTGGAGCTTTAGCAGGTCTGGCTCAGTGGTTCTTTTCACCCGGATCTATGGTGCCAACGCTGGGGGCAAGTGGTGCGATCGCAGGGGTGATGGGAGCCTATATTATTCGTTTTCCCAAGGCTCAGATTCTTACCTTGCTCCCCTTATTTATCCTGATTACCACGGTGCGTATTCCCGCCATTTTCTTTTTAGGCTGGTGGTTTGTCCAACAGGCATTTTACGGAGTAGCTAGCCTCGGGGCAAATGCTGACATGGGAGCAGGAGGGGTTGCCTACTGGGCTCACGCTGGAGGGTTTGTATTCGGAGTTATCTTAGGACCCTTATTGGGCCTGTTTCCCAAAGGACAAGGACCTTTTAACCGAAGATAATATGTTTAGAGCTCAGGTAAGCCAAAACTAGGCAGTTCAAATACATCTTCTTCTTTTTGTTCAGGATTAACCGGCGTAATTTCCTGAGCAGAGCCGTCGGAGCTGTCCGTATCTCCCACTCGAAACAAATATTCTCGACCAAATTGATTCGGCTGGCTAACCCCCTCATAAGTAGTTGTTACGCCCCGATTCAAAATAGTTAAGGTATAAGGCACCGTTAGAACATCGTAGGCACGACTTGCCGCATCAGCATCTTGAGCCGCTAACTCTTTCAAGCTACAGGGAATTGCCAACGCAACATAGGCCAAATAATTACCATCAGGTGCTGCTCCCGTTGGCCAAAAAATGTTCTCCACCGGAGCAATGCTTTGGGTCTCACAAAATCCATTAGCATCCACATCTAGTTGTCCACCAGACGGTGATGTGGGTGAACCAAAATCGATAATGTCACTGCCTGGGTCCACCACGATTAAATCCAAGTCATCCTGGGTATCCCAACGTAGAGTGACTTGAATATCCCCCGTTTGCAAGATGGGCTGTCTAGGCTCGCCCACGGTATCCAATTGCTGCGGGCAAAGCGCCCCCAGGTCATAGATTTGACCATTGGCATCTTGGAGATAGCAACTGCCATAGGTTGCTTGCCCCCGAGCAGCGGTTTGTAGGCTGGCCCATAGAATCATCGGCCCCAGAGAAAGCAGAGTAACTGTCTTTTTTTTCATTTCAGGGTGCACTGTTAACTTTTTCAACGCAAAATCATTGACCGAACCCGTTTATTCACCAGACCCAGGGAATCTAGAAGGCAGAGTATCGTAATTTCTGCTCTGTACGCTAGACAGAAACTCAAAAGATGTGCTATCCATGGGCACATTCACTCGTGCTTTGGTTTTCCATGGGCTCTTCTATCCTGGCTATGCTCTCATTGATTGTTATCAGCTATTCAGTTGCCTCAGTCCGGGTTATTAAAGAAGGGAATGCCGCCCTGGTGGAACGTCTAGGCCGATACAAATCCACCCTAGACCCAGGTGTGAGGTTTATTGTGCCGCTGTTAGATTCTTTAGTCATTGAAGACACCCTGCGAGAACAGGTCTTTGATATCGAGCCGAGAACGGCCACTACCCGAGACAACGTCAACGTCGATGTCGATGCCGTTATCTATTGGCGCATTTTAGACCTTGAGAAAACCTATTACGCCATTGAAGATGTAGAAATAGCCATCAGAGAGCTCGTCACCACCACACTGCGTTCCGAAGTCGGCAAGATGGAGCTTCAAGAAACCTTTTCCTCACGGGATACTATCAACAAGGCCCTATTAGATGTGCTTGATGAAGCCACTGAGCCCTGGGGCGTAAAGGTAAATCGTGTCGAATTACAAGAGATTAAGATCCCCCCCGAAGTTGAAGAATCTATGCGACGAGAACAGGCCGCTGAAATCGCTAAGCGGGCGGCCATCACCGAAGCTGAAGGTCTTAAGCAAGCCGCGATCCTTGAAGCCGAAGGCAGCGTACAGTCTATGCAGTTAATCTCCCAAGCTTTTGATGGTCAACTTAGCCAGGGCGACATCATGAAGTTTCTCATTGCACAGCGCTACGTTGATGCCAACCAAAAGCTAGGGGAGAGTGATAATTCCAAAGTAGTCTTTATGGATCCTCGAGCGTTGACAGAAGGCTTAGTGGATCTAATTAATGAACCCCCTGATACTAATAACTAGGTAGTATTGCCAATTCTCAAAATGAGCTGAATGGGCTGATTTTGCCCCTTGTAAGTTTCTAGAACTATTGCCCAAATCTTCTAAGATGTAGGTCCGGCATTTATGGCTGGGCCTTTGTTTATTAGCTGAAATCATGGTCTCAACCGTTGGTGACACAACTCAATCTGCCCAACGCCCTCTATTAGGGATGAATCAGACTGAGCTAACAGAATGGGTTAAGACCCAGGGCCAACCTGCCTACCGTGGGAAACAGCTGCACCAATGGATTTACAACAAGGGAGTGCGATCGCTCACTGATATTACGGTTTTTCCAAAATCTTGGCGACAGGAGACAGAGCAGTTTCCCATTGGTCGCTCAGCCATTCATCATCGGTCTATCGCCCCCGACCAAACAGTCAAATTTTTGCTGCGTTTGGAAGATGATCACATCATCGAAGCCGTAGGCATGCCTACCGAGAAACGCCTGACCGTATGTGTCTCATCCCAGGTTGGATGTCCCATGGCCTGCGATTTTTGTGCCACGGGCAAAGGGGGGTTTATCCGCAACCTAGCCACCCATGAGATCGTGGATCAGGTACTAACAGTCCAAGAAGAATTCGACCAGCGGGTAAGCAACATCGTCTTTATGGGCATGGGAGAACCCCTGATCAATGCTCCAAACGTGGTAACCGCAGTCAAATGTCTCAATCAAGACATTGGCATTGGCCAAAGAAGTATCACCATTTCCACCGTGGGCATTCCTGGGCAAATTCGTCGATTAGCTCAGCATCATTTACAGGTCACCTTAGCGGTGAGTCTCCATGCCTCTAATCAGTCTTTACGCACCCAGCTAATTCCCAGTGCCCAGCAATACCCACTCAATGAACTCTTAAATGAGTGTCGCGACTATGTAACAACCACAGGTCGTCGCGTCACCTTTGAATACATCTTGCTAGCCGGATTAAACGATCGCCCAGAACATGCCGCAGAACTAGCCAGCTTACTGCGCGGGTTTCAAAGCCACGTCAACCTGATTCCGTACAACCCTATCAATGAGGTTGACTACAAAAGACCATCTAAACAGCAGGTAAATCAGTTTACCGAAGCCTTAAAAGCAGCAGGCATCGCAGTCAGCGTACGCTACTCTCGCGGCCTAGAAAAAGATGCTGCATGCGGTCAATTAAGAGCCTCTAGAGTATCTCCAGCCTAGAAGCTCAGGATTGTGAAAAGAATCTAGCTAGCAATTGCTGGAGCAATACCCGGTGCGTAAGCTTCAACAACCCTACCGGTTTTTTGACAAACAATCATTAAGTAATCACAGGAAGAACACTGGGTTCGAGTTAACTTTTGAGCCTCTAAATAATGACGCTCAGCCGGTTTGCCACAGTTAGGACAATGAATAGATTGAATGGTGGTGCTCATAAGGATTAGGTGTAGGGGGAATAGGTCTTAATTATGGCAATTCCCAATAGCTACAACAAGGTACCAAAGGACATATAAAACGCGGGGATCGCCCATTATTAAAGCGATCCCCATATCCATCCGGCACCTTGACACAGCTTATTTTGAGACTACTTAGAGGATTCAAAAATGATAAAAATCAACGCTAGATTTAAAGACAAAAGTTATTAATCCCATGAAGAATGTGTTTAGTCACAACAATTCAAGCACTTTTTTTCTAAAGAAAAATTTTAGAAAGTTTGCTGCATTTACTACTGTTTTGTCAGTCGCCCATGCTCTACATCAAAGAATATTGACATATGCCCACGGCAAGTTAGGATTCCTTGGTTATATGGCCATTTTCTGAAGTCATTGGGTAGATTTTTTTCCAGAATTCCTTTTTGCCACATCAAGTTTTCATAGCCCACTGGTACTTGTAAACTGCGCTGAGAGCAGCATCCAATACGTGACTTACACAAAGCTTTGCGCCACCCCTAAGACTCTCTACCTGGAATCAAGCTACCGCTAATGCGTTTAATCACACGATTAGCCAGATCGGCGTAACGAATCTCACCCGCCAAAAGCTGCCCTAGTCGTTTGGTGGCTGTCGGGCGTTTAATGCCAACCCGGTACCCAATTTTTTGCATACGGAAAAAGATATTGGCAATGCGCTGACTCCACTGAATGTCATTTCCCCATTCAGTTTGGATAGTTTGGCTGTACTGTTCTAGAGCGTTACTATCCCCGCTTAACCCCTTTTCTACAGCAATAGCCGCTTGAATGCCACTAAATATGGCCGGTCGAATGCCTTCAGCCGTCATGGGATCCACCAGAGCTGCTGCTTCACCAACCAAGAGTGCTTGTTGAGCATGAAGCGGGCGATTTCCACTCCATAGCTTTAATCCATGGGAATACAGCTGCCCGTGGGAAGCATCAGTCCCCAAAGAATGGGCATAAGTCGCTAAGGATTCCTGGGGATTTTTGAGTTTATCTCCGAGAAAACGGGTAATCCCCAGAGAATGACGCTGCTGCTTTGGAAAATTCCAAAGACACCCCTGCTTAACCAAACCAAATTCAAAGGCCATGGTTGGTTCAGGCACCGGGTCGGGCAAATCTAGTTCTAAAACATAACTCTGGCGAACTTTCTCGGATTTAAACCCAAGCCATTGGGCCATTGGGCCATCTGCGCCATCAGCAGCAATTAAGTATTGGGCTTTATGTGAACCCTGCTCTGTATTCACAGTCCATACTCCATCCTGGAGCTGAATTCCTAGGACTGAGGTACCATCCTGAACAGTCACCCCCTGTTTTACAGCCTGGTCCACCAGATAGTGATCAAACACATCACGACGCACAACCCACATGGGTTCTTCTGTTTCTAGGACGGCTTCGATGGGATCCTCTAGCTGCCAGGTGTAGCGAATCCGACGCAGCTTTTGATCAATGACAGGAGTGAGATCAAAGTCTAGCCATTGAGCAACGCTTGGTGCGATCGCACCTGTGCAGGGCTTATAACGGGGCAGCCGATGCTTCTCCAACAGCAGTACGGAACGACCGCGTTTACCCAGCTGATGAGCCGTCGTACTACCCGCAGGACCAGCACCCACGACAATACAGTCAAACATTAATGCACTCCTGAAATGGCCCACTTGCCGTCGCTATGCGGGAAGTATCGATGCCCATTATTTTAAGGGGCAACGGTACAAAAACAGTTCAGGAGTGCGTTTCTATCCGTCAACTAAGCCTAATTGACAGATTAGACCTTCATAATTTCCTTTTCTTTGTCGCCCAGAACCTGATCAATATTCTTGATGTATTGATCCGTCAGCTTTTGCACCTTGTCCTGCAGGTCACGAGATTCATCTTCAGAAAGGTCGCCGCTTTTTTCCTGTTTCTTAGCAAAATCCATCCCTTCTCGTCGGATATTGCGGATAGCGACTCGGCCTTCCTCGGCATATTTTCCAGCCTGTTTCACAAATTCCTTACGGCGTTCTGTCGTCAAAGGCGGAATATTCAACCGAATCACAGAACCATCATTGTTAGGCACCAGACCCACATCTGATAAAGAAATGGCCTTCTCAATCTGGCTCAAAATACTAACATCGTAGGGTTGAATCATCAGCGTGCTTGGATCAGGAGTGCTGATGTTTGCCATGGACTTCAGCGGTGTAGGACTGCCGTAATATTCAACAGAAATACGATCTAACAAAGATGCATTGGCACGCCCAGTGCGAATAGTATTAAAAGAACGCTGGGTGGCTTCAACAGCCTTCATCATCCCCATTTCGACGTCATCGATATTAGCTAACTTCACAAGATCCTCCCACAATTGTGCCAATCGGTTCCCCAGTCATGGCGCGCTGAATGTTACCAGCAACGGCTAGATTAAACACCATGATGGGGATGTTGTTATCTTTACATAGTGCAATGGCTGTGCCATCCATCACTTTTAGATCTTTGGCGAGCACATGGCTATAGGTCAAGCTGGTATAGCGTTTAGCGTTGGGATTCGTCTTTGGATCGGAGTCGTAAACACCGTCCACCTTGGTCGCTTTTAATAAAACTTCGGCACTGATTTCGGCAGCACGCAGGGCCGCAGTTGTATCGGTCGTAAAGAATGGGTTACCAGAACCTGCACCAAAAATCACCACACGATTTTTTTCCAGATGACGAATCGCTCGACGACGGATGTAGGGTTCTGCCATTTCCTGCATAGAAATAGCTGTTTGAACTCGGGTGGGAACATCGATACGTTCCAAGGCATCCTGCAAGGTCATGGCATTCATGACGGTGGCTAACATACCGATATAGTCAGCCGTAGCACGATCCATACCAGAGGCAGCTCCCTTAACACCGCGAAAGATGTTACCACCGCCAACCACAACGGCAATTTCAATGCCTTGGTCAACCGTAGCGGCAATTTCTTGAGCAATGGTGTCTACAACGGCGGGATCAATGCCATAGGCAAGGTTACCCATGAGGGCTTCGCCGCTAAGTTTGAGGAGTACTCGCTTGTAAGTGTTGCCCATGCGGTGGCCTGTGACTGAATTTCCCCATCAAGATAGCAGTCCAAGCGTGATTGGGGAACCGCATTTATAAAGGAGGGCGTGTACGCTTTACAATCGCGTTGGGTTCTTTACATAGACGCTTATGGAACACCTGCAATCAAGTGTGATTGTCTGGCAAGTGGGCACGGTTCTACTTTGGTTGGGTTTGATCGGTGGTGCATCTGAAGGAGCGCGCCGATTGGGTTACAGCCCGGAAATCACCCGCAAAATTGTTCATATTGGCGCAGGCCACGTCATTTTATTAGCTTGGTGGTTTAAGCTCCCAGCCTGGCTCGGTGTAGCGGCATCAGTCTTATTCGCTGGAGTAGCTTTGATATCTTACCAGTGGCCAATTTTACCGGGTATTAATAGCGTGGGACGCCGCAGCTGGGGGACATTTTTCTATGCCGTCAGTATCGGTGTTGTCATGGGCTGGTGCTGGCCCCAAGGCTATCCATATTTTGGGGTAATTGGCATATTAACCATGTGTTGGGGAGACGGCCTAGCGGCATTAGTCGGACAACGATGGGGACGTCATAGCTATGAGATATGGGGCGAACAAAAAAGTTTGGAAGGTAGCCTAACAATGGCTATGGCTAGTGCTTTGGTAGTGGTTGCCGTTTTAGGAGGATTACAGGGCCTATCGTTATCACTACTACTAGTGGCTTTTGGTGTTGCGATCGCAGCCACCCTGCTGGAAGCCATTTCTAAATACGGCGTGGATAATCTCACCGTTCCCCTTGGCACAACAGCTACGACCCTTACTTTAATGCATTGGTTAGCTTAGGCCTCATCGCTGACTAGAGCCTAAAAGTCATGAGACGCTCACCCTAGCGAGCTCACCAGACACCTTAGAGTGATTTTTTTAGATCTGTAGAAAATAAATAATAAACAAATAGCCTAGGCCACAAACTGGAACAAAAACTGATGCTAAAGTTTAGGCAGTAAAGTTTGAAAAACGTTCCTCAGGCACCATTAACCTTGCGAACGGACAAGCTTTTAACCTATGGTTCAATGATTCAACAGCTTTAGATTGAGGGGCAATCTTAGCTCGTAACATGTGCATCTGGGAACGTTCCCACAGCTAAGTCTTAGATTTTTACTGCTGTCCAGTTAAACAGGTACCAAATTATCGTGTTTATGTTTAAGCGAAAGCCGACGACTTCTTTTACTTATCTCAGTCGTACATGTGAACTGGAAGGAAATGTGCATGCTGAGGGTCGTTTGCAGGTTGACGGCATCATTCATGGAATCGTAGATATCCAGGGAGATTTGGAAATTTCAAAAACGGGACTGATCGAGGGTCAAGAAGTTCGCGCCCACAACATTTCAGTCCAAGGGGTGCTAAAATCCCGCGTTTTTGCTGAGGGTAAACTTACCCTTAGCAGTACAGCTCGACTGGAAGGAGATGTAGTGGCCGGTTCCTTAGAGATTGAACCGGGAGCTTATTACACGGGCTATATTGAAACCCGTGAATCCAAGACTCTGCCCCCATCTCGGGATATTCCTGAGCTATATGGGACAGCTGAACCAAAGGAAAGCCGTACATCCGCTTAGCACCTTAATTATCGATGTACTTTTCGTAATATTCGGAATAAGTAAAAGCCCTTCCTAAACCTGCTAAGTCTAGGGAGGGCTTTTACCTTAGTTGAAATTGATGCCCCATATGGGCTCCTATTTACCGTTGCCGATTTAGGTGACGAAACGATAAATAAAACAAACTGTAAGCTGGAGCATGACAGATAAAATCATCCTAAGGAGCAATAGAAAACCAAATTTTCCTTGTTGTATCAATGGCTAAAAAATTGATATTTCCTAACCACCCAATCCTAAAATTTAATCCGAAGAGCAAATGTTCTAACGCATCGAGGCATTTGCTGTTTTTATACAATTGTGGCGTTATCTGGCAAGGCGCTTGATTTCGCTTTGTAGCGTCTGCAACTGGCGTAAACTATCAGGTGCGTCCTGAATACTACCTGTTTTAGCTCGTTTTTCCATTTGAGCGGATATTTTAGACATCCCCACTGCCCCTACGTTAGCACTGGCCCCTTTGATATAGTGGGAGACTTCTTGAACGCTCACTGGATCCCCAGCTGAAATTGCAGCCGCTAGTTGAGTAAAACTGTTGTCCATATCTTCAACAAATAAGGTCAACAGCTCTTTTTCAAATGCTGTATCACCACCAGCAAGTTGCTTTAACTGTTCGAGGTCAAAGTTGCTAGCCATAGTTACCCCCTGAGACTGTAGTAGACGTGTAGTAAAAGATTAGCGGTTCACACCTTACATAAGGATGACCCATTTTTAGAGCAGATCTTTCTATGTAAAAACGCTCTATTACTCTAGAAAGCATTGATAACCTTCAGTGTAACCGCACATACACCTCAGACTTACAGCTACCTATGCAGTACTACAAGACTTCTAATCCTTAAGCAACCAGCTCAGCACAACCGAGCCTACAACCAACCATGACCACCAAGGAGTCACCGAAACCCCGGAAAAAACCTCAGGAATACCATCAATAATCTGGCACAGCCAAAAGCTAATGATAAGAATGAGCAGACCAGCAAGGGATGTCATTAGATGCGTTGAAGCTATGGCTTCATTTATAACGTCTTTCGGTACTATTAGACATGCTGAGGAGAGGTGCCCATGTCTACTGAAGTGTCTGGAGCTTGCTATCGGTCAGAAGTAAGGCGGGTATTAATCGTTACCTTGCTTCTTAATATTTTGGTACTGGTGCTGAAAATCATTGTAGGTTCCTGGACCGGCTCCTTAAGTCTGTTAGCGGATGCCCTTCACAGTGTGACCGATAGCGCCAACAACGTACTGGGATTAATCACTAATCAATTAGCATCGCCGGAACCTGATCGAGAACATCCCTACGGTCACCAAAAATACGAAGCCGTTGGAGCTCTGGGTATTGCCGCTTTTCTAGGCATTGCTTGCTTTGAAATTTTACGAGGGGCCTTCGAGCGTTTGTTATTAGGATCGGCCCCCGTTACGCTAACCCCAATTGCCCTATGGCTGATGTTGCTAGTGCTCGGTATCAACATTTTAGTAGCGGTATACGAGCGGCGCATCGGCGTGCGGCTGGGCAGCAACCTGCTCATTGCCGATGCCCACCATACAATGAGCGACATCTGGATAACCATTGTGGTCATTGCAGGATTAATGGGTGTTTGGCGTGGACTAGTTTGGCTAGATATTGTGATGGCCCTGCCAGTGGCAATTCTTGTACTTCATAGTGGCTGGGTAGTATTGTCGGCCAACTTGCCCTGGTTAGTAGATGAAATGGCGATCGCACCAGAAGCCATTCATCGAGAGGTGATGAGAGTTCCAGGTGTTCTCAATTGCCATAGCATTGCATCACGGGGGCTATTGGGACGTCAGGTTTTTATTGATATGCATTTGATCGTAGAACCTAAGGATGTGGTCAGTGCCCACACCATTACTGAACTAGTGGAGCAGCGATTGGAAAAAACCTTTGGCCCAATTCGCGTCACCATTCATGTAGAGCCTCCCAGCTATCGGGAAGAAAATATTAGTTATCGATAACCTGTGGCCCATGAATTTGCCTACCTGGATTACGGTATCTCGACTCGTTGCTATTCCGTCAGTGTTTTGGCTATTGGCTAATCCCACTGTGAGTCATCGCTGGTGGGCGGTAGCCGTATTCTTATTAGCCGCCTGTACCGACTGGCTCGATGGTTATTTAGCTCGTCGCCTCAACCAGGTTACCGATTTAGGCAAGTTCTTAGATCCCCTGGTGGATAAGCTATTGGTCCTGGCACCTTTAATGATGCTGGTGCAGCTGGGCACAGTACCGGCTTGGGGCGTATTCTTGATTTTGGCCCGAGAGCTAACCATCGCTGGCTGGCGTGTAGGCCAAGCCAAAATTGTAGGAGCTAACCTATGGGGTAAGGCTAAAACAGTCATGCAAATTGTTGCGATCTCAGTCTTGATATCTCCTTTATCCCAGTCTTATGCTCAACTTTCCCAAGGACTATTTTGGTTAGCTGTATTGCTCACTTGGTGGTCCGGGCTCATCTACTTAACAGCACAACTAGGAACAAACAATACCTAAAATGGATTCAGCCTCTCATCAGACATCGTCTGACAGTAGCCTTAACCAGTGGCATATCGTGCAACAAAGCGAAGGCCACTGCGACATCATAGACCAGGGTGAACTTGACCAGCTCACAGGTACACCTCAAACGTGGGGGCCATTTTCGAGCCGTCCAGATGCTATTGCTAAACGGGTGGGGCTTATCCGTGCTGGAAAATGTGCACCTAAATAATCAAGACAATTGGCTCGCCTTAAATGCCACCATACGATGGCCTAAAAATACTGCGGTTTGATTAATCTTGAGAGCCTAGCAGTCTAGTTAACCGAAGATACCGTACCAGCACTAGCAGCCTCTCGCTGAACACGAATAACATCGTTGAGAACTTCAATCGCCTTGGAGTATTGAGGATCGTCTACGGTGCCAATGCGCTCACGATCTTCGCTCAGATATTCTCGCTCTTCATCGGTCAGCTCTACAGTGACATCTGGTTCAATACCCAAAGTATTAATATCTCGACCGCTAGGAGTTAGATATTTAGCAATGGTCACTGCAATGCCAGAGCCATCTCCCAAACCACGCACCGACTGCACTAGGCCCTTACCAAAGGTAGTCGTGCCCACTAACACAGCTCGATTATTATCCTGTAATGCACCAGACAAAATTTCACTGGCACTGGCAGAACCCCCATCAACAAGAACTACTAGAGGCTTATCTGTTAACGCGCGATCGCTAGCCACATTTTCATCAACGGAGCCTTCACGATTCACTGTGGAAACAATCTTGCCCTCGCTGAGCCACATACGCGAAATATCAATGCTCGAATACAGCAAACCACCTGGGTTAGACCGTAGGTCTAGAACGTATCCAGTGACATCCCGTAGCTCAAGTTCTTGAATGGCTTCCCGCATCTCAGAAGCCGCATTCGCACTAAACTGAGTCAGCCGAATGTAGCCAACACCGCCCTCTGGCTCAGGATTATAGGCATAACGCACCGGATGAATTTCAATTCGGGCCCGTACAAGCTCAAAGTTAATCCGCTCGCCCTCTCGAATAACCGTTAAGGTGACATCAGAATTGACCGGTCCTCGAATCAAATTCACCGCATCACTCAGATCCATGCCTTCGGTGGTCTCGCCATCGATGGCGTAAATCACATCACCGGAACGAATGCCGGCTTCAAAGGCAGGCGTATCTTCGATAGGCGAAACCACTACAATTTCTTCAGTCTCTTCCTCTTGAGAAATTTGAATACCCACCCCCGTGAGCTCACCGGAAGTATCGATCTGCATATTCCGAAACTCCTGGGGATCCATGAAGCGCGTATAGGGATCTTCCAGGGAATCCAACATTTCCCGAATCGCCTCGTAGGCTGCACCGCTGTCCGTATAGTCGCGGTTCAAATAATCGTTGCGAATAGACTGCCAGTCTTGGTCGTTAAATGTATCGTCTACATATTCATGATCGATGAGCTGCCAAACCTCATCAATTACCTCCTTAGGGCTCTCTCTAAAGAATGCCTGACTTTGAGACCAGTGAATGCTTGTACCTGCAACAACTACAGCTATAGTCGTCAGGGCTGCTGCACTCAAAATCAGGCCATGCTTTTTAGTTGCCATAAAAAGAGATCCAGAAAAACTTAGAGACGGCGCGAATGTAGCCAGACAGTATAAAAGTTAGATCACACCCTACAAATACCCTACAGATATAGGCTGCATTTAGCTGCTGCAGGAGTTGAATAAGGAATTAGCCATTCTTTTGCCATTGTACGCAGCTTAGCAACTTCCTGTAGAAACCGACTACGGTTCCGACAAAATTGCCACAACTATTGACATTGGTAGCAATTTTCAAAGGCAGTTTATTCGAAAAATTCACTAAGATTTATAGACATTTGATGACCATACTCGAAGAATAATACTGCTGTACTCCTAAGAAAGTGCTTAGCAGTTTCACTAATCCATTACATTGCATTCCTAAGGCTACCTGGTCAGAATGAAAACCCCATGAAAATCACCTGAATTTAGAATTGACATCCACACACCTCAGAATGACATCATCTGAAAAATACGGATATATTTTGCATCATTAACAGGTCGATCCATTTATTAAGCTAGCAACTTTCTAGCATTAATCCCTCCCCGGAATAACGGTTCCAGAAAGGGATGAATAATTCAGTGATTCAATTTCAAAAGCGAGGCTCTACGTCAGGAAATCGTCCCTGCAGACAACGGCTTAATTTTCCGGATCGATCCAACGACCATCACTCTTAATCAAATTAATCAGCTCTTCCACGCCACTTTCTTCAGGCACCCGTTTAATTTCTTCACGGCCTCGATAAAGTGAAATATAGCCAGGGGTTTTACCCACATAGCCATAGTCAGCATCAGCCATTTCTCCAGGGCCATTAACGATGCAGCCCATAACGGCAATATCTAATCCCGTTAGATGATCGGTTGCAGCTCTAACTTTGTGAAGTACCTCTTCTAAATTAAATAATGTGCGACCACAGGATGGACAAGCAACATATTCAACCATCGTCTTCCGCAGCCCTAACGCCTGCAGAATGCTATAGCATACCGGAATTTCTTTTTCGGGGGCTTCCGTTAGGGAAACACGGATCGTGTCACCGATGCCCTCAGCCAGTAGAGTGCCAATACCAGCGGTAGACTTGATACGCCCATATTCACCATCCCCCGCTTCGGTAACGCCAAGGTGTAAGGGATAGTCCATCCCGAGCTCATCCATACGCTTAACCATCAAACGATAGGCTGCTAACATCACCGGTACTCGTGATGCCTTTAGAGAAATCACCAGATTATAGAAATTAAGGGACTCACAGATGCGAATAAATTCCAGGGCAGATTCCACCATGCCTTCAGGAGTATCGCCATAGGTGAAGAGCATTCTCTCGGCTAGAGAACCATGGTTTACACCAATCCGCATAGCCTTATTTTGGTCCCTCAAGGAAACAACCAGAGGTTCCAGAGTTTCCTTAATTTTGTCACCAATAGCGTCAAATTCAGCTTGGCTATACTCTGTACGAGTGTCACTCGGTTTTTCAAATACGTACAGTCCTGGATTAATGCGCACTTTATCAACATGCTTAGCCACTTCTAGGGCAATTTTCATGCCATTGTGGTGAACATCTGCTACTAGAGGCACTGTTTGGTACGTAGCGATTAGTTTCTCTTTAATCGTTGCCAGAGCTTTAGCATGGGCCATACTGGGCACCGTTACCCGAACAATTTCACAACCAATTTCGTGCAATCGACGAATTGCGGCCACTGAACCCTCGATATCCAGCGTATCCTCATTGATCATCGATTGCACAACGACAGGGGCTCCCCCCCCAATCACAACCTCACCCACAGGAACTGGACGGGTTTTACGGCGCACAATTTGGGTATCGATCAAAGGGGTGGCACCAGAGTTTGAAGCAGGAGGCGTCAGGGTTTGCATACGTCGGGAAACAGACTGGATTTATCTATTGTAATTTTTGAGCGTAGTTAATCGTTGAGAAAACGTTACCTAAAAAGCTCTTCCATGTAGGCTCTTTCTAAAACAACGTTTCCAATCAAATCGTTAACGAGCTTGATCGATAGGATCCCATAAAATGCGTAACACTACCGGCAGTCTGGGTAACAAAGCAGCCTATGTAAAAACTTTTTTATGGGGCTTCTGCTTTGATAACTAGAAATACCCCTGAAATCGCCAAGATTTCTTTAGGGACAATCGGCACTGGCAATTAACCAAAGCAATGAGACCCTATCCTTGGCCCATCAGGCTCTAAAGCTTGGCAATACATTCCAGAATTAGTCGCTGATTAATCAAAGAAAAGGGCTGAATATCTAAGGTGCGGCGAAAACATTGGATAGCGTCACCGTAGTTACCGACCGAAGCATAGCAAAGGCCTAGACCGTGGAGAGCACCAAAATGATGGGGGACCAGTTCAAGGGTTTTCTGACAATCTTCAATGGCAGCCAGATAGTCTCCTTCCATGAAATAAAGAACCGCTCGGCGATTCCAAGCTTCCGCAAAATCTGGCTGATTGGCAATTAGCTCATCTAAAATTGCCTTGGCTTCTGCACTCCGCTCTGCCTCTACTAGGGTCTGGCTTTCAATTAAACGCTTGGCTCCCTGTATTCCCTTTTGATGAAACCACATATGCCAGAACTCACCTATGGCTTGGTTGCGAACTGTTTCATTTTGATCTTTCAGGGACTGCAATAGACGTTCAATGTAACCAGAATCCATCGTAAGCGTTTTGTACAGACAAGTGTGCCAGATCAAGCGAATCAGCTAGGTCATTGTAATTGAGCAAAAACCTCAAGCGCGAAAGATGCGGAAAGTCCCTGGGGGATGGTGAATCAAATTAGAGGGTAACCATAGGGATTGGTATACCCCACCAGGGAATGCTAAGGCAAATTTGCGACTACGGTGGGGACGCGATTTGGCTGCTACCAAAACTTGCTCACGACCCATTGATGTAAAGGTCAAACTGAGCTTTTACGACAGGTTTCGATATGGGTAGTGCTCAAGTTATAGCCCATACTCCACATAGATAGGATGGATATTTTAGTGTCCACAATAATTAAGACACACTCCCTGCAGTTTATTCAGACCGATGTCCTAGAACCGGTCACGCAGCGAGCAATACGTTACTTACAAGCGGGTTACTCACTGCACTTAGAGGGACCAACAGGGATTGGTAAAACCACCTTGGCCGCTCATTTGGTCCAATGTCGTCAGCGCCCCAGTCTATGGATGATGGGAGGGCAGAATACAGGCCTCCCGGACAGCGCATCATCTTTTAAGCAGGCCTGCGCCGAAGGATGGACAGTAGTCTATGACGAATTTAATCGGTCGCGTCCGGATGTGAATACGGTATTGCTATCCGCTGTCGAACCACGAATAGTCAGCCTAATAAGCAACCATGACAGCAGCGATGTCACAATTCACCCTGAATTTCGGGTCATTGTGACATCCAATGCTGAAGCGTATTGCGGCACCTACGCTGTCCAGCATGCATTGCTAGATAGATTAATTACTCTCCGGCTACCAGAGCCTAGTATCCTGGCACAGCAAAAGCTTTTAGTGAAGTTGACGGGAATCTCCCGAGAACAAGCGGCACTAATCATCAGCATTGTGCAGCAGTTTTTGCGGCAGGTTGGCCCTGAACGCTTATCAAGCGTGCGTCCGAAGCTGATGATTGCAAAAATATGTCAGCGACTGAGCATCACGATTTCAGCTGACGACTCAGAATTTCGCCAGGTATGCCGCGATATCTTACTATCCCGGTCGTGCCAATCTGCTCTGGATGCCAATGAAGTGCTTTGGGAGCTGTTTAACCAATGCTCAAGACCCATGCCCATGATTGAGCATATCCCCTCCCGACTACCCCCCACGGCTAGCTACGCGGGCACTTCAACTTCTTGACTACCGGCTAATCCAAAAGCGCTATGAACGGCTTTGAGGGCATCAACACCACTGGTTTCAGCTACCACACAGCTAATCTTGATTTCTGATGTGGCAATCATTTGGATATTGATGTTGTTATCGGCAAGGGCTTGAAACATTTTGGCAGCGGTACCAGATGAGTGAACCATACCAATGCCAACGACACTGACTTTAGCGATCGCAGTATCCACTACAATTTCGCTGCCGCCAAATTCGGTCACTAGGGATTGCAATACGCTATGGGCCATATCTGCATCTGCCTGGTCCACCGTAAAGGCTATGTCGCGAGTTTGAACGCTATTTTGTTCACGACAGCGCTGGGACTGAATGATCATATCCACACTAATGCCGCGATCCGCCAGCACCTGAAATAGCTTAGCCGCCATGCCTGGTTGGTCAGGTACATGGCGCAGAGCTAAGCGCGCTTGGTTACGATCTAGGGCCACCCCCCTCACGGCAGGACCTGGCATCACTTGGGGTTCTCGAGCTGGGGACTGGTGTAAATCGAAGGCATTACAGAGGGCCGCAATGGTGCGATCGCAATCTTCAGCCGCAATGGTACAGCTCACCTTCACTTCCGACGTAGCAATCATTTGAATATTTACCCCAGCCGCCGCCAGCGTCGAAAACATTTTGGCAGCCACCCCCGGTCGTCCAATCATGCCAGCTCCGGCAATGCTGACCTTAGCGATTTGGACATCGCTAACCAGCTCTACGGGTTCGCCAGACGTCCCTTGTAGTTCAGGTATCAGGGATGATGCCACGGTAGTGGCCTGGGCCAGTACTCCACTCTCAACCGTAAAGGCAATGTCATTAAAATTGCCTTCATTAATAGATTGGATAATCAAATCCACATTTAGCTGTTGCTGAGCCACCGTGCCAAACAGCTGTGCCGCGATACCAGGACGATCTGGCACCCTAAGTAGCCCTACCTTGGCCTGATTGGTATCAAATTCAATACCATCCACCGGATGAACTAGCTCCAGCCCCTCTAAAGCTCTAGGCTGCCGACTAGCAGACGTCACTCGGGTCCCCGGCTCCTGAGTCCAGCTAGAGCGGACCACCAAAGTAACTCCATAGTTGCGGGCAATTTCCACCGCTCTTGGATGAAGCACCTTCGCACCTAGACTGGCCAACTCCAGCATTTCATCACAGGTGATTTCGCTCATCAACTGTGCCGATGGCACCAGACGAGGATCCGTCGTCAAAATGCCAGGAACATCCGTATAAATCTCGCAGGCATCGGCTTGAAGCGCAGCGGCCAAAGCAACAGCAGACGTATCAGAACCACCCCGACCTAGGGTAGTAATTTCTAGATCAGGTGCATCACTAATCCCTTGAAAGCCGGCAACAACGACAACTTTACCCTGATCCAAACAACGCTGTACCCGCTCAGTTTCAATTCTCAAAATCCGGGCCTGGCTATGGCGAGCTTCCGTTACGATACCAACCTGAGCTCCAGTCATGGATACTGCCGCTTGACCCCGTTCCTGTAGAGCCATAGATAGGAGCGCAATGGACACTTGCTCACCCGTTGAGAGCAACATGTCCATTTCCCGACGGCTAGGCTGACTAGAAATTTCACCGGCCAATTTCACCAAACCATCGGTGGTTTTTCCCATGGCAGAAACAACGACCACCACCGAGTTACCCGAATGCACAGTGCTCTGTACGCGTTTAGCAACCGATTGAATGCGCTCAACGTTGCCTACCGATGTTCCACCATACTTTTGGACGATCAACCCCATAGCCTTGCCCCTATTCCCCCCGCGCAATTGATGCTGTTCCAGCACGCACTGTCAATGTAGCTACATTGACAGTGCCCAGACATGCGAAACATGTACAGTTGCCAATGATGACATGTAAACCTGGTTAACCAGATTACCAAGGGACGTCCCACTTGATGCACCACAACGCAACCTAACTATTTAAAGACTAAGCCGGATAAGCAGGACATTAATACAATAGTTACTCAACATTCTGAAACAACTTATTGAGTAAATACATCGTTATTTATAGAAGCGATTTGTGCCTAGCTACCAGGATTTTACTTTTTATGATGGGAATACTTAGCAATGTAAAATCCCTACGCACAATCAACTTAATCCGGTTGATGTGTAAACAATTCTTGAAGAAGGTGACAGTTTAAGCGTTCAACTCAGAGATAGACGATATAAGATTATTAATTATCCGTAATAGTTTTTAACGCTATGACAGCAGCCCTTCCTGGTCAGGCTCCAATAGCCCAAAAGACAACCGCTCAGCAAAAGTCGTTACACCATGTCGTTATTGTTGGTGGTGGTTTTGCTGGCCTCTATGCCGCGCAGTCCTTGGGTAAGGCCCCGGTCAGGGTGACGCTCATTGATAAGCGTAATTTTCACCTGTTTCAGCCGTTGCTATATCAGGTAGCCACTGGCGGACTGTCAGCCGGAGATATTTCATCTCCATTGAGATCGGTACTCAGCCGTCAGAAAAACGTCAAGGTATTGATGGGTGAAGTGGTTGATATTGACCCCGATGCTCAGCAAGTTACCCTCAAGCGAAACGAGGTTATTACCTACGACAGTCTAATTTTAGCCACTGGCTCTAGTCACCATTATTTTGGTAACGACCACTGGGCCGACATCGCTCCAGGGATGAAAACCATTGAGGATGCCTTGGAGGTACGACGTCGGATCTTTTTAGCATTTGAAGCTGCTGAGAAGGAAACTGATCCCGAACGACGTAAAGCGCTATTAACCTTTTTGGTAGTCGGTGCAGGTCCCACTGGTGTGGAGCTTGCTGGTGCACTGGCAGAATTAGCCTACGAAACAATCAAGGACGACTTTACGGACATTAACCCCCAAGAAACTAAGATTATTTTGCTAGAGGGTATGGATCGGGTATTACCTCCCTACCCTGCAGATTTGTCGGTAGCGGCCAAGGCATCTTTGGAAAAACTGGGAGTGGAAGTACGCACCCAGTCCCTGGTCACTAATATTGATGGTGATAGCGTTTCCATCAAGAATGATGGCGAAATCACTGAGATGCAAGCCTGCACAGTTCTTTGGGCAGCGGGCATTAAAGCCTCACCCTTGGGTAGAGCCATTGCAGAAAAAACGGGCGCAGAAACTGACCGCATTGGTCGGGTCATTGTCGAGTCAGACATGAGCGTCCCCAACTACTCCAACCTTTACATTGCTGGGGATTTGGCACACTTTGCCCATCAAGGGGACAAGCCTTTACCTGGTACAGCGGCTGTGGCGATGCAAATGGGTAGCTACCTGGCAAAGACCGTCAAGGCCAAACTTGCTGATAAGCCCGTTGCCGCCTTTAACTACAAGGACAAGGGCAGCATGGCTGTGATTGGTCGCAACGAGGCGGTAGCTGACCTCAACTTCATGAAGCTTTCGGGCTTCCCAGCCTGGTTTATCTGGATTTTTGTTCACATCTACTTCCTGATTGAGTTTGATAACAAACTTTTGGTCCTGCTTCAGTGGGGGTGGAACTATTTCACCTATCAGCGCGGTGCCCGTCTGATCACAGGTGATGATTCCATTCCTGCTCTATCTGAAACAGTCATGAACGAGATGGAAACGGAAATTGTTACCGTGGGTGATGGCGAAAAGAAGATGGTGCAAGCTTAAATTGGGCTACGCCCAACGTTCTTGAAGCAAAAGTCAAGCTTCATAACCAGGAAATGACAGCAGGCCAGGGCCATCGGCGCTGGCCTCTATTTTTGCCGTTATTCCAAAGGGTAGGGCTGCATTTACACCATCGTGGCCAAAGGGTAGGTTAGCCACAATGGGAACGCTGAGGTCTCCTAGGCGTTCTTGCAACACTTCTACAGCAGAAAAGCTAGGTACGTTAGCAGGCGGTTCACACTGACTAAAGCGACCCAGGGCAATACCTGCAATCTGTTCAAATTTGCCTAACATGCGCCAGTAAGTCAGCATGCGATCCAGACGATAGGGAGCTTCGGTAACATCCTCAAAGGCAAGAATTGCTCCGGTTAGATCAGGTTCATGAGGAGTCCCCAGCAGGCAGGTGGCTACAGTGAGGTTGGCCGGAAGCAGTTTTCCGATTGCAGTGCCGCCGCCCCAGCTATCGCCTGTAAGGGGTTCTAGGGTGTGATGCTCTAGCCAGTTAAATAGTCTATTTAAGGACCAGTCAGGCTCTTGGCTAATAGTGGTCAGCAGTGGGCCATGGATGCCGCCGCTTAGCTGCCCGCTCCACAGCAGACTGGTGATATCAGAAAAGCCGACTAGCCATTTGTTGGTGTGCTGGTTATCAGAGGTTTGGGGCCACTGCCAGTTTTCTAATAGGCGGGTGCCACCGTAGCCGCCTCGAACGCACAGAATAGCTTTGTAGTTGGGATTTGTGATGGCTTCTAGCAGCTGTCCTCGCCGTTGATTATCGTTGCCTGCTAAGTACCCCCAACGTTCGTTATAGGTAGGACTTAGCTCTATTTGATAGCCGCGATCGCGCCAGACTTGTAACCCTGCCTGGAATTTTTCCGTTGCTCGTAAAGTCCCACTGGGTGCGATCGCAAAAAGAACATCGCCAGAGGTCAGAGGCACGGGCAGGCTGTCATTCATGAAGAAACCTAGCAGAAATCGCTTCCGATCATGTCACATACCACGCCATCAATCATTGTTACGTTGCCAAATAGTGACGGTTTCATCTTGGCTGCTGCTTATAAGTGTGTGCCCATCAAAGGCAATGGCAACGACTCCCCACCCTTGAGCGAGTTCTGAAACACATTGTCCACACGCCCCGTCATAAACCCGCAGTGCATTGCCATCAGTACCTACAGCTAAGAGTCGAGCATCGGGACTTAGGGCAATGCTGGTAATGCTATCTAGCCCGGAACATAGCTGCATCGCCTCAAGGGGCTGTCCCACTACCTGACCGACAGGCCAAACCGTTACCTCCCCACGATCATCACCAATGACCACATAGTCGCCGTTGGGATGTAGGGCTAATCCTTTGCTTGCAGTAATCGGCACGGTTTGTAGCAAACGCTTTTCTGATAAGGACCAAACCCGCAAGGTGAGATCGCGACCAATGCTCACTAGTCGTTTACGCTTAGCTGCAATACGATTCACCCAATCCTGGTGCTGATTAAACCGATGGCAAATCTCCAACCGGTCTAAGTCCCATACGGCAATCAGTCCAGCACCATCACTGACAATCAGGTAGGGAAGCGCAACAGCTAGATCCGTGGGCTGCCACCCTGATTGCTTTAGGGTCTGAATCACCGTTCCCTGGACAAGGTCCCAAAGTTTCACAGTGCCATCATTGCTAGCACTGTAGAGAATCGATTTGTGGGGATGAAAGGCTAACGCCGTGATGCGATCGCGATGGCCGCGCCCCGGCAACGGATAGACATTGGTGGCATCAGCCAAGTTGCAAAGTAATACCTTGCCGTCATTGGCCCCTAAAGCTAGGGTGCCATTTTTCAGGGCCAGGGCAGTGGTAATCCCCGTTTGCAGCTGGTAGAGGGGCTGCCAAGAAATGCGTTCTAACGAGTTAGGTAGGGCTGGAGCAGGTGCGATCGCTCTAGACAGGGCTTTGTTGATAGTCAGATTTTTGGGCAGGAAGCCCCGAGCTTTGTTTAACAGCGTTTGTGGACTAGTCTGCTTGAGATCTTTAATAACGTGTTCAGCCTTGGCATAGCGGTCTTCCAAGGAGCGTTTTAGCATTTTATGAAGCACCTGGCTCAGTTTTTTGGGCAAGGGCTGAGCCACAAGATCAGGCCAAATCCAGCGATTATCCGCTACGGAATAGAGATCGAATGGGGAAAAGCCAGTCAGTAGGTGAATGGCCACTAGACCTAAGCTGTAGAGGTCGCTAGCGTAAACCAACGTACCTAAAGCCTGCTCAGGAGCAGCATAAGCGGCATCTCCTCCAGTCGTGGCTAAAGTCGGATTTTGCCGTTTTAGACGCTGGGTAATGCGAAAATCCACCAGAATGGGTTGCCCAACCTGACGAATATTAATGGGTCGAATATCACCGTGGACTAAACGAAAGCTATGAAGATGCTCTAACAGGGTCAGTAGCGAGAGCAGCCAAGCTTCCACTTGATGTGGAGGCCACGGAAGAATTTCTGTTTGATTAATGGAGGCAGCTGTGATGTACTCGAAGGAAAAAAACTGACCGTCAGGGGTTTGCCAACTGTTGAGCAAGGTGGGGAACTGGGGATGCTGGGTAACGGCAGTCAGGCGTTTTGTCAGACTCTCCAGCGGTTCTTGGGGGGTATAAACCTGTTTGACAACACAGACTTGAGATTCACCAGGATTCAGCAAGCGGGCGAGATTTGTTTGTCCGTTAACCCCTTTGCCAAGAGGCTCGATAATTTCATAACGGGTGGAATGCACGATTTACGATGCCTATGATGGTGGGCTGTCTATCGTGGGGTAGGACACGGTGACAACCTATGTGGGGATGGCTTCGCCAGGACGTAGTCTGGCCCATTTGCCCTGCTCTTGCTGGAAGCTGTCGCAGCCCACTACGTCATATTCAAAGCCAAAATCACCGGACTGTACAATGCGATCGCCTTCAACACTGACCACAGGGGGCTGAATATTGGCATTAATGGTTGGATTTTGAGGCTCAAAATCTGGGGTATTGGTCAGGTGAGGTTGCCGATGATTGGTTTCGACCGCATGATAAGTGATGCAACGATCCACATAATGGCAGTTGATGCAAATACACATAGTGAGGGAAAAGTGGATTTATGGCTGGCCGCTAAAAATTGATGCGATAAATGATGAAGAGAACTGTAGTTACCTGCAAAGCAGCACCTACAGACAAGTAGGTTGAATACTTTGCCCCTACTTTAGCGCAGCTAAAATGTACACAAGGTATTTTGTTTCAAATTTTTCGGTTATCGACTTTTTCTGGAGAAGACCTAGCCAATCCTTGACCAATAGATTAAAAATGGCGTCGAAATAGGTGCTTACAGGCGACGCGATATAGGAGAATTGTAAGCCGCACTACGTTTGGAGCTGCATCGTTGAATTTAGTTTCGTCTATGGCGTCTGCCTTAATCCCCAAAACATGGCCCTTTGATAGCCGCTTGCTGCCGGAAACAGCCTGCGTAGTCGGAGGCTCGGTACGGGATGCTTTATTGAAACGCCAGGCGGAGTATTTAGATTTAGACTTTGTGCTACCGGATGGAGCAGTTGCGATCGCTAGCGACATTGCCAAACGCTATCGGGCAGGCTTTGTCGTACTCGATGCCGACAACCAGATTGCTAGGGCCGTATTCGACGAAGCCACTATCGACTTTGCACAGCAAGTCGGGCCGACCTTAGAGACCGACCTCCAGCGGCGAGACTTTACCATCAACGCCATTGCTTACCATCCCCAAAGCGATCGCTTGATTGACCCCCTCAATGGCATGGCTGATCTAAAGCAGCAAACCCTGCGTATGGTGAGCCGTGAAAATCTGGCGGAGGACCCGCTCAGGCTACTGCGGGCCTACCGTCAGGCAGCCCAACTAGGATTCACCATTGATAGCAATACCCGACGTACCATTCGTGAGCTAGCCCCGCTACTTAAAGGGATTGCAGCCGAGCGTATCCGCCATGAGTTGGATGCACTTTTAAGTCAGCCCAATGGAGCTACTTGTTTTCGGATGGCTTGGCAAGATGGGTTATTTAATAGCTGGCTACCTCATCTAACGGCCAACCATGCCGAACAGCTGACCCTGTTAGACCGAGCTCTGGCTAAGCTACCTAAGGTATCTGGCTATCTAGGATTACTCCACGGCTGGAAAGAACCGGTTCCAGCTGGACACTACCGTAGCTGGATCAAAGCGGCGCGGCTGAGTCAGCTGTTGCCTAGCGAAGAAGAGGTCGCTAACCGTTGGCTGACCCGATTAAAGTACAGCCGCAGCGAAGGTCAAGCCATTTATCGGGTTATGCAAACCCAGACCTATGTGGAACGACTGGTTATCCAGGAAGGCTATCTCTCCCGAGCAGATGAATTTTTTATGTTCAAAACTGCTGGTACCAGCTTTCCTGCGGTGTCTCTTGTCGCGCTTTCCGCCGGGGTCCCAGCTGAAACTGTGGTTGCTATGGTTAAGCGATATCAGAACGCTGAAGATATCATTGCCCATCCAGTCCCTTTAGTCAGTGGAAAAGATTTAATGCGTACCTTGAGGCTCAAATCGGGTCCCCATATCGGTCGTTTACTCAGTGCGATTGAACAGGCTCAAGCTCAGGGAACCTTGACCACGGCCCAGGAAGCATTGGCTTGGGCGAGGAAATGGTCGGATCCAGTAGAGATTTAAAAATCAAAAAATACTCGCCGAGGTTGCATATCTCGGCGATTATTTTTTGAACGGGTTTACCTAATCAGGTATTTAAGTTGGGTCTGTTGTTTTCGATGAAACCCTCTAAGGGGTGAAATTTTCAAAACCTTATACTCCACCAAACACCAGAATCGGCGGGCAAACAATCTACAGCTTGGGATTAACGGCAACATCTCCGTCCGCAATACGAACTACAAACTCAGTACCATTGGGCTTATCTTGAGAGGTTTTCTTGTCTGGCTTTTTGTTGCCACTCAACATCACGATTGAACCAGCTATTGCCAAACCGAGAATCATCGACATATCCATAATCAGGGCTCCTTGGTAGCAATCCATAGTAAGAAACAAGCTTGCCAGCCCTTATTCCAGAAAAAACTCCATGTTTTCTCGGATAGTCAATTTAATTATTACTGGGCTTTACACCCCCTCTCAGTACAGTCACGGGGGCTGTTTTATGAAGTTTTGAGCCTAGAGAATACAGCAAGCACCCACTGGATGAGTTAAGACCTTTGGTATAGTTATTGACCGACATTGTTCTAGTCGCCGATGGTTCGCACCTCTACCCTCAGGTTTGATCGTGGCACGTTGATTTTGCATCCACCACCCCGAGGAAAAGGCTGGATTGAACATGCTGTTTGGGATGATCGCATTGAGCGCTTTCGTATTCCGGCCCATTGCTATCGCACTCTGTTGGAAACGCTGCGACAGGAGCAAGTTACCATCGATGACCAGGTGGCTGACTTTAAGCCACTGGAACTGATTCCAAAATTAACCTACAAACCCTATCCCCACCAAAGCGAAGCATTGACCGCTTGGCAACACAATCGGTGGCAAGGGGTAGTGGTTTTACCAACGGCAGCGGGTAAAACCTATGTGGCTCAGTTGGCACTGCAGGCAATTCCCCGCAGTACGTTAATAACCGTACCGACCCTAGACTTGATGCACCAGTGGTACGCCCATCTGGAAACGGCCTTTCCAGATGCAGATATTGGTTTATTGGGTGGAGGCAGTCGCGATCGCAGCGATATTCTGGTAGCCACCTACGATAGTGCAGCAATCCATGCAGAGAACTTAGGCAACCGTTACGGGCTGCTGATATGCGATGAGTGTCACCATTTACCCAGCGATTTTAACCGAGTGATTGCAGAATATGCGATCGCACCCTACCGTCTTGGACTCACAGCAACTCCAGATCGAGCCGATGGTCGCCATAGCGATCTCGACCAGCTGCTAGGACCAGTTGTATATAGCCGAACAGCAGAAGAACTATCCGGACAGGCACTTGCTCCATATCAAGTGATCCAGCTAAAAGTTTCCCTCTCCGAAATAGAACGTCGTCGTTATAGTGAGTTAATTCAACAACGCAACAGCTTTTTACAAGACTCAAAAATCTGGTTGAGCAGCCCTGAAGGATGGAAGCGATTTGTCACCGCCAGTGCCCGTTCCCAAGCCGGGCGGCGAGCCATGCTAGCCCACCGAGAGGCCAAAACCATTGCCCTAGGCACAGCCGGTAAACTGCACATTTTACAGGACTTACTCGCCCAGCATTATCCAGAACGCACCATTATTTTTACCAACGATAACGCCACAGTTTACAAAATCTCCCAAGACTTTTTGATTCCTGCCATTACCCATCAAACTCCCGTCAAAGAGCGACGACACATCCTCCAAAATTTTCGCAATGGTCACTACACCACCATTGTGGTTTCCCACGTGCTTAATGAAGGGGTGGACGTGCCCGAAGCCCGGGTGGCCATCTTGCTATCGGGCAGTGGTTCCACAAGAGAATATATCCAACGATTGGGACGAGTGCTGCGCAAAGGCGATGGCAACAAACTAGCGTTGCTATATGAGGTCATTGCAGAAGAAACCACAGAGGAGAATATTGCCCGCCGCCGTAAACAATCTCCCAGCAAACGCAATCAAAACCCATACTCAGTCAAACCCACACAGCTGCCTCTAGCAGCTGAGCAAGGCTGGGAATCAGAAGATTTGCCTTACTAACATTCTGACGTTTCTGATTCTCAGGATTATTGTGTCTTTAAAGTTCTGCACTATGCAAAAGATTACAGATTATTTCTCTTCCTAAATCAGGAACTGTAGGTCTTAGGAGCTGTCAAGAAACGACTTCACGGTTTAAGCTTGAAAAGCTTGTTAAGCCATGATTTAAATGCACAAGGCCAGGGTTCTATTTTTTAACAAGCCCTTAAACAGCCTGTGATGCAGCAACGGCCTTATTGATAAAATCAGTAAAGGTAGGTTCATCAGATAACGCATTGATCGGCAAGGCAATCAAAAATTCAGTTCCCTTACCCAGCTTAGAGCGCACATTGATCGCTCCCTGATGTTGTTGAATGATCTTAAAACAGATTCCCAACCCTAGCCCTGTTCCCTTGCCCACAGGTTTGGTCGTAAAAAACGGGTCAAAGATCTTATCTTGAATATCGGCAGGAATACCCGGCCCGCTATCACGAATAACAATTTCGATATGGCCGTTATCAACTTCACGAGTGATGATGGAAATACGCTTAGAGCTGCAGTTCGCGTCAAACATAGCATCCAAAGCATTGGAAATAATATTGGTAAAAACCTGATTAATTTGGGCAGGCAAACAACGTACAAGAGGCAAATCACCATAATCTTTGATGACGGTCACGTCGTATTTAATGCGATGATTGAGAATCAACAGCGTGCTATCTAACCCCTCATGGATATCAACATCTTTAACAGTGGCCTCGTCTAAACGAGAGAAATTCCGTAGCGATCGCACAATCTCATGCACCCGCTGAGTACCTACATTCATTGATGTTAAAACCTTATTTAAGTCCTCCAAAACAAAGTCAAAATCGACCTCTTTCCGTTTTTTAACGATAGCAGCAGCAGGCTCAGGATATGTAGCTTCGTAGGTTTTAATCAGTCCTAATAAATCTTGAAAATAATCTTCTAAGGGTTCAATATTACCTTGAATAAAACTGATGGGATTATTAATCTCATGGGCAATACCAGCCACCATTTGCCCGAGACTCGACATCTTCTCTGTTTGAATCAGTTGCGCCTGGGTTTCCTTAAGCTTATGGAGGGTATCCGACAGTTCTTTTGTTCGCTCAGCCACACGAGATTCCAGGGTTTGAGCGGAAATTTCAAGCTCATAGGTATATTGGCTAACCCATTCAATCAACTGATTTACAGATAGGGCTAAAACACTGATATCATCTTTTGTATTTGCCGTTGCCCTTAGGTCAAAGCGATTTTCACCTGCAACTCGTTGAGCGATTAGAGAAATATCCAGAATAGGTCGTGCAACCCGTTGAGCAATCCAATAGCCCAAGATTGTTGTAATCAGCGCGCCCAGAATAGCCATAGGCAAAATAGACAGCCACAGTGTTTGTAAAGACTGGGAAAAAGGTTTTTGAGATACCAACAGCACTAGCTTAAAAGTCTGTCCATCAATTCCTTCAAGCAGGGTAGACTGGGTTCCAAATTCCTGCCCTGAGAAAGTAATAGACGGTTTTATGTTGTCTAGATATAGCTGATCCAGTTGACTTGTATTAAAATCAGCCGGAAACGTAGAAGCAACAACGCCACTATCGCCAATAATCAAAATCTGTTCTTTGATCGATTCGTTAATCTGACGTAATAGCTCATTATTAAGGGCCGTACCTAAAATAATTCCACCGACAACAGTTTGATCATTCTTAATGGGTGCAGCGCCCATTAGGATCGGTGGATTTGAAGAATCTGTAATGACTACTGTAGAAGCCGAAACGTCTGAGCCTTTAAGCAAACGCTTTTGCAATGGTTTAGATTGAATACGATCGCTCCCCAATAAGGAATCTTGAAGATGGAATAGCGGATATTGACCGCGTTTGATAATGGTAACTATATGGGTATTGAGAATAGCAGCAGCGGGTAGAATACCTTGCCTAAGCTGATCAGGGTTCGCGCGGGTAGTGTTTTGAATAATTTGTTCTTTGAGAGCTAAAAGACGCGCTTCTTTTTCCAGATAATAAAGTTCCTTATCGATTTCTCCCTTTACTAAATCAATGAGCTCTTCAGCCTGACTTCTCTGCTGTTGCCCTAGCTGATTAGCAAATACAATACCCACAGCTGTTGCACTGCCTGCCCAAAATATCAGAAACATGACAATAAAAGGCACGCTAATTTTTAAGGGCAGCGAAGCATTTTGATAGCTGAGTAATATTTTTTTATAGAAGGCTAAACCCATGGGTTAAGAAATCTAAGATAGGGTACCTGTTACCGAGTAGATAAATAGCAGCCATAGCGCATGTGTGAGTCAGTAAAGGCAGTCATAAGCTGCTGGCATAAAACTAACCCTCATTGACAACCGAATATCTCACAAAATAGCGTTGTCGTGCATCATACTTTTCTTTCAAAGCCTACCAAAGAAGAAAAACTGAAAGCTCGCGAAGCGTCTAATCCTTGCACAACAATCATTTAAACAACGCATACTCCTTGTTAACCTACCGTCGTAGACTCAATCCCCCAGGCAGCTACTAAATGATTACGCCAACTCCTGGTTCGAATCCGCTATAAATTACCCTGAGAAATCTCTTTTTTCGTATTGTATTGATGAACTCTTCTCCAAAAATTGAGTTTTTTTGGCAAAGCTGCCGCCTTCCAGCAACCTGATGCCACAGCTAAGATTACTGGCAATACTTACACAGTCCTCTCGTCAATTTAATGGGCACAATCAATATCTGCATTGCACTCCACGTATAAATTCATACATGCTACACCTTAGGAGACCCAGTGTTAGATAGTAACAACATTATCGTCCCTAGTCGGTGCAGCAACAACTTATACCCTAGGCAGCTCAATTATTTCAGCACTAGCACAGTCAAAAAAGCTAAACTGTGCAATCAATCTACCCCCATAGATAGCTGCCCAGGTTACACTACTAGCCTATTGTTTTCTGCGTTTACTGATGACTCTGCTGGCTTTACGGGATATCAATAAGGACTTTGGCATTAAAGAAATTCTGCGGAATGCCAGCTTTAGTATCGAGGAAGGAGACCGGGTAGGGCTAATTGGCACTAATGGCTCGGGAAAGTCGACACTGCTGAAGATGATTGCAGGGCTGGAGCCCATTGATAGTGGCGACGTTTGGAAAAATGCCAGTAGTAAAATCGTTTATCTTCCCCAGCAGCCGAGCTTAGATGAAGAGCGTACAGTTTTAGAACAAGTTTTTGCCGATAGCGGCGACAGTATGGCTCTAGTGCGTGAATATGAGCTAATTTCGGCAAAGCTTGCAGATGCCACGGGTGATACCGATCAGCTAATGGTGATGCTATCGCGGGTGTCTCAGCAAATTGAGCAAGCCAATGCATGGGAACTAGAAACCCAGGCAAAGGTGGTACTGAGTAAGTTGGGAATTGAGGATTTTAACGCCAAGGTTGGCACACTTTCTGGCGGTTATCGGAAACGAGTTGCGATCGCAACCGCCCTACTGGCCGAACCGGACCTCATCCTCATGGATGAACCCACTAACCATTTGGATGCCCTGTCGGTAGAATGGCTCCAGGACTATTTAAGCCGCTATCGGGGGGCGCTGTTTCTAATCACCCACGATCGTTACTTTTTAGACCGCGTTACCAACCGTATTTTAGAAATTGATCGGGGTGACCTATATCCCTATAGCGGCAACTACAGCTACTACCTAGAGAAAAAAGCAGCTCAGGAAGATGCTGCTGTCAGCAGTCAGAAAAAGCATGCAGGGGTGCTTCGGCGCGAACTCAAGTGGCTGCAGCGGGGTGCTAAAGCCCGAAGTACAAAACAAAAAGCCCGCATTGACCGTATCCATGAAATGCAAGCGACCGAATTTAAACAAGCCCACGGCAATGTTGAAATTGCCACGGCGGGGCGGCGCATCGGGAAAAAGGTGATTGAGCTAGAGAACGTTACCAAAGGCTATGATGGCCGCACTCTAATTAAAGATTTTTCCTATTTATTTACCCCAGAAGACCGCATCGGCATTATTGGCCCCAACGGCATCGGTAAATCCACACTAATGAACATTATTACCGGGCGAGAACAACCAGACACAGGGACTGTAGAGATTGGCTCAACGATCCACATTGGCTATTTTGACCAGTATTCCGATGATGTCAATATCAATGAAAATCAACGGGTTATTGACTACCTCAAGGATGTTGCAGAGCTCGTCACCACGGCTGATGGCACCGTGATTACGGCATCTAAAATGCTAGAGCGGTTCCTGTTTCCTCCAGATCAGCAGTATGCCCCCATTCATAAACTATCTGGGGGAGAACGTCGCCGATTATTCCTGTTGCGAGTTTTAATGCAGGCTCCCAATGTACTCATTTTAGACGAGCCCACCAACGATCTAGATGTGCAAACCTTATCAATTTTAGAAGAGTATTTAGAAGACTTTAACGGCTGTGTCATTGTGGTTTCTCACGATCGCTACTTTCTAGACCGTGTGGTAGACACTGTATTTTCATTTGAAGGGTTAGGCAACCTGAAGCAATATCCGGGAAACTATTCTGTTTACTTAGAACATAAAGAAAAAGCTGAGCAAGCAGACAAACTAAAGCAGGAAGCTGAGGTAAAAACAACCGAAAAGAAACAATCTACCAAGTCTAACTCCAGGTCCAAAAAGGCATCTTACAAAGAAAAGCGTGAGTATACTTCTCTAGAAGAGAAAATTCCAGCGTTAGAAATGGAAAAAGAAACCCTAGAGAAACAACTGTACATCGATCCGCCAAACAACTATAACGACATGCAAACGCTGTCCCAACGGTTAGCAGATTTAACGACAGAAATTGATACGGCAACAGAACGGTGGATGGAATTGGCAGAACTCTTGGAAAACTAGCAAAAGCCATAGTCATTGATAATGTCTTGCTGTTTGAGAGTTTCCAGAAAAGTTGTTGTTATAGGATCATTGAAGGCAGCGCAGTTGAATGTATCGTAGGTTGCGATCGCAACTTTATCACCGATTTCAAGCTCCAAATGCATAATGTTGCAATCAAGCTGTTCTTCATCCGTTAAAACGTTCACCAGAGATTCTACAGAACTTCGCTCCACAGATAACAGATAGCCAGTACCTGCAAGCTGGCTATTGCTACCAGCAAACGGGGACGCTGAAAGCTTTAGTTGAACAGCTGAAAGCTGACTCAAGTCATACTCATCGACTAACCACAGCGCCAGACGAATCGGCTCGTTAGCAAACCCGACTGTAATAGCTCTCAGTAAATCTCCGATACAGTCTGCATAGATATCAATAAAGCCTTGATAAGCCATTACTGTTTTCTTAGAAAGTCGACTTCAGGCACCAGCGGATCGTTGACTACACCCACGCCATCATAGCCCCAGCGGTCCATCATTTGCTTGAGCTGCTGGCCACTAATGGGCTCCACAGCAAAACGGTCTGCAACTTCAGCAGCATGCCGATTCACGTAGCTAAGGGCCTCATAGTCAGCATTAAACAGCATTAAAAATCCCTTTGACTCTTGATTTCGGGGTTTTGCAGCTAAATATTGTCCATCGTGAGTAGAGCGGAGTAGATAGTAAGATTTACTGAACATAAAGTCTGTATGGCTTTATCTCCTACGCTAAAAGATAAGTATCAAATGGATGAAGTTTTTGTTGTGAAGCTTAATCCATATCAGTAATTTGCGTTCAAGCTGTTGATACAGTAACCAGCTAATTAAATCGATATGCCCCAGTTTTAGAAATGTTTAAAGTCCCTAAACCCAAAAGAATAAAACTCTTGTCAGGAACACGATTAATCATGCGTATCAACATTATTATCCTGATGGGCATCTATTGTGCCTTTTTTTTATACGATCAGTCCGTTGGAGGAACTGTTTATATATTTAGGGAAGCCCTTCCTTCAGCTTATGGAGCCTTGGTTTTATTGCTCTACTATGGAATTAACTGGATAACACTATGGCAGTTGTTATATGTTATTCCACTTTTTATATGGCTACATTATTCAAGACGTAAAACCATGGCTAAAGGTGTTATTGTAGGCGAATTTTTAGTAAGCTTAGTCTCGGTTTTAGTCTTTATTTCTTTGGCTCTTTAATTCTTTAGAGACTTCGAGAAATAATAGCCGTAGCATTTGTTAGATTCGTATTATCAACAATTGAAGGCCAAGCTACATCGTCCCAACCTGAGTCAATTCACAGACATAATGGCATAGTGAATCCAGTTACTATCGCAAGTCACAATTAGCTCCATAGCCAGGTAAGAAAATACTTCCTGCAATTGTTGATACAGCTTTCCACGCATGGAACCCACTGTATGGGAATCGGCAACACAAAGAGCACCAACAATATGACCAATGCTGGATCAGCGTAAGGCCAGGGATTTTCCCAAGCAATCTGCTGTAAAAACAAGAGCAAATGTACAAGAATCAGATACCCTGAAGACGCTGAGATCGCATACCAAATTGCCACTCTTGACTCAATCGGTCGCCCCCCCCTGCCAAATCACTCTACCGAAGAAAACGATGCAAATAGGGCACCAGAGCAATTACCAGCCCATTGTCCAGACTAAGTAACGGATCAAATATCGCGTAAATAAAAGTGGGAACTCCTTATCTTCCGGCAGATGCAACAGACGAACCACCCGCATGGAACATCGACAGTTATCCCAATACATCCCTAATATCGACCGTTAAACTCACGGAATACATACATGTTAATCGCTGCCACCACAAAGCAGATAATGAAGATAAGCACACGGACACCGTAAATAGGCTCACTCATCAGCTGACCATTAGCAAAAATGGGAGTGAAAGAAGGCTCTATCTTTGCCATTATAAATCCGGCAACAAACGCTGTAATGGTAGACGTTGCCTGAGATAGATTTTTAAGCTCATTACTGGTGTTGGGAGCTACTAAAAATCCCACTAGCCAACCACTAGCCCAACCAGCTACAGCAATCAGAATGGTTTGGGAAACCCCTGGATCAGCCAATTCACCATGAACTCGATTCGCCAACCAAATAACAATACCAAAGACAATGAATCCAACTAATAAACCACTGTAGGAGCGAAGGGGTTGCATAGCTTAATTCATCTTCGTAAGCTTAATGCGTGGATCCACGAAGGACAATGCCAGATCAGCGAGTAAGTTACCGAGAATCAACATCGTCCCGCCCATCATTAGACTGGCCATAATCAGATACAGGTCCTGGGACTGAACTGCCTGTAGGGTTAACTGCCCTAATCCAGGCCAGCCGAAAAAGTATTCAGTAATAAACGCACCACTTAGCAAACTGGCAAATTCAAACCCTAGTAATGTAATTAGAGGATTAACGGCATTACGTAAAGCATGGGTATAAATAACCCGATTTTCTGGCAACCCTTTAGCACGAGCTGTACGAATATAGTCCTGTCGCAACACATCTAACATTTGACCCCGCATCAGTCTCTGCAATCCAGCAAAACTGGTAATACTTAGGGCTAATGTAGGCAGAATCATATGCCAACCCACATCAAGTATTTGTCCTATCCAATTAAGATCATCATGATTAATACTTGTTCGCCCACCAACTGGAAAAAGTGGCGTAGTGAGTTGCGCAAAAAATAGCAGCAACAGGCCCGTAATCAAAGCTGGAAATCCTTGACCGATATAACTTAGAACTCGCAAACAGCGATCCGCAAACTTGTTGTGGTTAACCGCGCTAATAATCCCTAAAGGAATACCAATAGCCCAAGTCAAGATAATTGAAGCAATAGACAGTAACAACGTATTAGGAACACGCTCCGCTAAGATTTCCAATGCCGGACGGTTATAAGCGAAACTCTCACCAAAGTTGAAACGAGTCACTACTTGATAAAGCCATTGAAAATACTGTTGCCAAATGGGTTTATCAAGCCCAAATTGTTCTTCAAATTGTTGAATTGTTTCAGGAGAAATTTGAGGGTTCTGCCGGGCAGCATCCAGAAAGTCACCAGGTGCCAGCTGAATCACAAAAAAGCTGAAAGCAGATGCCAGTAGTAGCGTCAACAGTGCCTGCAGAGTACGCTTCAACACATATAGCGTAGTTTCACTGGTCAAAACCATCTGCACTACCTGCAGAGGAGAACGAGACTTAGATGGGGTGGGAGACTCCGCAGTCATAATTGGCAAACCGTTAGGACAGGCACAAAATTCCATAAGAGCATACAGCTGTACACTCTCACACGAGGGTAACTTAGTATGACAAAAGCGTGGTTACAGGAACACCATCGGGTAACTTTTGACGACCGTTTAAGTCACTGAGTTCAATTACAAAGCTAAATCCTGCAATGGTTGCTCCAGCCTTCTGAACCAATTTTGCAGTCGCTGCGGCTGTCCCACCTGTCGCTAGCAAGTCATCTACAATCAGAGGGCGATGGTGAGGAGCAAGCGCATCTTGGTGTATTTCCAAACTGTCTTGACCATATTCTAGGTCGTAAGATATCTGGTAAACAGCTGCGGGAAGCTTGCCAGGCTTACGCACAGGTACAAAGCTTAAACCCAGCTGATATGCCAGAGGCATACCAAAAATGAAGCCTCGAGATTCAATACCAACAATACAGTCTGGCTTATAGTCCAAGGCCTGTTCTGCCATCAGGTCAATGCTAGCCTTAAGTCCCTTAGCATCTTGCAGCAGGGTAGTAATATCTCGAAAAAGGATACCAGGTTTAGGAAAGTTTGGTATTTCACGAATTAACGCCTGGATATCTGCAGTAGATTTCACAATTAGGGCGGATACAGGATGGCCCTATTTTAACTGCTGATGACTATTGTTGATTAGAGAGCGTCGCTGATTCACCGGCTACTACCACTAATGCGGCGTTCGGGCAGGCCTTGGCGAATCAGAACGGAATCATTGCCAGAATTGTAAAGAGTGATAAGGCCTCTATCTGATTGATAAAAATGAGAGCCGTCTGAAGCAATAGCAATATCCGCTGTAGCAATAGGCAATAAAGTAATGGCCGTCAGATAGATGAATTTCATAGGAACTTTTGTGTCCACAGTGGACTAGATAGATACATACCCCTCTAAAAAGGGTTCCCTTAATAACCTGAAATATGGCGTTCTATCCCTGTGATACCGATCACCGTCAGGATCTTTCTACCCTAACTACTTAATCTTTTTACTTCCTTTGAAAACGGCTGAAATATCAGTGACGCCACGGACTTGGGAGCAGCAGTAGCAGAGCACTCTACTCAGCAAAATGGCTGTAAACATAGGCCATAACCACTCGTATTGTGAGACAAATTACATCAGCTAAGTTGTGCCTTTATCAGAACATAGTCATTGAGATCGTGGCCAACAAATATCTCAGCATATTAACCGAAAGTATTTACCCTCTTCTACGTACTAAAACTGAGGAAATCCTATCAAGATTGCAGCGTCCTCAAGTGCTTATTAAGTATCGATCTACTCACAATGATCGTCATCACTCTTGCTCAGATAAGACCATCCTAAAAATCAACAACGCCTTCTCAATTATGTGCTGTATCATGTTTCACGACCTCTTATCCTGTTAAATAAGAGGCTATTTTCCTTGATGCTTGTGAATGACATGCCCCAGCCGCATACTGAAATTTCTACCAAGCGTCGGTGCACAGTCACCGTATCAGCCCAGGCTTGGCATGGTTCTAAAGCTGCGGCACAGGCAGTGGGATGTGGCAGTATTTCTGAATTGCTAGAAAAATTAGGAAATGGTGAGCTGGCAGTAGTCTTAGCTGACGAAGTTGGCCTCCCCCTAATGCAAGAGTTGGGAGAACCAGCCGAGGAAACTCAGCTCAAAACAGCTTATCAAACCTGGCCGGTTGATGATTCAGATAACCATTCTGAAAAAGCAGCCGTGACTCAGCAATCTTCTCTAGAAGCAATGTCACTGCTGCCCAAGATTTCCCTGGGCAGACTACCCAAACTCATGCTGACAGCGACTTGCGCATCGCTAATTTTGCTGCCCATCCTCTATGTATTAGATTTGCGCTTATCAGAATCTTCTAAAGTCTCTTTAGATTTAGAACTGGCTAGTACTTTAACAACTGGAGATACAGTAGCAGGCTATCCAGTCACTGACCACATGCGAATCCGCCCAGTCCATCCGGTAACAGGTGCTGTTAACGTCCCTCACAACGGTGTGGATGTGGCCACGCCTTCTGGGACCCCAGTCTATGCAGTGGGGGTTACGGGTGATCAAGTAACCGTAGAGTGTTGGTGGGATGTGGACGGGGGGGGCTGGGTAGCCGACCAAACAACAGAATCTTACCCACAGCTTGTCTTTCAGTCTCTTCACCTATTAGAGAACGAATGTCGCTCAGGCAAATTCCAAAGTGGCGATGTTATTGCCCTTACCGGTAATAGCGGCTTGGGCTCAGGAGAACATTATGATTTTCGAATAAAACAGGATGGCCGCTACATTGATCCACCGAAAGATTTTTTGGAAGCAGCTTTAACCGGTAAAACACTGTCTAAAGATGGCCAGCTATCTGGCGGATAGATAGCGAGACCAGATGACTGCTGACGGCTACTGTAAAGGCTGAGCCGGACTACATACAGTAGACCAAAATTCTACGTCCGTCTGCGAATCAAGCACACCTGTAAGCTGACTTCGATAACCAGTAAGCCGCTCACGTTCTAGACCTTCGGCATAGGGAATTAGCTCATCAACAGTAGTAACAGCACAGACCCAGTCTTTGCTCTGGGCAGCGCGGTTTAACCGAGCCTGCAGAATATCTACCTCGGACTGAAGGGCAGCAAGGCGATTGCGCTCAATGTAGTACTCCATGTTCGAGATTGCATTGAGTGCATAGACATCATTGGGGCGCTCTTCCAAAGCACGGCGAAAGTTAATGAGAGCTGTTTGATAATCAAACTGGTTGCTGTAGGCATAGCCTAGGTTCATAGCTTGCGTATAGGCATCCTCGTCAGGCTTAGAAGGCTCTGCCTGGGCAACCACACCCGATAAGAGTATCGCTAAGCCTAAGGATAAACTCCATAACCACTGCTTTGTCATGGACTCGGTGACCTCAATAATTTTCGATATTGTTACCACAAATTGCTGATAATTGGTCAGCCAGCAATTGCCGCACTGAGCGATAGAAAACTGTTAACAAAGGCTACCCTGCATGCAAGTCAATATTTCTTGATACTTTGCATCACTCAGTAGGAGGCGTCAAGCTTGCCAAACACTCTTATAGTTGTTACATTTGTTTACATTAATATAATTTAATAACTCTCGTTTGGGTTATTGAGTTTGGGCCATCAAGGGTCATTGGTTTCAGAAGATTATGATTATCATGCTGACCGATTAAATGTCGAGGAAGTATCTGGAAGTATCTGTGGAAGCATCTCAATTAATTAAGCGTTATGCCCTTGGCCAGCGTCAATTTGAGCGAGCCGACTTACGGGAGGCCCAGTTATCTGAGGTGAACTTAAGGGGATTACACCTGAGCTATGGTGATTTGACCTGGGCAAATTTGAGTCAAGCTGACCTGGCGGAAACTGTACTCGTAGGTGCCATGCTCTGGCGTGCTCACTTAAGCTGGGTAAATTTTCAGCAGGCAGATCTGCGTCGAGCCTTGGTGCTAAACAGCTCCTTAGCTTTTGCAAATCTGCAGGATGCTAACCTGCAGCAGGCAGACCTCCGCCTAAGTGATTTACGACAGGCAAATCTGCAGAGGGCGAACCTGCAGGGGGCAAAGCTTTGTTATGCCGATCTTAGTGGTGCCGACATGTCTAATGCTGATCTAAGCGGTGCTGACTTAACGGGTGCCATTACGCATGGCGTCAATTGGCAAGGGGCTCAGTTAACAGGCGCGATCTCGGCTCCAGATCTCCCTGTTCTCGTTTAGTCTAGCTATCAACTGTCGAACCTAAATCTAGCATTTCGGTCAGATCATGTATCCTGGACAGCGTGTACATGGTCATGGTTCCAAAAGCGCATTTGGGTAATGCTGGGGTCAGCAACCAACGCTGCTGTATAGCCCTCACAAGGAGAAAATGTTTGTAGCTGCCAGGGTGGTCCCGAGACGTTGATGATAGGGGCAGGTTCCAGGATTATTTCGATGGCGGCCAAAGATTCGCTGATCCCCTGGCCAGTGGCTTTTAGATATGCTTCTTTGCAGGTCCAGTATTCAAGAAATTTGGCGCTTTTTGATGCCGCTGATGTTTGAGCTAAAAGGCACTGTTCTGACGGGGCCAAACAGCGTTTGATGAGTCCATCCAAGCGCTCCATCGGTTTTAGCTGTTCAATATCTACGCCAAGGGCATATTGAGCCACTCCACATAGGGCATATTCCCCAGAATGGGAGAGATTAAAATTGATGCCGCGCTCATTTGTCTGAAGGAATGGTTTACCGCGAGTGCCGTATTCAAAAGCAATGTCTTTTGGATGTGTTTGAATGTAATAGCTCAAAATTTGACGCAGACTGCTACGCGCCACTGCAAATTTTCGCTGATCTTTTTCAAAACGATAGCGGCGCATCCTCGCCAGCTCGTCCTCAGATAACCATTCAGTAGTGGGGAATCGATCTAAGGGGATACGCCAAAGGTCAACAGTGACCGTGTCAGAGGTGAAGTAAACGTCAGCTGTGGGAGACTGCCAATGAGGATGCCTAGGACGACGTATCGTATGTGGGGACTGGTCCATGGCATGACTGTCGGAAGACTGCAATGATTGTATGGGTACTTGGCGCACTTTACTTTAACCGTGCAGCAGCCATTTGCCATGGGTCTACAGGCTAAAGGATGTAGGCAGGCTCTTTTAGTTAAATCGGAATCTGGGCGACGAAGACAAAATCAGTAGCGCATTCCTTACTAGATAATGGTTATTAGAAACCTCCTTGGGGTTAGTTGCATCGTGATAATTAACGTTGAATGATTGCTGCTTGGTTAAAATTTTTAGAGCGTTTTTTGGGCTTTGACCTACGTTCCATTGCATTGCTCCGTTTGGGGTTAGCATTTTTGCTGTTGGTGGAGCTATTCAGCCACTGGGGAAATGCACGCCCCATATCCCAAGCGTTGTCGAATACAGGGTGGAACTCGTGGTCGTTGCATGGATTGAGTAACGGTGGCGTGTGGCAGTTGGGATGTTTTGCGATCGCAACTCTAGCCACCCTATTGATGTTGATTGGGTATCGTACCCGCTGGGCCACCATCACTTCCTGGGTATTGCTCATCTCATTGCACAATTACCATTCCGAGGCAACCAGCCAGGCAGATACTATGCTGCAGGCAATTTTATTCTGGGCACTGTTTTTACCTCTAGGCAGTCGCTACTCGGTCGATCAAGCCCTCAACACATCCCCCCGACCTCAGCCGCAGAAACTTTTAACCGGTGCCAACCTGGGCATAGTCCTGCAATTAGGCCTGATGGTAATGGCCTTGAGCCAAGCAGGGAGTCTGCACAGTTGGATAATTCTGGGAGTAACCAGTTTGGTCTTGATTCCATCATTTGTGTGGAATCACTGGACAGCCACCGCATTTACCCCCAAACAGCTGGGACTTAAAATCTACTACGACGCCGACTGTGGCTTTTGTAAAAAGGTTGTACATCTACTACGGACATTTTTAGTCCTGCCCCGCCGCGTTCCCCTACAAACGGCTCAGAGCGATCCAGTCATCCACACCGCCATGGAAACCCATAACTCCTGGGTCATTGTCGATTGGCGAGGACAGCACCACTACAAATGGCAGGGCATCGCCTATGTAGTCAGCCTATCGCCCATTGTGTGGCCGCTAGCTTCACTATTAAGGTGGTCGCCCCTAATGACGGTAGGCACACGATTCTATGAAACCATTGCTAACAACCGTCGGTTTGCAGGCAACTTTACCAAGCCCTTCAAATTTCAAACGTTTTCAATACAGTCCTCGGGGAGTCTAAATCTCATCGCTCTGGTAATTGTGATACTGACAGTGGGTGCCTACGCCCACCATGTCACGGGCCACACCGGAGCTGGTCAGCACCCTGTAATAGCCCTCATCCACTGGGCAACAACACCCACCCAATGGCTCAGCCCGCTTCTACAGCCTGTGTGGATCGGGTTGGAAACATAGATTAAGGGCTTGTTAAAAATTAGAATCATGACCTTGGGCATTTAAACCATGGCTTAACAAGCTTTTCAGGCTTAAACCGTGAAGTAGTTTCTTAACGGCTCCTAATGTAGGGACTTGGTACTATAATTCTGGCCTTCTGTGAGCACCTACGATTCCCATGCAGCTTCGGGCATTTTTTCGCAACGCGGGGCAGTGGCTGTTTAAGTCACCAAACCAATCACTGGAGCAAGCCTACGAAAGCGCGTTGGCCATCAAAAAAATCGAGGACGACTATTTTCAGGGACAGCCCATCACCCAAAATAATGGCAAATATGGTGACAGTGCCTATCGCTATATTCAGAGCGAAGTAGAGCGAAGTATTGCTCTGATTCAGCAATGTATGGCTACATTTGAAGCTACCCGAGCCAGCCTGTCACCAAGTCAACAGATGGAGGTGCAGTTTTACGACGATCAACAGGATGAATACACCTTAGACCTGATTGACCAGTCAGCGATTATTTTCAAAAAACTGCGGTTTATTGATGAGATTTTAGACCGCTACAAAGGGATCTCCAGCCAAATTCAAGGATTAACACCTGCAGAGACTTCAAAAACACCTCAGTCTGTTGCAGACAGCGGACCTAGTAAGACTGACAAAAATCGAGCCGGACTAGCGGCTCGAGGCGGCGTTTTGCCTCGGTCAATTTTGCGTACGGTGGACCGAGTCAAACAGGATCTCGATCCCAAAGCAGAAGCCGATGTCATGCGTAATTTTCGCAAGTCCCAAGGCAAAACGAAATTGGCCCTGCGGTTTGTGTTGCTGTTAGTCATCGTCCCGTTGCTTACACAGCAGTTAACCAAACATTTTGTCGTGGGTCCAATCGTGGACTATGCACGCCAAACTAGCCAGGCCGAAGTCTTTCTAAATGACGAAATGGAGGAAGAAGCCCTTCACGAACTGCAACAATTTGAAGAGCGGCTGCGCTTCGAGGTGATTTTAGGCAAAGTTACAGCCCTAAGCGAAGATGAACTCGAAGAACGAGTATTGGATAAAGCCTTAGATATCGAAGAAGACTATCGAGAGCGCAGCGCCGATTCAGTCAAAAATGTCTTTGCCGATATTTTTGCCGTCATGGCCTTTTCCCTGCTGCTGAATATCTGTAAGCGACAGGTGGCCACTCTTAAAGCATTTATTGATGAAATTGTCTATGGTCTGAGCGATAGCGCCAAAGCCTTTATCATAATTCTCTTTACCGACATGTTTGTGGGCTTTCACTCGCCCCATGGATGGGAAGTACTTCTGGAAGGTCTATCGCGACATTTAGGCTTTCCAGCAAACCGTGAGTTTATCTTTCTCTTTATTGCCACCTTCCCAGTAATTTTAGACACAGTCTTTAAATACTGGATTTTCCGCTATCTGAATCGAATTTCCCCCTCTGCGGTGGCAACTTATAAAAATATGAACGAATAGGTGAATGCGGAGTTCGGAATTTGTTGCTCTAACAGTTTCTAATTTCCGACCTCCAAATTCCGACTTCCAAATTCCTGCATCGCTAAGATTTTCCAGCCAACGTTGCTGTCCTCTACCAAAGGTTTATAAGAAAAGTTGCCATAAAGGGTTGCATCCGTAGGAAAAGCTACTAAACTTTCCAATTAGCCCCAGTGAATTTCAGCCCAGGGATACGCAGTCATCTGTGAAGGAGCCTATCTATGAGCACACCCAATGAGCCTGCCGCTCCTCTAGGAGCCCGTTACAACATCCTGCAGGAAATTGGAGAAGGTGGATTTGGTCGAACCTATCTGGCTGAGGATCTACATCGATATAAAGAACGCTGCGTCCTCAAAGAATTTGTTCCTCAGATTGAAGATCCTACACTGCTGGCTAAAGCAGAAGAACTATTTGAGCGCGAAGCTAAGGTTCTATATAAGCTAGAGCATTCTCAAATTCCGAAGTTTCGCGAGCTCATGCGCGAGGGAGGAAAACTCTTTCTAGTGCAAGACTACGTAGAAGGTACAACCTATCGTAGTTTGTTACAGGAACGTCAGGGCGGTCATTTTAGTGAGACCGAAATCACACAGCTGTTATATCAATTACTGCCGGTACTGGAGTATATCCATGGCCTTGAACTGATTCATCGAGATATCTCCCCTGAGAACCTGATTCTCAGAACCAAGGATGGAAAACCTGTCCTCATTGATTTTGGTAGCGTTAAACAGATTGCGACCACCGTTGAGCAAGCACTCTCCACCAATGGTAATCCCACTCGCATTGGCAAAGCGGGCTATGTGCCCCAGGAGCAGTTTCATTCGGGCATGGTAGATGCCACTAGCGATCTCTATGGTCTGGCAGCCACTTTAGTGGTGCTGGCAACGGGAAAAGAGCCGTCAGAGCTTCAGGACATTTATGACAATTCGTGGAGCTGGGAGAAGTTTGTCTCATTAGGTGAACCGTTAAACGGGGTCTTAAAAAAGATGTTGGCTCCGGCATCTGCTCAGCGCTATGGTTCTGCGGCAGAAGTCCTGCAAGCCCTTCAGAGAAATGCTCCTGCCCCAGCAACCGCAAACAACGTAGTGCAGCTATATCCTGAGAAGACCGATGTAGAAGACAAGTATTCAACAAGCGTCGGCACCCAGGTTGTGGCCCCAGAAGCCGTTCCTACAGAATCTACTTCCGGGGCCACAACTTCCAGCAGCCCGACCAAGCAAACCAATGATCGCTCTGGTTTAGAAGCCATCATAGGTTTGCTGGCCTTACTGGGTGTGGTGGGTTTACTGCTAGGACTGCTGGGGCTTTTTGGAATACGTCCCCGGTGGCCCTTTGGCAACAGCAGCCCCGTAACCTCCGATGTGCAGCAACCCCAAGAAGGTCTGGGATCGGATGAATTAGCCCGCAAGGAAGAGCTATTGCAGCGTCGTCAAACCTTGGGAATCAACGACGCTTGGTTAAATCAGTGGGTAAATCAACAGTTTTATAGTCAGTACCCTAATTTGCAGGGGAGACCCCTAACAACAGCTGTGGAAGATACTCCTCTGCGTTTACGCTGGGATAATCTAGCGATGGAAGCGTTGGATACGTTGGAACTGCATCTGAGTATGCCGGCTCGTCGAGGATTAGGAGCTTATGGTGCAGATGATCGAGACAGCTGGCGTAAATTAGTCAATGACCTTAACGTCAGCAGTCGCGCTCTAGACGATCTAGCAGATGCTAAATTTGCTGCGATTTTTCCTGGTCAACAGCGAGACAAGATCTTAGACCAACCGCTGGGACAGATATGGTACGGTCTTGCCCAGGACAGTGTAAAGGATCTACAAGCTGGCCGAGTGCTAGAGCGTGTGGAATTTGATCAGGGGGCCTTTCGCACCCAGCGTACGGGCCAGCTGGATATCGGTGGCGGTCGGGTATTTGTTCTCCAGCTACAGGCAGGGCAAAACTTACGGATTAATTTGCAGGCCCCTCAGGACAGCGTGAGCATGTCTCTATATGTACCAACACCGAATCAAGAGCTGCCCTTCTTACTATCGGATTCGGCAGAAACGACTTGGGCTGGCCGGTTAGAGCAAAGTGGTTATTACGAAATTGCGATCGCATCCCAAGCCTCTAACCCCGTTAACTATGCTTTGCAGATAGCTGTGGACAACATCAGCAACACTCCTACCGAAGACTCCACGTCCCCAGATGGGGAAGACTCTACACCCCCCGTAGATAATGCACCTGAATCAGAGATTCCTGACGACGCAAATGCATCTGAAGGCGGCACAACGGAAGACATAACAGATAATAGCTCTGGTGAGACCGATGCTGGAGGGACTGACGCTGGAACAGACGGCAACGCCGTGAGTTTTTAACCTGCCAGACTGTTTAAAAAGGGCTGTAGGACCTGAATAAATTCTGCCGTAGATTCGTAGGGCAGTACGTTGCGCCCTGGAGTAAATACTCCCGTGGCATTGGGAAAGTGACTGGTGTAGTCCTTGACCCGCTCCTCTGCGGTGGTGTTCTGGGCAGTGCGGTCAATGGTGGAGGCGGTTTTACCCATGATCACCAAAATGGGCTGTTGAATGGATGCGATCGCATCACCATAGTCCTGTCGCCAAAACCCAGCCAAAAAGGAAAACACCGCATAGCGCGTGGCCATCTCCCGTGAGCCCTGGTTTAGCATAGCTAGCCAGTCATCCGTTACATCTGCTGCCTGGTCAAACAGCTGACGCTCAGAAAATGATTTAAGAAATTTTTGCGTTCGAGCATATTGATAAAAGCCCCAACCCAACGGGGAGGCAAACAGCGACCAGTTCACCTGCTGCCGCCATTTAGGGGTGGGCTGGGTAATTAGCCGCCAGGCCGGTGGACCAGATAGGGCCGCACCTACCACCCACTGGGTCATGGTTTTATCCGCCATCAGCTCTAAGGCAACGGGTAGTAACGCTCCTTGGACCACCACGATTACTGGCTTCTGAATTACCTCACTAATAAAGTAGTACAGCTGCTCAGCCCAGTCACGGGGACTATAGGGCCGTCGGGGTAAGTCACCATCACCACATCCTAAAAGGTCAGGTATACATAGCGGTTGCCCCTGCCACTGGGCTATAAACGGGTTCCAAAAGTGTCGGCCCAGCCCCACGCCAATGGGATGAACCAACAGTAATGGAATTCCAATACTTTCAGCGTTATGCACACCATAGGTACAGGTGTAATCTTGCCAGCGGTAGCTACCCATGGATACGTCCGATAGAATTGGCACCTAAACCACGTCCAAGTTGAAACCTTTAGCTTTCCCACGGGAAAAACGACCGTTCTGGACGTGGCAAAATTTTATTATCCTGCACCATGGAGCTGAGACGGCAATAATAAAAGACAATGGCAAACATGGGAGCCATAGCCAAATGCCAAAATTACTCGACAAGAATGCCAACTATACGTTCCGCTCCTATTTTGAGCTAGCTAACGACACCGATGAGATTTTGGCAGAATTTGACTATCAATATCGTCAAGCTCGGTTAAATTTGCCACAAACCGATAAATCATTAACAGGGCTCGACCAGCTTAAAACTCAACTCGAAGAAACCCTACCCTACGTACAGCTGACCAGCGAAAGTGCCAAACGAGAGGTGTTGGTTGCCCCGGTGCTGACTCGCGTGGCTACGCTCAGTCATCAGACGTTACGGTTTGAGTATCCTCTCAAGGTCAACAACTGGTTACAGGGGAGTTTGGATTACCTAATCCGTGCTCAAAATCAAGTTGTTGTAGTTGAAGCCAAGCGTGACGACTTAACCCGAGGATTTACCCAACTAGCCGTAGAAATGATTGCTCTGTCTATGGTGGAGAGTGCACCTGACCGTATTCATGGCATTGTCACCATGGGCAACTTTTGGATTTTTGGATTGCTAGATCGCCTTGAAAAAACAATCACCCAGGATATTGGGGGCTATCGAGTCCCCGATGACGTTGAAGCCCTAGTGCGGGTACTCATCAATATTTTGGAAAACTAGCCCCTTACGTGGCAGAACTTAATAATTCATCACCAGTAATTCATCCACTTGGCCACGCTTTGCTGCATTAGAATTAATCGCTCGCTTCGCCTTTACTCTGACGCAGAGATAGTCACTGTATAGGTCTTGAATAAACTCAGTGCAGGCATTGCTCAACATTACCTTGCACCCGCGCTCCGTCAGCTCATCCATGACCTGTTTTAGTCGTCGTTGCTCATCACGATTAAAGCCATGGCTGTCATAGGCCGTAAACGACGCTGTACTCGACACCGGATCGTAGGGTGGGTCAAAATACACAAAATCCTCTAGCCCCGCATCCGCCACCGTCACCGCAAAGTCCGCCTGCAGGATCCTCACACTCCCTTGGTTTAGATACCGGCTGACTGACCGCAACCCCTGTTCATCGGCGATCGTAGGATTTTTATATCGGCCAAACGGCGCATTAAACTGCCCCTTTAGATTCACTCGAAAGAGCCCGTTATAGCAGGTCTTATTTAAGAAGATGATGCGGGCCGCTCGCTGTACATTCGTTTTCGTTACAAACTCAACCTGTCGATCCCAGCTGCGCACTTCGTAAAAATACGACTTTTCATTACGATGCTGCCGAAGGGCCTCAATTAGATCCTCTACAGACTCCTTGACCACTTGATAACAGTTGATTAACTCTTGGTTGCGATCGCTAATAATGGCCTGGGGTGGCTGCAAGCTCCATAGCAATGCCCCACCCCCCACAAACGGCTCATAGTATCTGTAATAGTCAGCCGGAATATACTTGATCAGTTCAGGCACCAGCTGTCGTTTGCCCCCAGCCCATTTTAAGAATGGGCGCGGTGCTATCGGTCGGGAGGACAGTTGGACCATAAACTCTTAAGGATTTCCCATCAGGAGAACCAAGCCCCTACGGTAGGATGTATAGGGTTTACCAGCTTAAAAATCAAAAGGTTGTGTAATCTTTGGTCGTCGATGATTGAAAGGTTAGAACGATTTGCAAAGTAAGCTGTACAGCAATATCTTGCAGATACGGTCATTACCAAAAATCAGCAACGCCGATATTTAATATCTAAAATTTGATGCAAGTTTAGACGATGCAAGACTTTTTTTCCAATGTGTCGCGCTACCCGCGTTACTTTATTACCTTTACCCTGGGCGTACTCTACAGTGCCGTTAAGCCTCTACTGCCGTTATTTGAAAATCGTGTAACGGCAATTGCTCTGGTTGGAGCCGTAGTCGCTGGCTTTTTGTTTTTAAGCTTTACCCTACGAGCAATGATGGGTTTGGCCTAATAGGGTGGGCATAGCGTGCCCTATGTGGGCATGTTTTAGCGTGTCTTAGGCACACAGCCAATCATTCCAAAAATTTACGAATTAGGAGAAGACGATGGCAACGAGTCGTCGAGTAGCAAAGGTATCTGCATCGATTAAGCGTGAGATTAGTCAGATGCTGGTATCGGACATCAAAGATGATCGCGTGGGCGCTGGCATGGTCAGTGTCACCGCTGTCGATGTATCTGGAGACTTACAGCACGCTAAGGTGTTTGTCAGTATTTACGGCACCGCAGAAGCTAAGGCAGAAACTATGGCAGGATTGTCCGCTGCCACAGCCTATGTGCGGGGTGAACTAGGTCGCCGTATGCGCCTAAGACGTACACCAGAAATTATCTTTAAAGAGGACGTTTCCTTTGAGCAAGGAACTCAGGTACTGAATTTGCTAAGCAAGCTAGAGCATGAGCGTAACGTTGATGAAAATGGAATTCCCGCTGTGATTCCAAGTGCAATTGAAGACGAAGAAGGTAGTTAAGCTACTCGAAAGCTTCTTATTTTTGAAAGCCCCTTATTAATAAACGTCAGGCTAGTCTAGTTAGCCATAGCTTTGGGGGCGTTGAGTTTTTCTTCTTCTCAGACTTCTATGAAGCAATAATCTCCGAAGCTCTAGCTTTTTAGGCTCTGGATGGCCTTTGTTTCATAGCCTTTGCTAGAGGCTTCCAAAATGCTCAAACCCATCTTGCCCGATCCAGAGAGTCTATCTCTGAATCAACTTGTAGCTCAGATGATCGTCGTCCGTACGACTGGGCACCTGTTCGATCACGAAATTGAATATCCTCAATGGGAAGCTACCCATGACCAGCTAGAAAACTACATCAGTAATCTTGGTGTAGGTGGGGTCATACTGCTTGGCGGGAGCAGTGCTGAAGTCGCTCTGCGCTGTCAGGCCCTTCAGGCCATGGCAGATATTCCTTTATTAATCGCAGCAGATATTGAAGAAGGCGTAGGCCAGCGCTTTAGCGGCGCTACCTGGTTTCCGCCACCCATGGCCCTAGGAGAAATTGCTGGCACAGATTTAGACCTGGCCAAGCAATATGCTCACCAGTTTGGTCAAGCAACTGCCCAGGAAGCCATGGCCATCGGCCTCAACTGGGTGCTAGCTCCCGTGGTCGATGTCAACAACAATCCGGCAAATCCGGTGATTAATGTACGGGCATTTGGAGAAACCCCAGAGATTGTTACGGCGCTTACCCAGGCATTTATTCACGGAGCCCAGGAGTATCCAGTACTAACAGCCGCAAAACATTTTCCAGGCCATGGAGATACCTCCATCGATTCACACTTGAGCTTGCCAGTCATTGACCACAACTTGGAAAGATTGGAAAAAGTGGAACTGGCACCATTTAAGGGAGCCATTGCCCCTGAAACTGGTAAACCGGTAGACAGTGTAGTAACTGCCCACATTTGCCTCAGTACTTTGGACCAAAAATATCCTGCCACGCTATCAAAGCCGATATTGACAGGGCTATTGCGTCAGGAAATGGGCTTTGAGGGACTGATTGTCACCGATGCACTAGTGATGGGGGCAATTACCAAAACCTATGGTCCCTATGAGGCGGCAGTACTTGCAGTGGAAGCGGGGGCGGATATTGTTCTGATGCCTGCTGATGTGGAGGGCTGTATTCAAGCGATTTGCGAAGCGGTGCGTGTAGGTCGCTTAGATGAGGGCCAAATTCGTACATCGGTGGAGCGAATTTGGCGAGCCAAGCACAAGGTTTCGAGACCGTTGGGAACTGGACCATCCTGTCATAATTGGGAGCCTACGGAGCCAGTAACCCAGGTGCAGCAGCTGGCACAGCCAAAAACCCTAGAACTGGCACGAGATATTTTACGGGCAGCTAGTCGCCAAGGGGGAAATGGCTTTAAGCCAAAAGGCCAGGGGCAAAATGTGGTCTTGGTGGATGATATTTTGAGCGCTCGGCAGTTTTTGCCGAGGACGGCTCCAGCGATTACGGAACCGATGAGGTGGGGGTATGAGCTGACACTGTTGGATAGTCGTTCATCACAGCTACCAAAGGCAGGATTACCCACCTTGGTACAGATATTTGTTCGAGATAATCCGTTTCGCCGGGGTGAAGATGTAGTACAGTTAGCCCGCAAGTGTTTGGAACAACTGCTAGCTGCAGAAGAGCTGCAGGCGGTGATTGTTTACGGAAGTTCTTATTTGTTGGAAAGGTTGTCGCTAAAGGATGATTTTCCTTGGGTGTTTAGCTATGGACAAATGCCTATGGCACAGACTTTAGCTTTAGAGACTCTCTTAGGTGAAACAGTGACTTTTGGTGCCATGGATCGGAGTTTTACAGATTAGTCTCCAACGATAGAGAAAGGAAATAATGAGCTCGTTCCATTGGCTAGCTGCTTATAGCAACGCATAATCTATCAGCGATACGCAATCCACTGAAATCGATGCTAGCAAAGCGGCTGACAGGTTATTAGAATGCGGCTGAAATTGTCAGTTTTTGAAGAGCTGAAGACAGCATCGCTAGCCTGCATTATTCATTACTCTACGCAAAAAACACTTGAATCTTTTGCCCTGCAGGCAATTCCGACGATTTTACGTTTTCAACAGTGTGTTTTTATACACGAAAACTGAAACAGGCTACTTAAAAGGGTTAGGACTTTAGCCCAAATCCTGGTGAATCGTCTAGGCTAGACGAATATGAAACAACGATACAAAAAGTTTTCCAGCAAGTTGTTTATGCAGCGACGGAAAGACGAACAAGCATTTTAGCCTTCGTTAAGGACTATGTACTACGTAGAGCATCCTTGGAATAGTCCTATCTCAGAGGATTTCACGTTTTTTTAGCAATAATTCTTAGATCCGTACTTTAATTAGTGCTCACTCTCCGTAATTTTCGCTAGTATATCTTTGAAGGAATCCTAGCAAAGAATCCAAATCGCAATCCAGAAAGGAGTCCAAAAAGATTCCTTTAGAAATACAATATCTTCAGTCAACCTTATATCCCTGTGTTGTTATGGCAGATGATCTTGTATTCACTGACAAGCCCTATGTGCTTTCGGTTGGTGAGCCTAGCAAATCCAAAACTACGATTAGCCTGCCTACCCCCATGTTAGACAAGCTTAAGGAGGAAGCTGCAGAAAAGGGGGTTTCCGTAAGTGAGCTAGTACGTAGATCGCTTGAGCTGAGTAATTACCTGCAAAGTGCCCTTGATAATGGCGGCAATGTTTATGTTCAGCAAGAAGAAGGAGGACCAGTTGCTATTTTAGAAATTCAAGAAGAAAACAATTGATAAGGATAGGTCTGACGCAAGGAGTCTGAAAGCAGTCTTTGGAACGATACTCTCATTTCACTAACTAGATGGTGTGAGACTCTCAATAAAAAACAAGCTTAACAGATGTGACTAAACTCTCGTCTGTAAGTTTTGTTTTACTTATATTCCATCAGTCATCTATTACTTTTGAGCCTCTATCATGAATAGAAAAACTAGACTCAGAACAATAACCAGAGCTGAAGATACATTTCCCATGCTAAATACTCTCCGGTATTGTAATCGAGCAGAATATCTTCGTTTAGGTCATCTTATTAGTGAAGATATAAGGCTCTTAAAGGAGCAGCAAAGACAGAATCCCTTGCACTTTGAAAATTCACCATATTTGGTTTCAAAAAATTATGGCGGATATGGGCAGTTTCCTGCTCAGGAATCTATTGAATATGATCCTTGGCTACTTAGAATATTAGCCCTAGCGCTAATGCTCTCAATAGGCGGATGTCTATTTGGAGTTACGCTGTTGACAAGCCAACAACAAGAGTTGCCATATGTCCTGATATATATTATCACAAGTGCATTCGGCTTGCTTTCGACATTGTTAACTCGTCTATTGTTCAGCAATTCAGATGATGGATAGAAGTCGTTGTTTTCTACCAACAACGACTTCTATGAAATGTTTGCATAAGTATGCAGGCTTGCGCAGTTTTCAATTTACCTTACACATCATGGAACTTTTTCTACCTATAATCACGTTTTCTCTTTTGATTCTGAGTTTTTCAAAGCGGGTTATCAATGAACAGCCTGAACAGAAGCCTTCTCAAGAGGAGAAGTTATCAAATGCCTTAAAGTTACTCTTGGGAGAAGAGTAAGGTACTTTCCCTTGGACATGTAGAAAATGAGAGTGGAAAAATAAAACACAATCAATCGCAATACTTCTTTGATAGCTGATTCCTAAGCTTCCTAATAGAGAATACTGGGTATTAAATCTATCATCCCAAGTCTGGCCATACGCTGATAAATGCAGCTGCTCAATTACTAGGCCGCACAGCCAAACAAATTATCCAGATAGAGCTGTTCACATGAAACTGATTCGCACAATTCTGTATCAGAAAGAGAGAAAGAGGTGTCTGCATTACACGCTCTTGACTGCATAGCGAGTAGGGTTCGTTAGGCACGCACCGCTCCAGAATCCCCAACACTTGTCTCGTAGAATTGCATCCATACCCATACTTTACGGGTCTAAAATCTTACTCACCGTCACCGTCAACCCAGACAACAACTTCGACTCAATCAGCTCCTCTCCTCGATATTCGCCAACTTCCCGATAATCATCACCATCGAGCACCAGCACCAACACATATCCATCAATCGGATTAACAATCCAATACTCAGGTACCCTGGCCAGAGCATATTCCTGACGCTTATCCACCGTATCCACAGTTTGATTGCCAGGACTGACAACTTCCACCGCCAGCCCAGGCGGATTATCCATCAAAAAAATAGCCTTCGTAAAATCTCGCATCGCTTTCCACTGCTGGCGTGGGCAAATAACAATATCAGGATCGCGAGCATTATTTGGCCCCACTGCGCGAGGAATTTCCACCCCCACTCCCGTACGCACCACCAAATCAAGTGACTGCTCAGTAATATGTGCCTTAATCAGATCAATCAAAAAATCAATAATGTCAATGTGTAACGGACTCGCTTCAGTCATCTTGATAATTTTGCCGTCCACCAACTCTGTGCGCTGCCCATCGTAGGGTAGCAGCAGATACTCAGCAAATCGGATTGGCTTAGTCAGCGTTGTAATCATGGCTATACAGTAAGCATCAATCACACAGTTGTCGCAATCATAACGCTTTCATCGTGTGTAGAGGCACCTCCCACAGATGCAAATCATTACGCAGACAAAACAACCTTTAACAGAACGCTAAAATAGCAACAGCTAAGGCACATTCCCAGGATCCCCATGGTTTTACACTTCGATCCCAAAAACTGCCTCCCCTCTTCTGCTGAGCTACCCGACTCAGACGATACCCCTGTGGATAACGAGCTACAGAACCTAATCCCCAACCTGCTCGAAGCCATTCTGGCCATGGTGTGGCCCCACCGCCTCGACTGGTTTTTCGGTGTGGATATGGGCATTTACTACGATCCATCAAAACCCGCCATCGTCCCAGACGGATTCCTCAGCCTGGGAATAGAACGCTTTATCGGTGAAAACGGGCGTCTAAGCTATGTTTTCTGGGAAGAAGACAATATTGCACCAACTCTGGCTCTGGAAGTCGTCTCCAAAACCTACGGTGGCGAATACGAACGCAAAAAAGTAATCTATGCCGATTTAGGCATTCGCTACTACGCCGTTTATCTGCCCACACCCCGGCGCAAGCGTCAGCCCCTGGAGGTATACGCTTTAATCGATGGCAGCTATCAGCTTTTAGAAGGCAATCCTGTCTGGCTACCTGAAATTGGTCTCGCGCTAGGCAGAGAACGAGGGACCTACCTTGGACGAGAGCGCGAATGGCTATATTGGTACACCCAAGATGGCACTCGATTGCCAACACCAGAAGAACGGGTGCAACAGGCAGAAGTAAAAGCAGATCAGGCGCAGGCACAGGCAGATCAAGCTCAAGCCAAGTCGGATCGATTAGCAGAAAAGTTAAGGGAATTGGGAATTGATCCAGATGCAGTTTAGCTTACACCCCACAAATCTGAATCAACACTTTTCGCCCCTGTCTCGGCCCATCCAAATCTACCAACATCACCGATTGATAAGTGCCCAACGCCAGTTTCCCATCCACAATGGGTACCGTCTCACTATTGCCCAACGTCATTGCCATCAAGTGAGAGTGCGCATTAATCGGCTCGTCGGGCGGCACCTCCCGCAGGTGCAAATCATTGTGCAAATAGCGATCTGCCGGTGGGGCCAGCTTACGCAAATAGGTCTTAATATCCACCAATAAGCGATCTTCTGCCTCATTCACCGTTAGTGCCGTGGTTGTATGGCAAGAAAACACCACCACATGCCCCTGGCTCACCCCAGCTGCCTCCACCTGTCGCTGAATATCCGCCGTAATATCGACAATATCAATCGCTTCAGCCGTATCAAATGTTAGATAGTGAGAAACAAGCTGCATAGTTGCCTTCCTAACGGGATATACCATGAACACTCCCTACCAAGACCCAGCCGTGATCCAGAGCGTTCTGGCCAACACGAAGTATATCGCCGTTGTGGGTCACTCACCTAAACCCCAGCGCCCTAGCTACCAGGTAGCCAAGTTTATGCGACAGCAGGGCTATGTGATCTATCCAGTGCATCCAGCCGCAAAAGAAATCGACGGCCAACAGTGCTACCCGCGTCTAGCCGATGTACCTGGCCCCATTGATGTAGTGAATGTATTTCGCCGCAGCGAATTTCTCCCCGGAATATTAGACGAGATTCTCTCTCTGGAAAAGATGTCACCAATTAAGTGTTTATGGACCCAGCTAGATATTTATGATGAAACTGTTGCTCAAAAAGCAATGGCAGCAGGCTGGCAAGTGGTGATGAATGCTTGTATTAAGATCGAATGGCAGAAGTATTTATAGTCTTCTCTGATTACTCCGCAGCCATGGCCACCATGGTTTGGGCCAAGGTTTTGTGGCGAGCCTTTAACAAATGACGCTCGTGGGTATAGTCCATAAGCCATTCTAACGAAGCGTGATACATGGGCTCTTGCCAAATGCCTGATGAAGATACATTTTGGGCTTGTTCAACATACTGTTTCAACTGTTGTTGTGCTAGAGTACGTAACTCTTCGTCAAGGTTTCGCAACCGTAGTTGAAGTCGATTTAAATCAGCCCCATTATCCTGTTCAAGGGCTCGATGGATATCGATTTCTAACGTTTTTACTTCTTCTAGCTTGTTCTGATAAAGCGTATTCTCCTTCAACAGCTCGTCGGCAAAACTGTTGCTGTAGGGTTCTAGGGAAAGCAGCTGCTGCAGACCCAGCAGTTGAAATTCCACATCATTGGAATGGCTGTGCAGTTCCCGACGATGCTGTTTTAACCGTTCTAGAGAAAGATTTACGGCAGTCTGTGATCGACTGCTCTGCCATCGCAGTGGAGAAAACCTTGGTTGTTTTAGCTTTTCTAGTACTACATGCCCCGTGAGTGTAGACTCAACTCCTGTTTTCTCTACAGTCTCATCAATGACGTCATTGGTGGTTAAGGTATCAGGAACATTCACAGCATTGGCGGCTGTTCCTTGAAACCCAAACGTTAATAGGGCCACTCCCGAGATGGTTTTTCGCCAGGGGTGCCCCCCTGATGGGTTAGTAACAGTAACCGGTTGCGTTCTATGAGTTGCCATAGCTATGGGAGGAAAACTAAGGAAAAACACCGATGACGTTAAAAGCGCTATCCCAGTTCACTCATCCCAGGGGTCATCGTAGGGTCCGGAGTTTAGCCAGAACTCCAAAAAGTCTACAAACTCCCTAAATATACTGATATCAGTTCCGTGAAGTTGCCTCTACCGTAAAGCAGCTTCTCGCTCTCCCATTTGCACGCTCCACAGTTTGGCATAGATGCCTCGGCGGGCCAGCAGTTCCTCATGGGTGCCCCATTCTGCCAGATGTCCCTGATCCATTACGTAAATGCAGTGGGCATTGCGCACCGTGGATAGACGATGGGCTATGGCTATGGTGGTGCGATCGCAGGTGATTTTTTCCAATGAACGTTGGATAGCCGCTTCGGTTTCGTTATCCACCGCGGATGTAGCTTCATCCAAAATCAAAATGGGCGGATCCTTTAATAACGCACGGGCAATGGCCAATCGCTGACGCTGCCCTCCCGATAGCTTTTGGCCCCGCTCCCCCACAATGGTGTCATAGCCCTGGGGCAGCTGCTGGATAAACTCATGGGCTTCTGCCAGCTTAGCCGCCTGTTCAATCTCAGTGGGTGTGGCGCTAAAGCTACCGTAGGCAATATTTTCTGCCACGGTGCCATGGAACAAAAACACATCCTGGCTGACTAAACCAATGGCCTGACGTAGGTCGTCTAGGTGCAGGGTACGAAGATCGTGACCGTCGAGGGTAATTTGTCCGTGACTGATCTCGTAGAACCGTAGCAACAGCTTGACCAGAGTACTTTTACCGGACCCAGTAGCCCCCACAATAGCCGTAGTTTTACCGGCAGGCACCTTGAGGGTTAGATGCTCCACCACTGGTGCGCGATCTTGATAAGCAAAAGTGACATCTTTAAAGGCAATGTCCCCAAGCACATTACTCACCGGTAAACGATAGTCCCCTGTGCGAATCGCCACCGGCGTATCCAGCAGGTCCATAACTCGGTTAATGGAGGCCATGGCACGACGGTACTGATCCAGGGTTTCCCCCAGTCGGGTCAAAGGCCATAGTAGTCGCTGTGTTAGAAACACCAATACGCTGTAGGTACCTACAGCTAAGTTGCCTGCTACAGCTTCCAGGCCACCGTAGAGCAATGTGGCCGTGAACCCGACCAGAATGAACACTCGAATTAATGGAATAAAGGCAGAACTCCAAGCGATGGCCCGTCGATTGCTTTGGCGATAGGCTTCACTGTCCTGGTTAACCCGCTGGGTTTCGTAGGTTTCAGCCGTGTAGCTTTTGATAGTGGCAATACCGGTTAGGTTGTTGGCCAACCGTCCGTTGAGCAATCCCACCCGTTCCCGGACTTCAGCGTAGCGGGGAGCCAGATATTTCTGGAATGCGATCGCACCCCACACAATCAAGGGCATGGGTAGCATGGCCATCCAAGCTACCTGGGGAGCCATCACAAAAAAGGCACCGCCAATAATCAACACGGTGGTAACCACCTGCAGTACCTCGTTAGCTCCCCGGTCCAGAAACCGCTCTAGCTGATTAATGTCATCATTCAAAATCGACATTAATCCCCCCGAACTACGTTCTTCAAAAAACGCTAGTTCCAGGGATTGCAGATGGGTGTAAGCATCTAGACGTAAATCGTGCTGAATGGACTGCGCCAGATTTCGCCACAGCCAGTTATAGGCGTATTCAAAAATGGATTCCAACGCCCATACCAGCATAGTAATCGCGGATAGCCAAATAAACTGTCCACGAATACTGGTGATGCCCCAGCCAGCAATCCAGGATTCTTGCTGCTGAACCACGACATCCACGGCTAAACCAATCAGAACGGGTGGAGCTAGGTCAAACAGCTTATTCAAAACTGAGGCTAGACTCGCAAGCCAAATGCGCCCTCGATAACGATGGCCATAGGTCAACAAACGTTGGAGTGGGTAGGTCATAGCCCCTGAAGGTTAAAAACTCTAGCGATCGCTGACAGGTTGAACCATGGGCGCAAAGTTACAAGCGGTCAGCCAAGCATCCATCCATTGTGAACTATTGTTGCTCAACCGTGTTAATCAAGGATTAGAGCAACTTAATTAAGAGTTTTGTTCTTAACTCAAAGGTTTATGCGGTCTCTGGTGGCGTTCTTAATTCCTTCCCGTGATGGATAAAAAACACCAAGTAAAAACACCAGGAAACAAATATTAAAGTCTTCGCGAAGACCTCCTAAAACCTACTGGAGCAAAGTCCTTCTATGGCTAGACTACTGGCAGCCGTATCTTTACGGATGGCGGTGGATACGCTTGATACTTGGTCCGTACTGTTTTGAGTATCTAAATACTTAAACCGCTAATCAGAGATTAGTTTACGCACAGCATTAATTTCTTTATTACGCCATCTACTAGTATCCTTTTTTACAACAGGGCAAACATTTGCCTTACCCCACTGCCAGCCCCGGTATAGAGCAGATGAAAGTTCCCTTTTCGATTCGGTATAACAACGTCAAGCTCAAGGCTGAACGACTCTACAAGACATCTAACCATCCCAGTAGCCATCTCTTTTCAGGACTGGAGGATATTTCTTTTAGCCTGAGAGGGGGTGAGTGTATTCACGTAGTTAGTCCTGTCCCCTGGGCGAATCAATTATTTCTAGATACATTAACCGGCCATACCCCCATGGAGGCCGGAGCCATCTGGCTCCAGCACCAAGATCAATGGTTGAATTTGTCCCAGCTATCCCAACGGCAGCTCAACCAGGTCCGTAACCAGACCATGGGATACCTACAATCCAGCGAAACCCTACGAGCGCTGCCAACGGTTTTAGACTGTGTACTAGTAAAGTTCCTAGACTTGGGCATGTCCCATAGCCAGGCTAGAGAGCATAGTCGGCATGTTCTAGATTGGGTGGGTCTACCCCGCGGTCTGTGGCACCGGGCTCCTGCCAACCTTCCCCTATCTGAGCTCAACCAGGTTAATCTGGCCCGTACATTTGCGGTGGACTACAACATCATCGTGATTGGCCTGCCCCTTAGCCAGCTGGATCGCGCAAACCAGGTGCGCTTAGTGGAACTCATTGAATATCGCAAAGAAAAGGGCACCTGCTTTATTGGCCGATTTGATCAACCTGAAGTGCGAACCCGAGTGTGTGACCTCAGCCTTTCTCTTAATGCTCCCACGCCCATTACGGCAGCAGGTAAATCTCGCAGATCTCAAAAGGGTTCTGCTGGTAGCCCTATTGGCGAAGTAGTAAGTAGTAAAGCTGTCCGCTCGTATTAATCAATCCCGCCTGCTGGCCTGCCTGGTCTCCAGTACCGACAAAAATATCAACCCGTCCCGGTCCTTTAATAGCACCGCCCGTATCCTGATCCAAAACATAGCGGTGAACGGGTCGAGGTTCCCAGGTGTCTGCGGCCACCAATATTGGCAGTTCCAGCGAAATTAGGGCCAGTGCCCCCGGAGGCATCAGGGTTTTATCCGTGGCGATTGAACGTCCTGCGGTTACCGGCACATTTAGGTTACCAATGGGAGGAGAATCCCCAGTAGCTCTGAAAAAGACAAAGCGATTGTTGCGGGGAAGGTAGTTATCCAGGGCTTCTGGATGTTGTTCAAAGTAATCCAGCAGTACCGGCAGCGATAGTTCCGACTCAGCAATGATGCCATCGTCAATCAATGCCCGACCAATACTGGTGTAAGGATACTCGGTGCGCCCGGCATAACCCACGCTCATTACTGAACCATCGGTAAGCTGTAGCCGAGCCGAACCCTGTACCTGCACTAAAAATGCTTCCATGCGATCGCGCAGCCACACAAGTTCCAGACCGGCCAACGGTCCTTGGGAACTCTGCAACCCATCGATCCCTTCCAGCTGTGCTCGGGTCGGGTGGGGAGTTGACCAAGTATCTAGATCAGCGGGTCGACTGTAGAGGGGATATTGATATTCCAGTGTTGGTACTGCACTAGCTTGATAGGTGGGTTCAAAATACCCCGTAAAGTGAACATGGCCCGTTCCATCGGTCCCCACCGAACGATAAAAATCAAACTCTTGGCTAACAGCCAACTGTAGCTGTTGGGCGGAATGACTGGTCGCTACTAGCTGACGAAATCGCACTAAGCTACGCTCCACTCGCTCCCGAGTGACACCGGCCAAGGGATACGCCTCGTAGGCGGTGATAGCGGCTTCTGTTTGTAAATAATCTAAACTATAATCAACCGCCTGTAGCAGCGCTACCCGCTCTTGCCCAAATTGGGCATCGTACCCCAAGCAAATGGGGTTGACCAATTCCACATGGCAGTTAATTAAATCTAGGGGAAATGCCAAAGCCTGCCAAGGACTCAGCACCATAAAGGCCGCAAGTATCCCCCGCAGCCTCCAACGCTGATTGCGCATCATCATCTATGGCTTAAAAGCGCTCAACGCTAGAACTAAACTGAGGTTCTACCCGAATGGCAATTAGCCGAGACGGACGCATAACCATATACTCCCCAGGATTAATCTCAGGCAGAGGCACCTTAATAAAATCATCTGAAGAGGCTTTAGGCATCAGCTCGTTACTGTACCACTTCTGAAAATCTTGAATTGATGAAAACCTTACTTCCTCGTGATGGCCGCCATCAAAAAGTAGATGAACAATAAATTCGCTAGGTTTCCTGGGCATGTTAGCTCGCCGATTTGAGTCGTCGCCCTATTATGGCCCTCCAACTGACAAAAAGTTGCACCAAGTTAATGCTTTTCTTCAGGTGATCTTGAAAGAATATAGCGATCAATTTCTGTTCGTCATTGCTAACCTAGGCAGTAAAATGAGGCTGCCCTCCTGACAACGTAGAATTTACAAACGACAATCCTTTCAAAGATCAGTATCATCTTTTGTAGGATGGCGTAGAGCACCTGGCAACCTCTCCGCCAATGCTCTGAGTATCTGGTAAAAAACAATACAAATACTTACAAAGTCACCTAGGTTATCAATGGATATTGCATCATAACGATACACTTCTATCGGTTGCACATAGTCTAAATATTAGCCGTTGCTCAGTCAGAGGATAAATCAATCTGTAAGCCATACCCATGGCAGTACCGTACAGGCTCTTTTCCAAAGACTAGCAATGCCAGCAACTCTGCGAGGCCTTTATATTCCATCGTCTTGAGTGATATAGCGAGGATTCTTGCTTATCCTCGTGGGGGTGATTTTGGGGCAATGGTTACAGCGTCGATCCCTTGTTGTCAAGAAGCAAGCTTGTTATCCCATGTTGCGTAAAGTTTCCATAGCCATTGGTGCTCTTCTACTTGTCGGACTACTAGCGGTAGGCGGCTGCCAGCTTACTCAGTCAAAAGCTTCTCAGCCTAGTGATAATGCTAAATGGGAGCAAATTGAACAGCAGGCTCCCGCCGTTGACGTGGACAAAAAGGTTGTCATTAACGGGGGTGAATTTAATAAGTTTTTTCCAAGTGCTGATGGATACGAGCGTGTCTATACCCAAGAAAAAGATGGGTTCGCTGAAGCTAAACTCAAGCAAGATGGCAATACCCTGGCCATGCTATCGGTATCTGATACCGCTTCTAATCCCAGCGCCACTACTAAGTATCAGAATAGTGAGCGTTCTCTAGCAGGATATCCCCTAGTAAATGTTGGTAGCACCGCCACCAGTTTATTAGTTGCTGATCGCCTACAGGTCAAAGTCCTCTCTCGGGATGACACCTTTACAACAGCTGACCGTGAAACTTGGCTAGAAAAGTTTGATTTGGTAGGTCTAGAAAAACTTGTCAACTAATCTTCTAGGTGTTAGCGAGGACATTACCATGAGCAAGTCTATTTATGAGCTAGCTAACGAGCTACCGCAAAAAAACCTAACTGTTTTTGCCCTGCGGTCCCTCGATAAGATACTACCTGGAGAATGGAACAACATTGTAGGTTTTGAAAACACCATTCGTCAGGTTACGGGAGAAAGTGATACAGCCTTAATTGAACAAATTGGGACTCGAGCCATTCAGCTTTACAACGATCAATCTGAAGGCTATCAACAGGCCATATGGCTTTATCAAACCATTGATTCCACAGGGCGAGCGCTGGGACAGGCTGCTCTAGCCAGTAAGGTCACTGAAAATGTTCCATTCCTGTCCATTGTAAATCGTCTAACACCTAAGCCAGAAAAGGCGCAGACGATTGATTTATGCATGAAGCTAGTGACAGAAATTGTTGCCTTTTGCAAAATCAATGGCATTCCAGGGGACAGTGTAGGTGACTTTGTTAAAGCGCTTGGAGACTATGGCGGAGAATCTCTGATTCGGATGGCAGCCTTAGTCTGTTTTGATGGATTGGTTCCTCTCGGCCCTAACTTTATCAAGCAAACAGAGACTGTGCTGGGTAATTTAACCCCTAAGGATTTGGATAGTAATCCAGCCTTTAAGGCCATCAAAGAGGCGGTCCCAGGCGGTACAACCGTCGATCAGCTTACCTTTATAGGCGCAAGTTTTGAATCGGTTAAGGGGTGGATGGGTAACTTTGTTGAATCTAAGGGGATTACGCCTCAAAATGTCGTAGCAAATCTCAAAACCTTTGTGGATGTGGCCGACGACAAAATGGATTACTTTGGTGCTTTTCTAGATATTTCCACCAATTACTATGAGCATACAGGTGTCCAAACTCTGACCCGTCGATTAGTTGAACGAGCCGTTGCTGAGATATAGCAACCAGCCATTCTGTTAAAGCTAAAAAATTAGCAGCCATGAGAGTCATGGCTGCTAATTTTTTGCTGCTGAACACGTAGCAACCTGACATAATCATCTTGGTTCAATTGAGCAAAATTTCCTATGGCTATTGTTAAAAACGTATTGGGTGAAAATTTACAGACCTGCTGCACCAATCCTATGACGGGGTTTTACCGGGATGGAACCTGCAATACAGGTCCCAATGATATGGGGTCCCATGTGGTCTGTGCTGAAATGACCGAAGAGTTTTTGACCTACACGAAAGCCCAAGGTAATGATCTAACTAGGGTTTGCTGAAAAACTGAATAGAAATCTCAGGGGTTATCCCATCGCCCAGACAGGGTCAGTAGTCCCTTTCCTAGAGGCAAGGATTTTCAGCCAGTCCTTGCATAGCGTTTCTGTAAAGGGACACATATTCG
>JBCCQQ010000005.1:0-162163 GCA_039024555.1 Cyanobacteria bacterium P01_D01_bin.156
ATGGATTCGAACCCATCATTCATCTGGTTGAGGGGACCTATGAGAAGGGCATTAAGGTACCGCCTGACGAGTTAGAACCGTACCAACAACAGTGGCAACGATCTGAGACATTACCCAAATGGGATATCAAAATTGTTCCAACCTGATGGGTATCTTATTTTTTAGCGAACCCCTTATGGAAGAATTGGCATTAGCGAGAGATATGGCGATAAGCTTGGGCGCTTCAATCACGGACAACGATGTTGGTTTTATTGCTTGCTTTGATTCTGAGGAAATAGCAAGCTCCTATGTGGAAAATGTGAATGATACATGGGATGATGTTACGGCAGAAGATCAAGAAAAGTGCGCTGTTGTTGTGACAGTAGCTAGTCTTATGTAACTGGACAGTGCGAAGTTTATCTCCTCTTGGTCAAGTTCTTTCCTGTAGGAGTTCAGATAAGACCAAATGCCTTGCCCTACAAAGGGTATGCACGAATAGGAAATCTTTGAAGGAACTACCTGATTGCCAGTTCAAGGTTGGTAGACAATGATTTTTAGTAAAACTATGACCTTTTGGTCGCTAGTTAATCTGGCTAAAATCAGGCTATTCTGCCAATCCTCACGAGGAATCAATGCATTCCTGGTATACCTCAAGATTTATCCGCAACAAGAACTTCGCACTGTCCAGTTATGTAAATAGCATCAGGCAACTCATAACAAAGCATACGAAGGAGCCTCTATAAGCAGCGAGATCGCACTCTAAACTTGCTGAAATGGCTAATGATCAGAGGGCTTAGGAGACTTAAAAAAGTGTTGGCGGGCAGTGCCTACCTGGCTACGTTTACTGGGTTAAACATCAAAGCAAAATACTATCATTCGGCCTCGACGCTTCCAGTGTTTCTTGTCTTGAGGCATTGCTTTTAAGGCATCGGCTTCTGATTTAAGAATGAATTGCATCTCTCCTGGAACGATAGTGCAATCGATGAATTCCCAAGAGCGGTCAATCCCAGCTGCCCGCTCTGCTTCAAAGTCAGTTAGGATTTCGCCGCATTTGATGGCACATCGGTGACGCAATATGGCTCTTTCCCAGGTTGCTGTGTAGTGGGGGTGTTTTTCGCTATCTGCACCTAAACAGGTGGTTTGAAAAAATTTGGGTTGCTCGGTGGTGCCATGATTGAAGCCTAGAAATACGGTGACGACTTGAAAGTTACCGGCTGGGTCATTGGCAACAAGTAAATTATTGCCGTCATTCATAAATGTGTGCCAGGTTGATTCGTCATTGCAGATGATAGGCTGCTGAGCTTGCAAGATATATCGCTGTAAATCTTTGGGATTATCTGACAATGCAGCCATAATCAGTGGTAGGGTGCGTGGCAACGCACCAACAACGTCATGCGCCATAAGGTTAGGCATTCTAGTCTAAATAATAAATCCAAATCAGGATGCCTAACTACCGTCGTCCTTACATTCCTGGGGGTACATACTTTATCACTCAGGTTATGTATCAACGGGTGCCTTGGTTATGTCGTGATGTGGGACGTCAAGCACTCAGAGAAGCGATCATTACTGTCAAAAAGAGTCATCCATTTTCGGTGGATGCGATTGTTTTACTGCCGGAACACTTTCATTGTTTGTTGACGCTACCTCCTGATGATGCGGATTTTTCAATTAGATTAAAGTTGATTAAAATCCATGTGACAAGGCATTATGGTTCGGTATTGAATATTAATTTGCCTGTTTCTCGATCACGACAAAAGCGAGGAGAACATAATCTTTGGCAACGACGGTATTGGGAACATTGGATTCGCGATGAGCGAGATTTTTCGACGCATTGTGATTATATTTAGCCGTTGCTGATTCAGAGCATATAGCGATCTGTCAATCCTGCTATGGAACGGTATTTTTCAGATAAACTCGTACCGAGGATCAGCAACGCCTATTTACCAAAATCCAGTACGTCATGGGTTGTGAGAGAAACCGCAGGATTGGAAGTATTCCAGTGTGCATCGATTTATTGCAGAGGGGATTTATCCTCCGAATTGGTGTCAAGAGGAGAGTCCGGTAGTTCCTCACGATGTTTGGGATAGGGTGTAGGGTGTGTGTAGCGAAGCGTAACGCACCGGGTTAGAGGATTTTGGAGTGGTTATAGCTCTTAGATGTGGCGCGTTGTCACGTCCCCTACTGGCTCATCACCTCCAATCACCTATTAAAACCCAAGTAGCCCAACTATTGGGATCAGGCCACTCTTCTATTGTTGCTAATTGTGCTAAACGGAGCGCTTCTAATTTTGTCATTTGTTGGGATGCTAATGATTCATAAAATCTCGTCATGAGAAAGACTGTTCCTGCATCAGACACCTCTGATGCGCTTGCAATTACACGTCCAACGCCACTTTCAATCGAAGCACCAGCAAGTCCAAATGGGTTACTTTTAGAATCTTCTGATGCTGCACAAGCGCTAAAAACTAGAAGATCAATGTTATCCCTAACATAATTACTATCTCTTAGAAACTCTATAAAATCTTGAGCATAGAGAATTCCATCTGACGCAACCAGAAAGCCAGAACTGTAATCTTCCTGAAAAATACCATGAGTTGCTATGTGGACAATAGAACTTGGAACTTCACTAAAAAACTGACGCAAAGAAGTTGTTGTAAAATCATTATTATAAAAAATATTAGAATTTGGCAAAAGGGCCTTAAGCGCACTTACCTCTTTTTCAACGCCTAGGAGATTATCTAAGACTAACTGCCTCCCATCAAGATTATCAAATGATCTATCTTCAAAGCTAGAAATTGCAAAAATAGAAGCTGACAAGTCTGTTTCCTTTGGTGTGACAGCAGGCAAATATTGAAAATTTGGAAGTTGCGCTACTAAAAAATTCTCAATCAAATAAGTTCCTTCACTATCTTGTGCTGCAGCAAATGGTAAATGCCTTATATCTCCTAAAGAAGTAAAAATTAGTGTATCAACATAGGTTGGGAAATACTCTTCAACAGGTTTTATAAATAACTCATATATTAAAGGAGGAACTGGGTTTGATCTACCAACTTGTACTAGGCCGCCGGCCCGAGTACCTCCAGCAATAGCTCCTTGACTACTTTGGATTCTTATAATGTCTTCGGTTTTAGTCTCAGAACAATAAAATTTGATTTCGCCATCAGGGAAGCTGGCTATTACCGCAGTACTATTTTGCAAGACAATAGGATAAATAAATGCAGCTTTAGAGTCCCTTGAGTGTAGTTTTTCTAAATACCTCTTAAATGAATTGCCCTCCAATTCATTATCTATCTTGAAGGTTTGTATAGAATGTGTGAATTCAGCGCTTTCCATGCTTTTAAGAAATGCAAGCGCTGAAAAGACCTCTTCAGGCGATGCATTTTTACAGTTAGTGTTGGTGTTAATAAATTCTTTCTCAAAGATAGATTGCTGAATAGTTTGTTCGGAAATATGCCTTTCTAAAGTAATCTTAATAGCCTCTTCAACGCTTTCTAAATCATCTTGAAGTTTACTCAAGCTATTAAAAGCATTTGCATAATGGGTTATGGATTCTGAATATAGTTTTTTTTGTCTAGCAATATCCCCCTTGACTGAAGAGGCATAAGCGACTAGAGCTTTCTCATTTATTGATGGATTTTTAGAAAAAGCAAGCTTTTCAATTTCCTGAATTTCACGCTCTGCTTCTTGGCTATTGCCAAGTATCTCAAAGGCATAAGCTTTTTCTATGGTCAGTAGCTTTTTCTGGAGCTTTTTATCAGATATTTCAAAAGATAGCCCAACCTGTTCCCACACGCGGGATGATTGAGTACGAAATCCTTGCTCTAAGAGGATAGTTCCCATGTTGTTAAGCACAGATACCTGACCACTGACAGATTGAATATCCTCTAATTGGGCGGATGCTAATTCCAACGCTTGTTCAAAGAATTCAACTTGTCTTTTGGCTTCGTCAATTTCCTCTCTAGTGGCGGTTACGTTCTGTTCTGCTTCTGATAATCGGTTATTGGCCTCTGACAGATTTTTCTGAATTCCTTTGAATCGCTGATTTGCAGATTCTGCTTCTCGATTTGCTAGGTTTACTGCTCGGTTTGCGATCTCTGCTTTTTTGGAGGCTTCAGCTAATTCTTGGCGTTTTTCTTCTTGTTCTTGACGTGCTAGTTGTAAATCCTCATCTAGCTGTTTTTTTTCTTGAGTCAGTTTTTGTTTCTGATTTGCTAATTCATCCAACTCTTTCTGTGATTCTTTGATAAGAATAGAAGATTCTTCAATACGCTGCCTAGCAGCTCTTAATGCCTTTCCTGAAAAGATTGCAACACCTCCTAAAACTGTAGAAAGTACCAAAGCCCCACTCAAAAATAGAGTACCACGACGTATTTTTTGCTGAGCTTGCTGATTAGCTTCTGCCTGAATCTGCTCTGCTGACTCCGCTGCCTCTCGGGCTGTCCGCTCCCATTCAAGTTCAGCTTCTTGCTCCCGTGCAGAAATTTCCTCTTCCCGAAGTTGGGTCCGACTAGCCGCCAGAAACTCACGATCCTCCCCACTGAGGTTGATTTTCTCAGACGCCCATTCCTCAGCCTCTATCAGTGCTCTTCCCCGCAACAAACGAGAACTATCCGCCTTCCCAGACACAACCCAGGCCCTAAAACTTTCTGCATAGGGTCGTAACTTCCTCAGCTCAGCATCAATCCAGGCTTCATCAAAAATAGCCCTATAGATCGGGTTATACACCCGTAACTTGTTGCCTCGCTTCACCACCAAACCCGACAACTGTAACTCTCGTTCTTCAGGCTGATTGCTCGCCGCAATCTCTTCCGCCTGTCGAATCTGCCGATACAGCTCCAGCAAATACCCTGCTTTCCGCTCATCATCCAACAACCGTTGCCGAATCGTCTTTAAATGCTCCTGATGATCCTGAGTCTCCCAACTATCAATCAGCCGTGCATTTACCAACCCATCAATCGCAACCGCTTTCCCACCTGCCGCAATCACCTCATCTGAGTCCACCACCAACTGACATAACCGCTGCGTCAAAAACGGCTGCCCCCCCGTCCATCGCAATATCTCTTGCAAAACCGTCTCTGGCTGCTCTGCTTTCCCCTGCAAACCAGCCGCTAGGGGCAACGCTTCCTCAAATGTAAACCCCTTTAAATCAATGCTTTCACCAACATTAAACGGAGTCCGCTTCGCATCCCCAATTAACTCCGACGGAGCCGCCACCCCCAACAACGCAAAGGTCAGTTTCTGATAAGCAGGATTCTCCGCCCGTTTGTTATAACACCCCCGAATCAGCGCAAAAAAGTCATCAGTGAACGGCAAACTGAGGGTACTATCAATTTCATCAATAAAAACAACAATCGGCTTCCCAATCCCTGGCAACAGAACAGTATCAATAAACTCTGCCAACCGCTCTACTGGAGCAATAAAATCTCGCTCCTTTAGCCAGTTCCGAAACGCCTGCCGCTCCAGTAACCCAAACCGGCGATTTAACTGATTAATAATGCCGTCATACCATTGACCTGGCTTATCAACCTGACTATCCTTCGCCGAAAAATCAATAATAATCCCAGCCCAACCATCTGCCTGTAGTTTAGCCAGGGTTCTCACCATCAGGCTGGTCTTCCCCATCTGCCGAGAGTTCAGCACATAGCAAAACTCCCCCGCCTGCAGCGCCTCATACAGCTCAGTATCACTTTCCCGCGCTACATAGGACGGCACATCCTGCGGTAACGCCCCACCAACCTTATAAAACGGGGAATATGAACTACTCATACCGCCATCCTCAACCGCGAACGAAAATAAGGCCGATACAGAGGTTCATGACGCAGTATCACTCCATTACCCTGCAGATTCACCAACCCCATGCCATTGAGTTTAAAAGCCAGCATCGACTTCAGCTCCACCGGATGCTCAGACACAATCACTTGCTCAAATGCCTGGGCTAGCTCCGGGTGCTGCTGCAAATTCCACAGGTGCCGCCGCAAATGCTCCCCGTAAATCCCAGAATCCGTAGGCGCTTCTTTCAGCAATTCTTCCAGCGTCAAATCCTGTTGCGCAATGTGATACAGCGCCAATCGCACCAGATAGGGATGTCCCCCCACCATAGCCATCAGGTCATCCACATCCGCTGCTGTCCAATTCAACCCATGCTTTTCCACCAGCTCCAACACCTGAGTCGCCGTAAACTCCGGTAGCTCCACCGCCAGACCCACATTAAACGGCGACACATTGCTTTCTAAAACAATGTAAGACTCTGTCGAATGGGCAATGGCCAGCTTCAACTTGGCCCATGTAGCATCCACCTTCGCTTTCTCATTCCAGGACCGTAGCAGGGTTAAAAATTCCTTAGAGACTGTTTCATAGGGAAACAGACGATCTAATTCATCCAGACCCAAAAATAAGGATGTGTCAATCTTGGAGAGAATGTGCTCTTCAAAGTAGTCAGAGCAGTTTTCCTTCGGACCAAACAACTCCTCATCCCAAAACTCAGTTACCTTGCGGGGCGAGAACCCTAACTTTTTACTCACCAGCGCACACAGACGTTTCAAAAACAGGCTGGAGTCGGTAAACGTGCGCTCGTCTGTTTCTAAAAAATCTAGCGTCACCGTTCGATAGTTCAGTTCATCCGCCCGGTCTCGAATGCGAGCCAACAGTGACGTTTTACCCATCTGTCGCGGAGCCTTCACCCGCACCAGTCCGCCGCGATTTTCAATTTCTTGCAGACAACGGGTATCCCACGGTTCTCGCCGGATATAAAACGCAGACTCCAGCGGCATAGTGCCACCCGGCAGCTCCAGATCCGCCACAGGCAAAGGAGGACGCTGGTGTGCGGGAGGCGTCACTTCCTGCGGTTCATCATTTTCCACCGCTGCAGGTATCTGCCCAGAGCCAATTAGCGTCAGCATATTTTCCACCAGCTCGGGCGTATCCGCAGACGTTTGCCACGACTTCTGTTGAATGGTCTGTAAAATGCTTCTCAACTCATAGTTAAGCGGGTCATCCAGGGGCAAGTTAAGTCGAATCGGCAATATGGCAGGCTTACCCAGCTGATCCTTCAGTCGCTTAGCTGTGCGCACCTCCCCCGCCACCATGTCACTAGTCGCCGAGCGCTCCGACAGCAGCAGCACAAAGTAATCACACCGCTTCAGTTCTTGATCGATGCGGTCTACCCAGTTCTCGCCCCAGTCAAGACTTTCCGCCGCCATAAACACGGAATGCCCAGCAGTCGTCAAAGCTTGGTGCAATTCCTTAGCCAGATTCAAATCCGGTTCTGTAGTGCGATAGCTGATAAAAATCTGCCGCTTGACCATAGGAGGGGGCTAGAACTTAGAAATAGCTTAGCTCTTCATGCTACAGCCCTAAGCAAGGGAAATACCCTTTTTTAAAGGATAAATTTGATTTTAGCTGTGAGAAATAACTTACTTACCCACTTCCCTATGAAGCATATTTCTTACAAACTCCTCAGCCACTCCCTAAATTCCCTCACCAGCTCCAAATAATCTGTCTCCATCGCCCGCTGCAAAAACGTCTCTACAGCTTGAGCTTCTATCTGAGGAAACGCCAAACTGCGCTCCACCCGAACATAAGCCCCATCCTGCAACACCATTAACGTCAGACTTTGGCCATTAAACCGCCAAATTTCCGGTATCTTCAATGCACCATAGACCTGCTCCCGCTGCCGTGATCGGCTGGTAATATCAACTTCCACCACCAAATCTGGAGCTGGGTCTTGAGTTAAATCTATACGCTTTTTCCCACGTACTGCCGTTACCTTACTCACTGTCAGATAGAAACACTCATCCGGTTCCGAGCCGCTTTCTAAATCTTCTCGTTCTAACGTGGTTGACCCCAATGGATAAAGTGTTACTACAAATTCTTCTGCCAGAGTCTCTACAAAGCGACCCATTACTTTTTTAAAGTACTTATGCTCTGGCGAAGGAGCCATGATTTCCAGCACTCCTCGATGATATGTGAGCCTTAGGTTACGGTTGTCTAGTTCAGCCTTAATACGCTGATATGTGTCCCAAGTAATACCTGAGAGATTTACTCGCTGTTCTAGCTGTGGTGGTGCGCTAACCATTAAATTTCCCGCCTATTGTGTCTTTCAGCTTCTTAAGTTTTGGACATAGTGAGAAAGCAACCTTCGAACTCGATTCTATTTGATAGGATGCTGCTCTAGCGAAACTGTAACAGTCCATAGGAAATTATTTTTCAATGCGGGTAAAGCGTTCAATAGGTAACGGTTGAGCCATGGCTTTTTGGTAAGTGGCCTCCATGGCGGGCATCAGGCGTTCTGCCTGGCGATAGAGTTCTGCCCGTTCTGGTTCATATTCCACTAGCAGGTCCTGTAATTCGCCCAGCAATGCTGATTCATCCACAGTCAGTACAGCGCCATCTTCCACCACCAGTTGACCATTGATAAACACCTTACGAATCGATGCTCCATGCTCGGCATAGACTAGGTGAATGGGCAAATCGCCGCGAGGGATAAAGCTTGTAGTATTGAGATCGTAGAGAACACAGTCGGCCTTAAACCCTGGCGCGATCGCACCTACCTGATCTTGCAACAGCGCTGACCGAGCCCCCCCATAGGTGCCCCACTTCAACACATCTCGAGCGCGGGGGTAGCGAGAATAATCAGGATGGGTAACAGAATGCACCTGTCCCGCCATCTTCAGAACATCAAACATATTGAAAGAATCATTAGAACTCATGCCATCGGACCCCAATGCAATGTTCACACCCGCATCCATTAGCTGACGAATCGGGGCAATGCCGCTGCACAGACGGTGATTACTAACCACGTTATGGATTACAGTGGCTCCAGCCTCGGCAATCATCTCCACATCACGATCTGTTAACCAGATGCCATGGGCAATGGCGGTACGGTGAGTGAGAATGCCGTGTTTTTTGCCATAGCTCACCACTGACTCGCCAGGACCATAAAACTCAGGCCCCGTTACCGCCTGGGTTTTAGTTTCCAACATATGGGTGTGGATAGGAATATCGAGAGATTCTGACAGGTCTCCGATCTGATGCATTAAATCCGGCGTTACCCGTTGGGGTGCCGAGGGGGCCAAAGCAAGGGTCATCAGCCCTTCCTTACCGTGCCAATCGGCATAGAACGATTTGAACATGGAGACCCAGGTGTCATCATCCAGCCCTGTTAGGGCATCGAGATCCTGGCGCACGTCGTCAGGCAAAAAGTCTTCCAGGTAGGGGATAGTTTTGTACAGGGGCAGATTGATCACATGGTGGGTGAGACTCACCCGGAGGCCAATGTCTATATAGGCCTGGGCCACCGCTGCAAAAATCTCTGGGGTAATGTAGGGCAGTTCAATCAGGTCATCCTGGATGGTGGTGGCACCGGACTTAACCATTTCCAACGCGCCCAGCATCGTACGCAGATAACACATGCGCGGACTGAGGTGCTTCTTCTTGAATGGAGGATAGGAATACAGCATCCAGGCTTCAAGCGGTAGCGCCTCGTAGCGCCCTTTCTCTAAAATCTCAACAGAATGGGCGTGGGCATTAACAAAACCAGGTATTAGCAAATGATCGTGGGCATCAATGATCTGCATGGGCTCTGGACCCAGGTCAATGTGATCGGCCACCTCAACAATCTGATCGCCCACAATTAGCACATCTTGTACGCGCGTTTGTAAATCCAACGCCCCATCACTCAAGGTAAAGGGCATTACAGTCGCTTGTTTAATCAGATATCGGGTCGTCATGGTAGATGTTTGGTTAATGTTTAGGGCGGGCACGGCCTGCCGGATTGTTATTAACGAGATCGAGTTGGTCTATTCAACAGCGTAGGAATCAACAATAATTCCACCCCCACCAACAAAAATATAGAGATCAAAAACACCAGGGTCCCCATGGCATTCAGAGACGGCGACAGGTTAGATCCTAAAAAGTTGTAGATAGACACGGGCAGCGTCGGTTCAAACCCCGACACGAACCAGGCAATAACAAACTCATCAAAGGAGAAGGTAAACGCTAATAAAAACGCACCAGCAATCCCCGGAATCGACCAGGGTAAAACCACTCGCCAGAGGGCCTGCCATTCCGTTGCGCCTAAATTCCAGGCAGCTTGCTCAATGGCCTTAGGCATCTGCATGAGACGTAGGGTAATAAGCGCGATCGCAGTGGGTAACAAAATCACCACATGGGTAATCAAAATACTATAGAGCTGTCCCTGCAGATTTACCCGAGACAACAACCCTAGAAACGCCACCCCCAAAATGAGCGGCGGCACTAAAATTGGCACAATCAACAAAATAGTCAGGGCCTGCTTACCAGGAAAATCAAAGCGATTCAGGGCATAGGCCGCAAAGAAACCCAGGATGGTGGCAATGGCAGCCGCAAAGGGCGATACCAACAGACTCGCTTTTAGAGCCTGAATCAGGGTGCCATCGGTAAACAGTTCCTGATACCAGCTCCAGGTCCACCCCGTCCAGGGCAGGGTGGGAAAGCGAGAATTTTCAAAAGAAAAGATGACCAGGGTAAGAATCGGCAGCATGAGCAAACCGTAGCCCAGGATGAGATAAATCCAGCCGCCGAACGTTAGCACCCGAGTTGTCCAGGATTTAGCCACCATGCCCCTACTCCTCTATCGCTGAAAACTGTAACCCTGCTGCCAGAATCACCACCATTATCCCAATCAGCAAGGTAGCCAGGGCCGAGGTGCGCGGCAGGTTGGTAGAGGCCGCATATTCGTTAAAAATCACTGTCGAAAACAGCGGAAATGAGCCCAAAATTGACTTGCCTGTTCCACCGCCAAGAACAATGCCTGAAAGCACGTCTCCTAAACTAATGATGGAACCAAAGACGGCACTGTACACTAGTCCTGGTTTACTCAGGGGCAACAGCACTCGCCAGAATGTTTGCCAGGTGGTAGCTCCTAGATTTTTAGACGCGTTGAGTAACGTTACATCAATGTTGCGCACCACTAGATACAAAATCAAAATCATGATGGGTGCCAGATAGTGAAGCAGTCCGATGCGGGTCCCCACCTGGGTAAAGATGATCTGTAGAGGGGTTTCAATCCAACCCAGTTTTATCAATAACGTATTGAGTAACCCGTTGGTGTTGATTACCGTTTGCCAAGCATACAGCCGCAGAATGTAGCTGGTCCAGAAGGGAGCAATGGCCAGTACCAGGGCAAAGCGCTGTAGGGCTGGCGGCACCACAAAGGCCAATGTTAGGGCAAAAGGATAGCACAGCAGTAGCCCCAGCACTGTTGTTGTGGCAGCCACCCAAAGAGATTGGGCAATGGCAAAGGCATATCGCGACCGGCTAAAAAACTGGCTAAAAATATCACTGTAGTTGGTCAGGGAGAATCCCGGCACCGACTGATAGTTTTCTACGGTCCAAAACCCAATCCACACCAAGAACAACAAAGGCAACAGAAAAAACAGGCTATCGTAAATAACGACCGGAGCGAGGCACACATATTTCAACGGACTAGCCTCATCAGGAGTCCAGTTGCCCCTGGGGCGACTTAAGGGAAGACGCATGGCTAACTCCGTTCTCCTAGTAGGACGGCATCCTGGGTGTGCCAAGAGAGATAGAGTTCTGCATCCATGGGAATATCCAAACTCTGGCTAAAGGCTTCCTGACGAATAACCTGTACTTCATAGCCAGTGCCCGTTTCCAGTAGATAAATTAGCTGAGACCCAAGAAATTCTCGTCCTCGTAAGGTGGCTTGAATGGTGTTTCCTAATGCCCCTGGCTGGACCGACAACGTAATGCGATCCGCTGGCACTACCACCGTAACGGTGTCTCCTAACCCATGGGGACGGTCCGAAATGGTCTGTATCTTACCCTGAGGGCACTGGACCGTAACAACAGTGCCGTTAATCTCTGTTACCTGACCATCAAATAGGTTGTTGTTACCGACAAACTCTGCCACAAAGTGGGTGGCGGGTTGGTTGTAGATTTCTGCCGGGGTGCCCACCTGTTCAATGCGACCCCGGTTCATCACCACAATTCGATCCGCCATGGAAAAGGCTTCATTTTGGTTATGGGTAACGTAGAAAAAAGAAATCCCCAAGGACTGCTGCAGCCGTTTTAGCTCGCCCTGCATTCTTACCCTTAGATGGGGATCGAGGGCACTCATGGGTTCATCTAATAGCAGGATGGGTGGGGCCGTAATTAGGGATCTCGCGATCGCAACCCGTTGTTTCTGCCCACCACTCAACTGGCTAATGCGCCGGTCCAGCAATTCTTCGAGGTGCATCAAGGCCGCCATCCGTTGCACCTGTTGTCGCACCTCTGCTTTACGGTGCTTGCTCAGTGTAAGACCAAAGGCGATATTCTTTCGTACATTCAGGTGGGGAAATAGGGCAAAATTTTGCCACACCATGGGCGTATTGCGACGATTTACAGGGAGCTGGGTAATCTCCTGCCCTTGCAACACAATCGCCCCAGATGCAATGCCCTCCAGACCCGCAATAATCCGTAACAGCGTTGTCTTACCGCAGCCACTGGGTCCCATAATGGCGACAAATTCTCCCTGTTTAACGGTCAGATTAATGTCGTGCAAAACCTGTTGCTGACCGTAAAACTTTGAAATCTGGCGTAGTTCCAGATCCTGGGAAGCCTCAGCTGCCGTGGCTGACTCGGGAGGGGCTATGGCCATGGAAGAGACCGGTTGATTCATGAACCTGGAGAGATATTAGGGTGTTTTTTCGAAGTCATCGTAAAATTGCTTGTGGTTTTGCCCCCCTAAATCCCAAAATTCTGGCAGGGTTGTTTCATTGTCTGGACAGAAAATCTAAAGGCATTGAAAGCCTATTTCAGGAAAGGCATGCTCTACCTGAAGGTAGGCCAAACAACAATGCGATAACCTGATTAATCGACCCCGCCGTAACCCCTACTTTAATGCAATTGAGGACAACCTAGTAGGCTGGGTTCTAGGGCGGCCTCCCGGCCCTAGCCATGGGGGTTTGGGGAACTCGGAGGGACCCCAAGCAACCGATTTTGGCTCCCTCCGAATCATATCTCGATTCAGTATGAATGAAGTCATAAGCCTTAAAGATTTTCTCTGGTAAACACGAAACGACCTTGCCGAATTCTGGGGGACTTTAAGCAGGATCTCCTCAGAATTTGGGAAACCCCGGTATGTCTAATTGGAAAAATACGGATGTTTCTAAAAAGGGGCCAATGTAGGATTTTAGGCTTCAGTTCGAGATGTATACATTCAGCCTCATTACCAAGGGGAACCGACCCCATCAAGAAAGTGCATATCCCCTAACTGGTCTTAAACTCGTTATAAAAGTCCTGCCACGCCTGCTCAGGCTGCTGCACCGGCAATTGACGAGCACGAGTGCGCTCTAGCTGGACCTCCATAATGGTCTTGCCAGCATTGTCTGGATCAGGAATATACCCCAACAATTCTTTCTCCGCACCACTGAGGTGATCAATCGCCTTCAGGTTGGGGGCCAGTCCCTTATAGGCTTTAGCATTTGCCAGACGAGCCTGGACCTCAGGGGTGCTCATGTACTTAACCCACTCTAGGGCCAGGTCTGGATTCTTACTTTCGGCAGCCACTGTGGCCCCTTCGCTCCAGCGGATTGCCCCTTCCTTGGGCACAACAGCAGCGAATTGGGATTGACCATCTGCGATCGCATTTTGAATTAGCCAGTCACCCACCGGACCTGCTATGACGCTCTCATTGATAAAGGCATTGGTAATGTCCTGAATATTAGGAGTAATCAGCGCCACATTGGGCTTGAGCTTCACCATCCAATCCTTAACCTGCACCAATTGATCGTCAGTTAGGTCATAGGGATTGGGATTATCTGGGAACAGGGCCAGACTGGCGTTCCCCATATTTGGCAAGTACCAGTCAAAGAAAGCTAATTTACCCTGTAGATCTTCCCGTGCCAGTATTTCCCAACTGGTCACTTCTTCAGGCTTAATAAACTTAGTGTTGAAGGCAATGCCGTAGTTACCAAAGCGGGTCCCCACGGCCATCAGCTGGTCTCCCTGGTAGAAACCGGGAAACTCTTTATAGACGGCGGTGTAGTCAGCCAGCGCATCGAAGTCAGCATCATTCAAGGGAGAGATGGCTCCTATTTCCACCAGCTTGACAACATATTCCCCGTCAGAAATGATGCCGTCAAAGGTACCCGGCGGAGACTGGTTAAAAAACTGGAGCATCTGCTCACCGCCAACGTAGGTCTTAAACTCGACTTTCACCCCCATCTTTTCTTCAAAGGGGCCAATAATTTCTGGTTCGTCGTATCCCGCCCAGGAAAGAATTCTCAGGGTTTTTCCACCATCACCAGCGCTGGCTGCAACGTCTGTACCGGTTTCTGCGGTCTCTGTTCCTGGGGCACAACTGGCCAATTTAGTCGCAGCTAAAGCACCAGCACCCAAAGATGCATAACGGATAAATCGTCTCCGAGTGAGGGCACGGAACGACATCTCTCGACTAGTAACCAAAGGGTTATAACGCTGGTTCATTAGATTCTCCAAAAGGGGCAAATACAAATAAATAAAAAAATCGGCGTTGCTGATCCTCGGGATGATTGTTTAGCTGCCAAATCCAGGCAATTGATAGGTTCTACAGATCATTTCATCCCCTAAATCAGCAACGGGAAAAAACCTTGTAAAAACTCTCTTGCCTACCACAAATGCAATGAAACCATGACAAAGTACAGAAAACTAGAATTAACAGGATGTTAAGGAAAAGCATCAAACTAGAAAGTAAATTTCAATACAAACTCCAGGTTTCAGGCCAATCTATTGAAATATAAAAGGATTAATGGCGTGTTAAGAATTCTCTACGTTGGGGTTACCATCTAGGTCAATCAGTATCTGATGCATTGAACAAAATTTGCATCACTCGAGAACCCGGTTCGCTAAGAGCATCCCGAGCAATGGTAGCCACTTCGCCAGTAACAGCTGCCTGATATTCAGCAACAATGTCCCCAAAGGCATTACGCTGCAACGCAACGGTTTGTCCTGGAGTAACACTCTCTCCAACATCAACTAACAATTCGAGAAACCCACCTGTTGTCGAACGAATTGTTGAAAACTGATTTCCAAAGAAGGTGCCAACATCTTTAGCTGTACGCCCCATCGGCCCCTGAATAATTTGGTGATGCGTCAACACGTTCAAGGTACCTTCAACCGCCATGGCAATTTTTTGCGCATCAAAAACTCGTGGGCTGCCAAGTTCTACTGTAAGTGCTGGAATGCCTGCCTCTGAGAATGTGGTCTCTAAACAGCCTTTTTCTCCTTTATCATCTTTGATCTGCTCCACTGGAAAGAGCTTTGCCATCTGGTGAATCTGTGGGTTACTCAGATCGGCGTAAATAAACAGAGTGAAATCGCTACCGGTGGATACGGTATGAAAATCAATTGCTAAGTCAAGGTTGGGTTGGAACAGTCGCTGCCACAGTAGCCCTGCATGGCGGGTAGGAGGATTGTTGCCCATTTCGTCACCGGGCCAAACACGGTTGATATCAACAGAAGAGCCGCCACCATAGGCCATGGGCCATTGTGCTTGGGTAAACTCTATGGCCGCACGGGAAAGTCCTAACACAGCAATAACAGTTCCTGCCATTTTATCAGGCTCCAGGTCTGCCATTACCCGCTGCACAGCATTCATCGAACTCAATTCATCTCCATGCACTCCGGCTACAAGGCCAATGCATTTACCTTTTTGAGCGCCTTTGGCGACGATAATGGGCACATACCAGTGCTGCCCAGTGCCCATCTGCACTCCCTGAAAAAAGAAGCGATACTGTTTACCACTTTCTAGATCATCAATGTTTAACTGGCTAATGACAGGAATACCCTGAATGGTATCACCGGTGTAAAGAGTTTCTCCTGAAGAGATTTGTAAGTTGTTAAGTGTTGCCATAGTTTATTTACTTGCTGATGTAATGTTACGACATTGTTAGTAGCCCTAAGAGCTGTTACTCGACTGGCCAGCCAGAGAATAGATTCAGTCGAGAAGAGAATTAGGGTGTTTTGCTTGGCACATTTATCCAAAACTATTGCTTAATAAAGCGTTTCAGAGTTGAGTAACCCCTCAACCAACAGCGCTCAAAAAAGGCTTTTGTTTACCCTCAAGCAGCAGTCAGCTACTGGGAAATCTTTAATCAATCGTCTGGCGGTTAGCACACGCCTCGTGCGTATGGTTTAATATCGCCACCAGCAAAACGAGTTCGTCTGAGGTGGCTTTGAATCAGCAATTTGCGCAGCAAAACGATCATCAGGACTTAGTGGGCTTCATCTGGAGTATTGCCGATAAGCTGAGGGGGCCTTACCGTCCACCCCAATATCGACGGGTGATGCTACCGCTGATCATATTGCGCCGATTGGACTGTGTGCTGGAACCGACGAAGCAAGCGGTATTGAAGACAAAGGAAAAGTTTGAAGCAAAGGGGATCGAAGGGGTTGCCCTGGAGAAAGCGCTATCTAAGATTGCGATCGGAGCAGAGCGCACTCAACCCTTGTATAACACCAGCGAATTTACATTTCGCAAGTTGCTGGATGATGCACCGGGCATTGCCAGTAATTTGGTGTCCTATATCAATGGTTTTTCGCCCCGTGCCCGTGACATTTTTGAGAAGTTTGAATTTGAGAATGAAATTCAGAAGCTCGACGAAAATAATCGCCTGTTTCTGATTATCAAGGAGTTTTGCAGCCCTCAGATTAATCTATCCCCTGAGAACCTTAGTTCGATGGATATGGGCTATGTCTTTGAGGAGCTGGTTCGTAAGTTTAATGAGCAAGCGAACGAAGAAGCGGGGGATCACTTTACGCCCCGTGAGGTGATTCGCCTGATGGTAAGTCTAATGTTTAGCGACGAGGACGAGGTCTTTCAGGCTGGCATCTATAAGAGTATTTACGATCCTGCCGTTGGCACTGGCGGTATGCTGTCAGAATCAGAGAGGCATATCAAGGCCCAGAACCCAGATGCCAATCTGGAGCTGTTCGGTCAGGAATATAATCCTGAAGCCTACGCCATCTGTTGTTCAGACCTACTGATCAAGGACGCCCCCATCAACAATCTAATTTTTGGTGACACCCTGGGGTTAAAGGGGGCCAAAAATCGGGCTAATAACTTTGTGCCCCATGATGGCCATGGCGATAAGCAGTTTCACTACATGCTTGCTAATCCACCGTTTGGGGTGGAATGGAAGCCTGAGAAGGATTTTGTCGAGGAAGAACATAAAGAGCAGGGCTTTAGCGGACGCTTTGGAGCTGGGTTACCCAGAATTAATGATGGGTCATTGCTGTTTCTGCAGCATATGATTTCAAAGATGCGTCCGGTGTCTGAGGACGGTGGGGAAGGTTCTAAAATCGCCATCGTCTTTAACGGCTCACCTCTGTTTACGGGGGATGCAGGCAGTGGGGAAAGCAATATTCGCCGCTGGATCATTGAGAATGACTGGCTGGCTGCGGTGGTGGCTCTGCCCGACCAGATGTTTTACAACACGGGCATTTATACCTACATCTGGCTGGTAACCAACAAGAAGCCATCCCATCGTCAGGGCAAGGTGCAGCTGATTGACGGCACCCGCCATTTTCAAAAAATGAAAAAAAGTCTCGGGAATAAGCGCCATGAGTTATCTCCTGAGCATATTCAGGAACTGGTTAGTCTGTATGGAGAATGTCAGCACGATGCCACCAGTGAGGTGTTGGTAGAGGGCAAGAAGGAAACGCGCATCTGCTCAAAGGTCTTTGATAATCGGGAATTTGGCTTTTTGAAAATGACGGTGGATCGGCCTTTACGGCTTAATTTTCAGGCCAGCCCGGAGCGAATTGCCATCATCTGGGAGCAAACAGCCTTTGTGAATCTGGCGAAAAGCAAAAAGCGTAAGGATAAAAAGACGGCTGAAGCAGAAGTAAAAGCTGGCAAAGAACTGCAGCAGGCGATTATCCGTGTGCTTAAGTCACTGGATGAGAGTCCGGTTTACAAAGCGCGACCCGACTTTCTGAAAGTGCTGGATGCTGCCGTCAAAAAGGCTGGTATTAAGCTGGCGGCTTCAGTCAAGAAGGCGGTTCTGGCTGCTTTGAGTGAAACAGATCCTACGGCTGAGATTTGTCGGGATAAACAGGGTAACCCCGAGCCGGATAGCAATTTGCGGGATACGGAAATTGTGCCGTTGCCGGAGGATATTGAGCTGCCGTTGCCGTTGGGGTATGACGGGGAAACGGGCCATGGTGATTTGCTGGCATTGGTGGAAGACCACTGTGAGGAGTATCTCAAGGTAGAAGTATTGCCCCATGTGCCCGATGCTTGGATGGACCATAGTAAGACCAAGGTGGGTTATGAGATACCGTTGAATCGTCATTTTTATGTGTATCAGCCACCCCGACCGCTGAGCGACATTGAGGATGATATTAAGGCCCTGGAAAAGGACATTGTGAAAATGTTAGGGGACATTGTGTAGTGAGTGAGAATCTCCCCGAATCAACAGCACTGATCAATGAGATTCGGCAGCTGATCAAAGAGGCTCGCTCTGCTGCCTATGCAGCCGTTAATGCAGGGTTGACAATGCTTCATTGGCAGATAGGAAGACGCATTTGTACGGAAACGCTGAAGCAAGAACGTGCAGACTACGGTACTCAAATTGTTAAACGTTTGGCCGTTCAGCTGCAGCAAGAGTTTGGACGTGGATTTTCGGAAAAAAATCTGCGTCGCATGATTCAGTTTTATGAGGCTTTTCCTGAAGAGGCAATTGTCGTATCACTGATACGACAATTAAGCTGGACCCATTTTATTGCGTTGATTCCTCTAAAACAGCCGCTACAGCGTGAGTTTTATGCGGAGATGTGTCGGGTGGAGCGGTGGAGCGTGCGGATGCTGCGCAAAAAGATTGATTCGATGCTGTACGAGCGGACGGCGCTATCGAAGCAGCCGGAGGAACTAGCCAAGGCGGAACTGCAGGCCCTGCGGGAAAACAATACCCTATCGCCCGACCTGGTTTTCAAAGATCCCTACGTGTTGGATTTTCTAGGATTAAAGGATCGTTACCTAGAAAAAGATCTTGAAGATGCCATTTTGCGCGAGATGGAGGCATTTTTGTTGGAGTTGGGGGATGGGTTTGCTTTCCTGGCCCGACAAAAGCGGATTCAGATTGATAGTGATGACTTTTATATTGATCTGTTGTTTTACCATCGCAAGCTCAAGCGGTTGATTGCGGTTGATTTAAAGTTGGGAGACTTTAAGGCGGAGTACAAGGGGCAGATGGAGCTGTATCTGCGCTGGCTCAATCGCTATGACCGTCAGCCCGATGAGGAACCGCCGTTGGGGATTATTTTGTGTGCTGGCAAGAAACAGGAACAGATTGAACTGTTGGAGTTGGACCAGTCGGGGATTCATGTGGCGGAGTATTTGACGATATTGCCACCGAAGGAAGTGTTACAACAGAAGCTCCATGCGGCGATAGAGCAGGCTAAACAACGGTTAGGAGGTGAGTAATGGCGAGAGATTTAACAGCAGCAGCATTGGATCGGCAGAATATTCTTAATAATTGCTAGCTTCTACAATAAATATATAGGAGTTAAACCAATATGGTCATGGATACTAACAGTCAGACCAAGCCCTTAGCTGTAAGCTTTACACTGGATGTGGTAAATATTTCTGATCAGTTGCAGGCAAAGGCACTGGCAAAGGCCCGAGAAGCCTATGTAATGGTTTTACTAGCAGACGGTGAAATTAGCAGTGGGAAAGCCGCCAGTTTATTAGGAATGTCTCGATTGGATATGCTCAATCACATGGAGGCATGGGGTATTTCTATCTTTGATGATTCTCTTAGCGCAGATGCATTACAACAGCAGGTTGAGCAGGCAAGTAATCCTTGATGTGATGGCAGAACGGGCAGGTGGCCATATGAAGCTTATCAATCAGCAAGATGATAACTGTCTACCGGCGGACTACTAGGAGTTAAAGAATCGGCCAGCATTTACCGATGCCCCTGTGCCGTCTACGCTATCTGATGGCGATTGACATCAGGCCTGGGTATCACTCCAGGCAGAGTTTGGAGCCTATTATCATGGAGGTGTTTAGACGATTAGCAAAGTGTTAGAGATATTTGTGAGATGGCTGTTGAGTTAGGAGGCTCATATGAATAGTCTGACTCTAGAAAGAATCACGATAGATCCAGATATTTGTCATGGTAAGCCTTGCATTCGTGGGCTGCGCTATTCGGTGGAGTTTTTGTTAGAGCTGTTAAGTTCTGGGATGACCCATGCTGAGATTTTAGAAGATTATGATGATTTAGAAGAAGCTGATATTTTATCGGCATTGTTGTTTGCGGCTCAGCTTAGTCAGGTAAAAAGTGTATATAAACTGGCAATTGGCAAGTAACAGTCTTCTATCTTTATTGATGAGGTCGCACTGATGGGGGAGAGTATCTGATGGGAGGATATTTAGCCTATACAGAATATAGGGATTCTGGAGTTGAGTGGTTGGGAGATATCCCTTCTCGCTGGAAAGCTATAAGACTAGCCTTTCTTACAGACAAGATTGGAGATGGTATTCATGCAACACCTAAATATGTAGAAAAATCCTCCTATCACTTTATCAATGGCAATAATTTGGTCAATGGTCGTATTTATATTGATGAATCTACAAAATGTGTTGGCAAAAATGAGTTTGACGTATACAACCTGAAATTGAGTCAAAACACTTTACTTTTGTCCATCAACGGCACTATTGGAAACGTAGCTTACTATAACAACGAGAGCGTCGTACTGGGGAAAAGTGCAGCATATATTAGTTGCAAGGTAGTTCTCTCAAGATTTTTTCTGTATTTTTTCCTAAATTCTTCATCAGCCAGAAACTATTTCTTTTTTGAAGTCACTGGAACAACAATTTTCAATCTGTCATTGAAATCACTCAAAAATCTATTTATTCCTCTTCCTACTCTCGCTGAACAACAACAAATCGCAGCCTTCCTCGACTACAAGACCGCCCAGATTGACGCGCTGATTGCAAAAAAAGAAGCCCTGCTCGAAAAGCTGGCAGAAAAGCGCACGGCCCTTATCAGTCAGGCCGTCACCAAAGGACTCGACCCCACCGTCCCCATGAAGGACTCCGGCATCGAGTGGCTAGACGAAATTCCCGAGCATTGGGAAATCAAAAGACAGCGATTCCTTTTCGAGATGACTGGAGGAAGCACTCCGAGTAAAAATAACCCTGACTTTTGGGACGGTGATATTCCTTGGGTTTCCCCAAAAGATATGAAGCGACCTAGATTAGATGGGTCTATTGATCGATTGTCGCAGGAAGCTCTTGAGCAAACATCAATTCATCTTCATTCTAGTGGCAAGGTTCTCATCGTTGTTCGGGGCATGATTCTGGCACACACATTTCCAGTTGCAGTTAATGATGTTCAAGTGACTGTCAATCAGGATATGAAGGTTCTGGATACGACACTAAATCCAGAATATCTGGCAATTCTACTAAGAGGAATTTCAAGCCTTGTGCTTAGTATCGTCGAGGAATCTGCTCACGGAACTAAAGTACTTCGAACAGATCTATTCAAGAATATTTTTATCCCTGTTCCCCCTTTCCTTGAGCAAGAGAACATTGTCAAGTACGTCAAAGATGTCACTGATGAAACTGACAAGATGATCGGGTTTATCACAGCAGCGGTCAAACGTCTCAAGGAATATCGCACTGCCCTCGTTACTAACGCTGTCACCGGCAAAATTGACGTGCGTGACATCAAGCTCCCCGGAACTAAACCCGTCACAGTTAACTAGGCATCTCATTCTTGAAATCTACTTAATATTCAATATGAAAAAAGCTATTGCCACTTTTTTTTCGCTAGGCGTGATTTCTATAGTAGTGCTCACTGCCTTAGGCTATTACTACTGTTGGGATTGGGTAGGTGTCAGCAACTACACGCCGCCTAAAACAAATCAAGTTCAAGAATGCCAGCGAACAAAAACGTTGTGGGACTGGATGGAGCTTTTAATAGTTCCAGTCACTCTTTCTGGAGGTGCATGGCTTATCAGTGAGCGTCAGAAAGCAAGTGACGAAAAGCAGGCAAATGAGCGTAGAAAACAAGTAGACTATGAGTCATATTTATCAAGAATATCGAAAATTCTTGATAAATATCCTAATGCGAGAACGCTTGAAGAGTCTGGTTTTGATAAGTCTACAATAAGAGCCTGGACATTAGTTGTACTCAGGCGTCTGGACCCAGCAAGGAAAGGCGATATTATCCAGTATCTATATGAGACTGATCTCATTTCTACAGATTATTGCCTTGTTGATCTTCAGGAAGCAGATTTGTCTGGTGCCGATCTGGAAAATCGTTTTCTACCAGGTATCGATTTAAGCCGAAGTATTTTGACGGGAGCTAATTTGAAAGGAGTCGTGCTTGGCGGGGAGTTTCTAATTGAGGGAGCTGAGCCAAGTGAACCGTTATCCAAAGGCAAATTAAATAGTTCAAATCTCGCAGGAGTGGATTTGACTGAAGCAGACTTAACCGGTGCCAGATTGGGAGGTGTAAATCTCAAAAAAGTAGTCTGGAAGCAAGCTGTGCTCAAGGGCGCAAATCTCAAGGGTGCTCAGGTAGATGATGTGCAGGCACTCAAGAAAGAAGCAAAAGTTGACTGTAAAACTGTATTCCCCTAATCGTGCTTCATCGTTTGTGGCTTACAAAGGTTGTTTACCTTAGATAAGAAAATCCATGTGTAAGGTTATCGACCTCAGCCTTACATGTGAGCAATCAACCAGCCGTTTCAGTCATGTTTAATGGACTAGCCTAGGATGCGCGTTAACACTACGGTTTATTTGATCAGCAAACGCCTCCAGCCTCTGAATTTATTGAAAGCCTTGTGAAGCAAGGATTCCCTATTTGATGGTTATTTGATCGAGGGGGCGATCACCTATGCTCTACTCCTGAACATGGCAGTTCTTTGGCAAAAGTTAAAGTTCCGGAAGGAACCTGAATTTAACTGGTAATGCCTGTAGGGGCATACATAAACTAAATTTGATGCAGCTAGAGCAGCGATTCAGGCCAGAAAGTCAGGAATGCCCCTATGCATAAGGAAATCAACTTTGAAGATGCCATCGAGCAGGTGCTGACCTCCGAGGGGGGCTACACCCAGGGCAATCCTAACGACTACGATCCTGATTGCGCCCTCTTCCCCAGAGATGTCATCACCTTTGTCCAGGACACCCAGCCCAAATTCTGGCAGCGGTTAGTCGACCTCAACAAAGACAAGGCCGATACTGTCCTGCTCGATAGCCTGGTCAAAGAACTCCACAGCAAAGGCATGCTCACCGTGCTGCGCCAGGGCTTCAAATGCTTTGGCAAGACCGTAAAGATGGCCTATTTCGAGCCCAATACCGGCATGAACCCCGAGGCCTTTACCCGCTACGAGCAAAACCGCCTCACCATCACCCGCCAGGTCACCACCACCACCGGAGCCATCCCCGACATCGTCCTGGCCATCAACGGCCTACCCATCGCCACCCTGGAACTCAAAAACGCCATGAGTAGCGAAACAACCTATAAAAATGCAGAAAAGCAATATCGGGATCGAGATCCCAAGGAGCTGCTGTTTGCCTTTAAACAGCGCTGCCTGGTCCACTTTGCAGTGGATACCGACCAAGTTTCCATGACCACCAAGCTCGACGGCAAAAGCACCTATTTCCTCCCCTTTAACCGGGGCGACAACCACGGGGCAGGCAACCCAGCCGTTGACGGCGACTACCGCACCAGCTACCTGTGGAATGAAACCCTCAGCCGTCGAAGCCTGCTAGATATCCTGGCTCGATTCCTGCACCTGGAAATCAAGGAAAAGACCATCGCCACAGAAAAAGGACTCAAACGCACCCGCAAAGAAACCCTGATCTTCCCTAGGTATCACCAGCTCGATGTGGTGCGTAAGCTAATTGACCACGCCTGGGCCAACAGTTCCGGTCACAATTATCTAATCCAACATTCCGCCGGGTCCGGTAAATCCAACTCCATTGCCTGGCTCGCCCATCGTCTGGCCAACCTCCACGATGCGGAGGATACCAAGATTTTCCATTCTGTCATTGTTATCACCGACCGCCGCGTTCTCGATCAACAGCTGCAAAACACCATCTATCAATTCGAGCATAAACAGGGTGTAGTACAAAAAATTGACCAAGATACCCAGCAGTTGGCTAAGTCCCTATCCGATGGTGTACCCATCATCATCACTACCATCCAGAAATTTCCCTTTATTGCCCAGGCTATCCAAACCCTGGAGAAGAAAGGCCAAACTCTTGACCTATCTACGGCAGGTAAACGCTTTGCCGTCATCGTAGACGAGGCCCACAGTTCCCAAAGTGGAGAAACCGCCATGGAGCTGCGTAAAGTACTCAACAAAGACGGGATTGAAAGTGTTATTGCCTCCCAGCTCATCGACCTGGAAGACGAAGCCCTTAGCGACGAGGCTAAACAAAACCTGATCCGCGAGCAGCAAAAGCGAGCCAAACAACCTAACCTCAGCTTCTTCGCCTTTACCGCCACACCCAAGTTCAAAACCAAAGTCTTTTTTGACGAACCCGGCGAAGATGGCCAATCTCCATTCCACCTCTACAGCATGCGCCAGGCCATCGAAGAAAAATTCATCATGGACGTGCTGGAGAACTACACCTGCTACAAGCGCTACTACGAGCTTGTCCAGGCCGCTGTCAATGATCCAGAAGTGCCCCGTCGTAAAGCCGCCCGTGCCCTAGCCCGATTTGTTGATCTGCACCCCTACAACATTGCCCAGAAGGTCGAAATTATGGTGGAGCACTTTCGTAAAAATACTTTCCACAAAATCGGCGGCAGGGCCAAGGCTATGGTGGTCACCAACTCCCGAGAACATGTGGTGCGCTATAAACTGGCCTTTGACAAATATATTCAAGAGAAAGGCTACAAAGACATTAAAACCCTGGTCGCCTTCACCGGAGACATCACCCTTGAGGACCTACCCGACGAGAAATATACCGAAGTCGGCATGAACAGGGGCATCAAGGAAAAGGAACTGCCCAAAAAGTTTGATACCGAAGAATACCAAATCCTACTGGTGGCCGAAAAGTACCAAACCGGCTTCGATCAGCCCCTATTGCATACCATGTATGTCGATAAACGCCTCTCCGGTATCCAAGCTGTCCAAACCCTGTCCCGTCTTAATCGCACCACCCCGGGCAAAACAGATACCTTTGTACTCGACTTCGTCAACGAACCGGAAGATATCTACGCCGCCTTTAAGCCCTATTACGAAACCACCCCCATCGGTGAGCAATCAGACCCCCAACAGCTCAATGACCTCTCCCACCGTCTATTCCAATGGCAGGTCTTTTACCCAGAGGACATCAACGACTGGTGCGAAGTCTGGTTCCGCAACCGCATGAGCCCCACCGGAGGCGAGCACAAGAAACTCAACAGCATTCTCGATCGGGTGGTCAATCGTTACACAGCCCTGGAAGAAGAAGAACAGGCCCTATTCAAAAGCCAGCTCGTCAGCTTTCGCAATCTGTATCTATTCCTTTCCCAAGTCATTCCCTATCAGGACTCTGACTTAGAAAAACTCTACACCTTTGGCCGTTATCTACTGACCAAGCTACCCCGCCATCAGGACAGCCCCACTGTCAGAATCGATGACGAAGTAGCCCTGAAATACTACCGCCTCGAAAAAATCAGTGAGGGCAGCATCAATCTAAAAACAGGCGAAGCTGAAGCCCTCTACGGTCCCCGCGAAGTCGGCACAGGACAAGCTGAAGACTCTGTCCAACTCTCTACCCTGGTGGAAAAGCTCAATGAACGCTTTGGCACTGAATTCACCCTGGCCGATCAGCTATTTTTTGATCAGGTGCGCGAAACCGCCGTCGCCAATGAGCAAATCCGTCAGGCCGCCACCGTCAATTCTGCCGAAAACTTCGAACCCGTCTTTGGCAAACTCCTAGAAAACCTCTTTATCGAGCGCATGGAAGGCAACGAGGAGATATTTACCCGACTAATGAACGATGATGACTTTCGTCAGGAAGCTGCCAACGCTCTGATGTGGGACGTTTATAATCAGATCAGAAAAAACATTTAATAATGCTCATACGCGCTTGGATGTTTGTTATGTAGCCTTGCAAACAGACCAATACATTCAAGAAACCAAAATTTTGAAATGGACGTACGCCGACTCGAACGGCGGACCTCATCGATGTCAACGATGCGCTCTAACCAACTGAGCTATACGTCCTTAATGGCTTATAAGCCTAACACAGCAATTCCAGCGTAGCAATGTACTTTACAAAGATTGCGGAATAATGCTTCAGGCAAGGGCAGAAGACCGAATCCTGGTGTCCGCTAAATTCATTTACGATAAATCAGGATGTAGATAGCGACGGATTTATGAACTGGCGAGAGGTGGCGGGAAACTGGTTATTAATACCACCCAATCCAGTGGGGATTATTCATTTCTTAGGAGGGGCCTTTGTGGCAGCAGCCCCCAGTGTCACCTACGGGTGGCTACTGGAAAATCTTTATCAGTATGGCTACATAATCGTCGCTACACCATTTATCAATACCTTTGACCACGGCGCGATCGCAACCGAAGTGCTCACCACCTTCGACCAGGCCATGATCTACCTGCGGCGTCAGGTCATCGGCGATCGCTACCTGCCCATCTACGGCATGGGCCACAGCATGGGCTGCAAAGTACATCTGCTCATGGCCAGTTTGTACCGCTTAGACCGGGCGGGAAACATTCTCATGTCCTTTAACAACTATCCAGCTCGTAAATCCATTCCCCTACTCGAACAGTTTGTCCAGTTTGCCCCCGACTTTGAAGTGGAGTTTACCCCTAGCCCTGAACGCACCCTGGACCTAGTTCGCGATCGCTACACCGTAGGCCGCAACCTACTGATCAAATTCCGCAAAGACACTATCGACCAAACCTACGACCTCAGCGATGTGCTCTATCAGCGCTTCCCGCAATACACCGCCATCCAAATTCTCAAAGGCACCCACACCACCCCCATCGCCCAGGATGTCCGCTGGCAAGCCGGGTCTTCATTTACAGCGTTTGATGCCATTGGCCAGTTTGTAAAGCAAGAATTTTATCGAGACCTAGGGCAGTTAAAAGACACCGTTGTGCAATGGCTAGGCGTCTAAAGACGGAATTTTGAATTGGGAATTCGGAGTTCGGAATGTCTCCCATTTCCAACTTCCGAACTCCGAATTCTGACTTCCAACTTCCCCCAGCCAAAATTTCTCAGCTCAAGTTGTTAGCCATCCAGGGGGGCAACTAGATTTCCGCCTACTAAAGGACGACGGATTAAATATTTGCTGCTAGGGTATTTACGTTCTGGCATTAATTGCCCACGGCACCTATTCACAGATAAGACCAATCATCTTTGATGGGAACTATGGGGCCGGGGTTGTGCAATGCCTCACGATACTTATTCTCTGCTTCTCGCCATGCTGTTTCGCTTGCTGACCGTTGGAACTGCCTCATTGCTGATAATGCTAAGCCAGCCGGTCTGGGCTAATAGCCCGATTGCCCAAGCCGATGGAGAATCGGTCGAGGCTGCAGAAGACAATACTGAAACAACAGATTCTGACGAGGCGGCAGAGCAGCCCCTAGATGAAGTGGATCAGCTAATTCTAACGGCGCTGAGTCAATACGATAGCCGTAACCTAGAGGCAGCACAGGCAACCTTAGAAAATGCCCTAGCAGCTGCCCGTAGCAATGAAAATCAGCCCCAAGAAGCCTTTGCGCTAACCATGTTGGGGGTAATTACGGTTAATAAAGGGGACTATCCTGCTGCTGCTGACTATGGTGAGGCCGCTATTACGGCCCTTGAGGGGGTGGATGATCCTCAATCTCAAGTGGTCGCCCTCAATGTGCGAGCGCGGGCAGCCCAGGGGCAGGGGAATTTACCGGAAGCGCTGAACTATGGCCAAGCGGCCCTCCAGCTAGCAGAATCCATTGGGTTTGATTCGGGGCAGTTAAATTCTCTACATATTCTGGCCACTACCTTTACAGCAATTGAGCAATATCCCCTGGCACTGCAGGCGGCCCAGGAGGCTATTCCCCTGGCTCAATCAGAGCGGGATGGAGATATTTTACTGAGCTCCTTAAATGTAGCTAGCTCTGCGCTTTTAGCCCTAGAACAGTATGAATCAGCCCTCACCGCCGCGACCGATGCTCTGAATGTCGCAACTCAGCTGGAGAGTAAACGGGGACAGACGTTGGCACTGCACCATCAGGGCATTGCTAACTACCGACTCTCAAATTTAGATAAGGCCATTGAAACCCAAACTGAGGCCCTCAAACTGGCCCAGGAACTGAACATTTTAGATGTACAGTTTACGGCGCTGTATGTGTTGGCCCTGTCATACTACGACAATGGTGATGTGAATAAGGCAATCGATCTGTACCAGCAGCGTCTAGAACTGAGCCAGAGTGAGGGAGCTCTGGGTGCTGAGCTGCAATCTCTGCTGTGGCTAGGATCTGCCTATCTAGACAGTGACCAGTATCAGGATGCGATCGCAGCTTTCAACACCCTCTTAACCCTATCGGAAGAACGGAGTCAGCCCCTGTTTACGCGCTGGGGACTATCGGGTCTGGGGTTTGCGAACTTCCAGCTAGAGGACTATCCGGTTGCTCAAGGTCATTTTGAACAGGCCCTAGAGCTCTCTAAATCCATTGGCGATCGTCGTTCAGAGCTAGAGTTCTTAGACATATTGACTGAGGTTCATGAGGCTCAAAACAACGGTGAACAGGCTGAAGCCTATGCCGCTGAAGCTGAGGCCCTGCGCTTGGAAGTAGACGCTGAAGAACCTGCGCCAGCTGGCGAATAGTGGATATCGAATAAAATAACTCCCAAACGTCTGGAAATAATATAAACAGCAACGGGGTGAGGAAGATTAATCTTCCTCACCCCGTTGCCATAGTAAGAGCCTAAGTCTTAAGTGACTATGCCTAGAATAATGCGCCCTAGCGGGGCAAGTGGTTTAGAAATAAATCTTTCGTATACAAGTTCAATGTACCCACAGACATACTCAACAACCGTGCGTAGAATCACATATTTTTAAGTTTGATATCACAGTATCTATGCAAAGCATTGAGGAATGCTGATTCTACGCCTATTGGCTTACTTGCCACGACAAAAAATAGTGTCTGGCGATGGGCCTCACCCTTCATATAGCTCCAGAGGTAAACCATCTGGGTCTTGGAAAAAAGTGAACCGTTTGCCCGTGAGCTCATCCATACGCACGGGTTCCACCTCCACTGCATGGGTCTTTAGGTAATCAATACAGTCGTCTAAATCGTCCACTGCCAGTGCTAAATGGCGTAACCCGCAGGCTTCGGGTCGAGTGGGTCTAGGTGGGGGGGTAGGAAATGAAAATAACTCAAGCTGAGCGGTGCCAAGCTGCAAATCAAGCTTGTGGGAGCAACGCTGCTCACGCCAGGTTTCACAGATGACGTTGGCACCTAGTAGGTCAACGTAAAAGTGTTTGGATCGCTCATAGTCAGAGCAAATGATGGCAATGTGGTGGATCGTTTTAATGTGCATGGTTAACTGCGCTGACGTACAATTGCATGGTTTTGTCAACTCTGTTTCAGGGTTTATTGGCAAAAGCTGACTTTAAAAAACGCCTAGCTACGATGATTCGTACTCGGACATTTTTTTTGTTGAATCGATACGTTACTTGAGAGTTTCCCCTGCTAATCTAGAGGTGGCTTATAAATGTCTGGTGCATAGCATTTACAATAACTTGGCAAATTTCCCCGATCCACTGCGGTCGGGGTTTCACTTTTTAGGTATTTTTATAAGCTGTTTCAGCGCAGCGTCTAGCAATACAGCTGCAGGGTAGCGTTGTTATCAATGCAGTGGGGCTGACCATCTGCGGTTAGTGCACTAAAACTTTGAACATATCGCTGAACGTTGATAGGCAATTCTGGAAAATCAAATAGGGCATCACCGCCTGCAATACCGGCCCAAAAATCTCTCAATGCGGGCGCGTATTGTTCGGCTTCCTCAGGGGATAGTTTGAGCGGGCTGCTGGTCAGTAGCTTCATCATAAAGGGAAGCGAGCGGTCTCCCATCCACTGTTGGGAGGTGGCTTGTAATGTGGGCCAATCGGGTACGGATTCAATGCGATGAGAAACAATATTCAGCTGTTGCCCTCCCTCCTCATTAAGGTTCAGCTCGCAGATACGATAGGGATGAGGGTAGCTGACTAGGGAGCCGGTGGTAATTTCATAGAGCTGACCGGCTTGGGCGATATCCTGAACGTGGAGATGGCCAGTAAACATCAACGATACATTCGCTGCCTGCAGTCGCTGCACCAACTCGTTGGCATTTTTGACCATGTAGCGCTGCCCCATACGGCTACGGGACTGACGCGGGAGATGTTCTAACGCATTGTGATGCAGCATCACTAAAACCCGCTGCTCGGTTAGCTGAGCTAGCTGTTCATCCAGCCATAGCAGCTGTTCTGGATCGAGCCAGCCGGTATATAGGGGTTCTCCATCGGCTTGAAATCCGTTGGAGTTTAGGCCAATCAGGTGAAGGCCATTTTGCAGCTGATGGCGATAGTAGGGGCGATCGGTATCTCCATAGCCAAAGCCTTGGTATAGCTGCACAAATTCATCCAGGGATACGGTGCGATCGCAGCCGCCATACCTAACCACATCATGATTACCCGGCACAACGTATACCGGAAAAGGTAACTGTCCCAGTCGGTGAACTAACCATTGATGGTTCTGCCGCTCTCCATGCTGGACTAAATCCCCTGGCAGCAATAGAAAGTCAATATCTACCTGTTCCAGGTGGTCTAAAATTTGCTCAAATGCCGTAATACTCACCTCAACCACGTGAAATCGACTGGGGGAATCCCACACAGTATGAGGCAGGGCAATGTGCAGATCGCTCACCACCGCAAAACGAGCCAAGGGAGCCATAGGAGTTGATCAGGTAGGTGGTCGTTGGATACTCTTATTTAGCCTAGCCCCATATTGGGCTTGGTGCCCATTGTTCAGCTATTGGCTTACCGACCATGTCCCGTGTGCGTCAGCACGTTAACCCCCTAAATATCCGCTATAGTCAGCCCGTTGCCCCTCCCAAATGGGCAGATATTTTCGCCAAGCCAGACCAGCCGCTACATATCGATATTGGCTGTGCCAAAGGTTACTTTATTCGCGACATGGCTCAGCTTTGTCCAGATTGGAACTTTTTAGGTTTAGAAATTCGAGAACCGCTTGTAGAACAAGCCTTAAAGCAGCTTGATGAACTAGGGTTAGACAACCTGCACATGTTGTTTTGCAATGCCAACAATTCCCTACGCCCGTTATTGGCTAGCCTGCACCGACCACCCCAGCGGGTCAGTATTCAATTTCCTGACCCTTGGTTTAAAAAACGTCACCAAAAACGTCGCGTGGTTCAGCCTCAACTGGTGGCAGACCTAGCCGAGTTCATGCAAACAGGGGCTTGGATTTGGCTTCAGTCCGATGTGGAGACTGTTGCCGAAGATATGGTGAGTGCTTTTGCTGAAAATCCTGAATTCCAACGCTCTTTCACCCCACCCGTCCTGGCTCCCCCCAATGCCTCGGGACCGTGGCTCTCAGAGAACCCTCTCCCGGCAATGACCGATCGGGAAAGGGTCACGATAAATCAGGGTAAACCGGTCTATCGAGCTTTGTTTATCAAAACGTAGTAGCTTTTCTTTACTCTGCGATGGTTAGGTTATAGCGGTGTCGACCTTCTTGATCAAACGCACCGACCCATACGTTGTAAGTGCCTTTTGAAAAACCTCCCTGAACCAGGGCATCGCGATTTTGGCGACTTGCATTGTCGTTACACCGAATAGTGCCAGCGCCTTGCACCAGCAATGTGGTATCGGCACCACTGTCCACGGCTATGGTCAGCTGGGCAAAGTCTTGCTCTAGGGTAAAGGTGTGGTCGGGGGCGCGATCCGCATACCCCAAGCAAAATTCACCAGTACTATCACGGCTGGCAATATTGGCCAGACCATAGGAACCGACAGTTTGTCCATTCATCTGGGCAGAAACAAAACCTAAGGCGAGTTTCATATCATCCGCCGCTTGAGCTGCTACTGCTACTGCTAGGGGCAAAACTACCCCCCCTAATTTAAGGATTGTTGATTTCAACATAGTCGTACCTCAGGATCACACACAGGGACGATATTTCATCATAAACGTCCGTCGCAAATGCCAATTCAATGCGTTAGAACAGTTAAAAATAGACACAGTTCTAAGGTATTAATTTCGTTGCCCAGTAACGCACTGAAGATGACGCTTTACCTTACTGGTACATCTGTAGCGGCATCAGGACAAAAAGTCATCTTTTGCATCTAAAGTTCATCTTTTGAGAAAGGAGTAGGCAGTTTGCTGCTTAGGGAGTTCGCTAAGGAATAGAGCAGCTGTTAGAACGTTGATTCACCAGAGAATAGTCTGGCTGCCCATCCTCAGCTTCCCGACCTTACCTAGAGTTTTATGGTTAGGCATTGCTTAGGAGCGAAAGTTCTCTGCTTGGAAATGGGAAGGATACTCCTTCACGAGTTTTTTCTCCGGCATCCGATAGGTGAGCTGTTTGCTCGTTGTTTTACCAAGGCTCACTAAAGACTCAGCCATTTTGACGGCGGCAGCAACAGCATCCACAACGGGCACCCCTAATCGGTCTTCTAACTGTTGTTCTAGACCACTCATACCTGCACAGCCCAGGCAGATGGCTTCGGCTCCGTCTTCCTGGATGGCCTGCTGACTCGCCGCTGTTAAAACGTCTAGCGTAGTGCCACGATCTTGTTCCGTATCCAGTACGGCTAGGCGGGTAGTGCGCACAGAAGCACAACGACTGGTAAGGCCTGTTTTTTCGACCGTTTTTTCCACCATATCTCTCACCCGGTGCAATGTTGTTACCACGCTCCACTTAGCGGCCAACATATTAACCACATAAAGGCTGGCCTCAGCAATGCCAACCACGGGTCGGCGGGTAATTTCTCGGGCAGCTTCCAGCCCTGGGTCACCCCAACAGGCCAAAACAAAGGCATCGGAGTCAGTGTCTAAAATAATCTGTTCGAGAATACCGGGAATGGCTAGATATTCGTCATAAAAACTCTCAATGGATTCTGGCCCTGCGACCGGTTGTACGGTCACAATCTCAGTGTGGGAAAATTTTGCGGCCTGGGCTGAAGCATTGATATTACCTGTCATGGGCTGACAGGTATTGCCGTTAATGATTTTGATACGACAGCTTGGTGAAACCATGGGTTTAGATAAACACGATAGCACCATAGTCCCATGACTTAGTTGGCTGGACACGCAGGTAGCGCATCTGTATGCTCAGAGGCGGGTAAGGTTCTTGTAATTCAGAATGTGCAGGGAATTCATCCATGGCCCAATCCATCCTCCACGTTGTTGCCTATGCTGTTGTTGAGCAACAACGACTCTTGACTGTACGCAAAAGAAACACGCAAAAATTTATGTTTCCTGGGGGCAAATTTCAGCCTGGAGAAGATGCAGAAACGGCTATCTACCGTGAGGTGAGGGAAGAACTCAGCTGTGGGATTGATCCTAAAACGTTTCAGTTCCTGGGAAAATTTATTACCACAGCTGCCAATGAAGCCAATACTCAGCTGGTAGCAACAGTATTTCAGGGTAGTTTGTTGGGTATCCCAACAGCATCCAATGAAATTGAGGAACTGCAGTGGATACCCATTATGGAGAAAAACAATACCCTTGAGTTAGCCCCGTTACTGACTGACTGTATTTTGCCAAAGCTCAGACAGCAATAGGGCTGATTTAAGAGATACTTATGTCTTCATTCACTATTTACCAGCCTTGTAAAAAGGTCTCTTCACCACAGTGGCAGGTACAGTCTTTTGGCGAATTTGCACATTTACCACAGTATCTACTTTTGCCATCTCCGGTGGCACATAGGCCAAGGCTACTGGATATCCCAATGTGGGAGAAAGGGTACCACTGGTGACAATGCCAACGGTTTTTTCATTGTTAACAATGGGATAATCATGGCGGGCAATGTTACGACCCTCCAGCTGTAAACCTACCAAGCGCCGGGTAACACCATCAGCCTTTTGCTTAGCCAATACATCACGCCCGATAAATGTCGGTACCTTATCTAGATGCACTAGCCAGCCCAGTCCACCTTCGAGCGGGGTGGTTTCATCATTAATATCTTGACCATACAGGGCCATGGCAGCCTCCAGTCGTAGGGTATCCCGCGCCCCTAACCCACAGGGTTCAGCCCCTCGTTCCTGTAATGCCTGCCAGATGGGTGCTGCAGCGGCAGTGTCCACCATGACTTCAAACCCATCTTCGCCGGTATAACCAGTGCGGGCTAGAAAGGCTGGGTGGCCTAGTACAGTGCCACGGGCGTGATTATAGCGGGGAATCGCCTTGAGATCGGTATCGGTGATCTGTTGCAGGGTTTCTACTGCCTTGGGTCCCTGAATTGCCATTAACCCCTGGAATCGGGAATTGTCCTGTAGCTCCACATCGCTAAGATGCTCTAACAACCAGGTTTTGTCTTTGTCAGTGGTGGCAGCATTAACAATCAAGCTAACCTGATTATTACCTTCGTCGTAGACAATCAGGTCGTCAATAATACCGCCCTGGGAATTCAGCAAGACCGTATACTGGGCTTTTCCAGGAGCTAAGCGGCTGAGGTCAGAGGGGACGAGTTGCTGGAGCGATCGCAACACATTGTTACCCTGTAAAACAAACTTGCCCATGTGGGAAATATCAAAAATACCCACAGCGTTACGCACAGCTGCATGTTCCTGTTTAATGCCACTAAACTGTACCGGCATCTCCCACCCGGCGAATTCAGTCATACGGGCATTAGCTTGAACACATAAATCATAGAGTGGAGTACGAAGCAGGCCCATGATAGAGATGTAGACAACGGCATACCCCATCCTACTCTCTTCACGAACGTTGTTATCGCCATCACTGATTCCAATCATGAACTGTTTTAGTCATCTGCCATAGTTCAACCACAGTTGAACTACAGGCCTATTTTCTGTGGTCAATGCTTAGCGCCTATTTGCGGGAACACTGAGAAAACTCAGGGAAAAACGCTCAGAGTTAGGGATTCTGACTATGCTATCTATCCGCTCTTCGTTTTGGTTTGCCCATCGGTTGCAGTCGTTTATCAATCCGCATTATCTATCTGCCATGTCTCGACCAGCCCATCGTTTTGTTCTCTTTGGTGCGGACTTTAGTGGAGGACGTTTGGTCATTGATTTACTACGACGGGTGGCGGATGCTCGCTATGGTCCTCTGCCACCTACTTGGCAAGTCGAGTCCCTATTAAAACGACGTCACTTTTTTCCCCTACGGCATATTAAACAGCAACAGCTAGCCTGTTCAGACTATGCGTTTGGTTTCAAGCTTTCGGCATCGGATCTGATGTCCACTCATCACATGTCTGAACCCCATCGATTTATGGAGCTGCTCCATAATCAGGGATATAAAGTGATTCGTTTGCAGCGACGAGACTTGATGCGGCATGGTCTCGCTATTTTGAAAGCCCAGCAGACCCAAAAGCGATCGATTCATCCGCCGGATCTAGTTGCCACATTCAAACAGTTAGATGAACAGCGCATTGCGGAGGCCGCCATTGTAGCCCAGGTCCCCCATTTGACCATCACCTATGAAACTGACCTGTTAGATCCCAATGTGCACAACACCACAGCCCAGCGGCTGTGCCATTTTCTCGGACTCAAACAGCGACAGCGGGCCCAGTATCCAATGAAGCTGGTACACCAACAAATTTCAGATTTAATCGATAATTATGATGAGGTCCGGGTTGCTCTAGAAAAGTCAGAATATGCCTACGCATTAACTGAAGCGTCCGCAAAATTGGTGATTTAAGTTTGGGCAGGTTTCCCCTGCGAGTGCTCCAATACCGCTTTAGCATTGCGTCGCCACATAGCAGGTTTAATTCGCCTCAGGGCCGATGCCGGAAACCGTCGATCCCAATCTTCTTTAGTCAGGTTAGATAGCTCGTTTAGTTGGGGAGCCACATTGTCTGGATAAGGATCAAAGTCCTTTACATCAGTGGGCTGAGCAAACCGTTGATTCCAAGGGCATACGTCTTGACACACATCACAGCCTGCCACCCAGTTATCTAAGTGATCAACGATGGATTTTGGTAGTTGTTCCGTACGATTTTCAATGGTGTGGTAGGCAATACAGCGGTTCGCATCGATCACTCCCGGCGCTCTAATGGCCTGGGTGGGGCAAGCGTCTAAACAGCGAGTGCAGGTGCCGCAGTGGCTGGTGTGGGGAAATGAGGCAGGCAGCTCCACATTGGTTAGGATTTCCCCTAAAAACACCCAAGAACCATAGTTTCGGGTAATCAAATTACCGTTTTTGGCGACCCAGCCCAATCCCGCTTGCTGGGCCCAAAATTTATCCTGAACCGGACCTGTATCGGCATAGTATCTAGCCGCAATAAGTCCACCTTGGGGATGGGACTGGGATTGGAGCCATAGGCATAGCTGTTTGAGCTTTTTATGCATCACCCGATGGTAGTCGCGCCCCCAGCCATAGCGGGCAATCTTACCGTACTTCTCCCCCTCAGGGCGTTGGTGGGGGGTGTAGTAGTTAAGGGCCACACAGATTATCGAGCATACGTCTGGCATGACGCGACGAATGTTTTCTCGCTTCGGATTGGCCATCCAATCCATATCAGCCTGATACCCCTGGTGTAGCCACTGACGCAGTCGAGTTTGCATAGTCTGCTCAGGCGCAGTGGGTTCAGGTGCTACTGCCACAACACCAAAGCGGTGAAATCCAACAGCCTGACTCTGCTGCTCCAGACGCTCAATCAATGGCGTGGACGTTAGGTTTTGGGAAGAATTTGGCATTGCATTACCACACGCACCTGACGATTGAATCCATGGCGTTCTTCATGGTTCACAATGGCGCGGATGTCTGGAGTGTACTGGGCTGGAACAACAATTTCAAATCCCAGACGACGATAAAACGGAATCGTCCAGGGAACATAGCGAAACGTCGTCAACGTGACCTCAGCTAAGCGCTGTTGGCGCGCTTCTACTAATACCTGATTGACCAGGGCAGAACCAATACCTTGACGGCCATAGTCAGGAACCACATCCAACTCCACAATAAAAAAACCGTTAGCTAGCCACTCCACAACGACAAAACCAACAGGCGCACCATATTGGGGTAATACTGCAACCCATAAATGCTGTTGACACTGAGCTTGATGCAGAAAATCAATCGAAACAATGTTCTCTAAATGTTTTTGGGTCAGCCCCAACTGAGACAGATAAGGTCGATACTGTTGTGCCGCCGCCCTTTCAATGCCAGGCAGATGCCCAACGTCTGCGGTAGTGGCGACCCGAACTTGATAGTCCATAGATTTGAAACGAGCAGAGTGAGGGTCATAAGCTCTTTCTAAAGAGCTACAAAGTCACTTCACTATTGCGTTTCCAGTAGATGCTGCACAGACGACAGCCACTGTTTTAGCAGCGTATCCAAACTGTCATCTTCAGGCTCAACATGCTCTACGGTTGCGACTACCTCCCCAAACCAGTCCAGAGCAGATATTTGCTGAGGTAGGGCTTCTCGAATGGGAGTTTCAGCAGGGTTAGTCAGTGCAGGCTCGATAGTCACTAACGACATCTGTTCGTCACTATCAATGGGATAGCCCGGTTTCATTCCAGATTCCGACAGGGTTGACGCCTTTGAAACACTTACACCAAAGCACAGGATACTAATGGTAACAACCAAGATAAATCTAATCCACCACCGGATGGGCTTATCTACTCGTTTCATTTCCCTGATTTTACTTCTGCCAGATTCGGTTACATTTTTTACTGGAGATGAGTATTCAATCCCTTCTGTTTCTTTTCAAAGAGTAGATAACTATCTCCCTATCAATCATGATTTAAAGCTACTTTTTTCAACACATTGTTGCAAAGCATTTACCACATCTTTAAGATTGTTAACTCAACTCAAATTTCAAGAACAAATTTTAGGCCAATCTTTTCTTAAGAGACCGTCTAGATCCGATGTAGCAAGGAGATAGTAGCGTACTGAGACCCATGAAAAAATAGGTGGTAGTACCTGGAAGATAAGGTTTTAGCCCCTCAAAGTCAGATAAATTTATCTGACTTTGGCTATGCCCATTTTTTTTAATGTTGAAAATTAACTTTGTTATCTTGTCTTATTTTTGTAACAAGTTATACTTTTTCTGGATTGACAAACTTGAATACTAGAGCCGACTACAATATTAGGTTTCTAGGGTTCCGGTTTAGCCATCAATGAGCAAACTGTTCTGGATTAAATGTCTGGACCGAGAGAAATCGCCAGCTTTCTGGTACACGGCGGGATAAAAGCCCGGGAGAAGTCATTTAGCAGGGTATGTCTGCTATTAGATTCTCTCGGGCTTTTGGTATTTAGGTGTTTGCCGGCTGGTCCAGTAGTTTGCACTGTTATCGCTACCCATTGACATCATGAGTGATACGCCCACATTTCGTAGTCCTGCTGATTCAGAGGCGAATCGTGCCCTGGAACTTGAGGCCCAGTTACCCCTTACGGGCTGGCAACAGGAAGTGTCTCAGGGGTTAGAGTATGGCCTGGAGGCTGCTGAGAGTATTCGCGATCGCAGCATTCCCACCTTCTCTCGTGGTGAACTCCCCCACTACGCAGGTATCAACACGTTTCTCAAAGCGCCCTACATTGAAGATGTGCGCAAAGTAGGAGAATACGATGTGGCCATTGTCGGCGTACCCCACGATTCGGGAACGACCTATCGGCCCGGTACCCGATTTGGTCCCCAAGGAATTCGACGCATTTCTGCCCTTTACACTCCCTACAATTTTGAAATGGGGATTGATCTGCGGGAACAGATTACCCTGTGTGATGTGGGCGACATTTTTACAATTCCGGCCAACAACGAAAAATCCTTTGACCAAATCTCTAAAGGGGTGGCCCACGTTTTTAGCTCCGGTGCCTTTCCCATTATTCTGGGCGGCGACCACTCCATTGGGTTTCCTACAGTGCGAGGCGTCTGCCGTCACCTAGGGGATAAAAAAGTAGGTATTATCCACTTTGACCGCCATGTGGATACCCAGGAAACAGATCTAGACGAGCGCATGCACACCTGCCCCTGGTTCCATGCCACCAATATGGCCAACGCTCCAGCGAAAAACCTTGTACAACTGGGTATTGGCGGTTGGCAAGTGCCGCGTCAGGGCGTCAAAGTGTGTCGCGAACGGGCCACGAATATTCTGACAGTCACCGACATCACCGAGATGGGCTTAGATGCAGCAGCTGATTTTGCCCTAGAGCGTGCCCTCGACGGTACCGACTGTGTTTACATCAGTTTTGATATCGACTGTATTGATGCTGGATTTGTCCCCGGTACCGGTTGGCCAGAGCCTGGTGGTCTGTTGCCCCGCGAGGCTCTATATCTATTGGGCAAAATCATTCGCAGTGCCCCAGTGTGCGGTCTTGAGGTGGTAGAAGTGTCTCCCCCCTATGACATCAGCGACATGACCTCCCTCATGGCAACCCGGGTTATCTGCGATGCGATGGCTCACCTGGTGCAGTCTGGTCAGCTACCGCGCTCTGGCACCCCCGACTATATTCACGCCGAGGCCAACATGGGTGTCGGCAGCGATTGGCAGTAAGGGAGGTAATTATGCATGAAACCGACATGACCAAAGCTTTAGTCGGCACCATTCGAGACTGGTGGGACTCCCAACCAGAGCGCCCCACGATTCAAAAAGTTCACCTAATTGTGGGAGCCTTTACTTGTGTAGAACCCGCCAGCCTTAAATTTGCCTTTGATGTACAGACCCAAGGCACCTTTCTCGATGGGGCACAGTTAGTCATTAAAGACGTTCCGCTGGTGGCTCACTGCCATACTTGCCATACCGATTACCGTCCCGAGTTTGGTAGTCAATATGCTTGCCCCACCTGCAATAGTCCCATGGACGATATTCGTTCAGGTCGAGAGTTAAAAATCGACCGCTTGGAATGCGTTACAGCCTGAAATGCATTGCCATGGCTATCGATTGTTGGGTTGCATCGGTAGATGACTTTTAAAAAGAGACAAAGCCTACACGCTTTAACCCAACCGACTGCTGATTTACCCTTCCAAAAAATGCACCAAACCTTTGACGCCGCCCTTGAAATGAACCTGCTCCATGCGAATCAGCAGGGTGCCGATCACAATCGCGCCCATTTTGATCAGTGGGGCATTACCTGCATCAACTTGATGAGTAGCCCCGGTGCCGGTAAAACTCAGCTATTAGAAGCCACCCTCAGAGACCTAGACAAACTTGAGGTGGCTGTTATCGAAGGGGATATGACCACAGAGCTGGACGCCAATCGTTTACGACAGTATGGCGTTCCTGTGGTTGCCATTAATACAGGTCGGGCCTGCCATCTCGACTCAAAAATGGTAGCAGGTGGCATCCATCAGCTACAGCATGACTACACTCCAGCCACCATTGACTTGGTGGTTGTAGAAAATGTGGGCAATTTGGTCTGCCCTGCAGAATTTGAAGTGGGAGAGCACACCAAGGTAGCACTGCTTAGCGTTACAGAGGGAGAAGACAAGCCGCTTAAATATCCCGTAATGTTTCGAGAAGCGGATTGCTTATTGATTACAAAAACAGATTTAGCCCCCTATCTAGACATTGATTTAGACCAAATTGAGGCAAATGTGCGACAAATTAATCCCAATGTCACCATCATTCGTATCTCTGCCAAGACCGGAGAAGGTCTAACCACTTGGTTGGATTGGGTGCGTCAAACAGTAAATGAGCAAGCAAACCGTTTACAGCTCACAGTATGAGCACCTAGGGTCCTGTAAAAACGGTATGATTGCTGACCTGCAAAAGGGTTAACGTGTAGTGAGGTACGAAATGCGACGACAACAATTTATATCGACCTGTTTAGCATTCATCTTTGGGTTGGTAGTGGCCGTGGGCTGTAGGGGCAATGCTCCAAATACGGTCGCTGACCCTACTGAAACAGCAGCGCCTGAAACAGCGCCTTTAGTAATTGGTTACAGCAACTGGGCTGGTTGGTGGCCCTGGGCGATCGCAGAAAAAGAAGGTCTGTTTGAAACCAACGGGGCTAATGTGGAATTAAAGTGGTTTGATAGCTACATTGCTTCTATGGAGGCCTTAGCTGCTGGACAGTTGGATGGCAACTGTCAAACCCTTAATGACACTATTTCTTTTGCCGCTGATGCGGTTAATGGAGAGGTAGCCGTACTAGTAAACGACAACTCAGCCGGTAACGACAAAATTATTGTTACTGAGGATATCAACACCATCCAAGAGCTCAAAGGGAAAAAAGTTGCCATTGAAGAAGGTGTCGTTGATGACTTCTTATTGACCCTGGCTTTAGAAGAAAATGGCATGTCGCGAGATGATGTGGAAATTTTACCCCTGGAAACAGGGGCTGCTGCTGCCGCATTTGCCGCTGGTCAAGCCGATGCAGTAGGGGCATTTCCTCCATTCTGGCTGACTGCCCTTGAACGGGAAGGTAGTAAGGAACTGATTACCTCCGCTGAGTACCCCGGAGCCATTCCCGACTTGTTAGTTGTGACTCAAAAGGTCATCGATGAACAACCGGAGCAGGTGCAGGCCTTGATTAATACCTGGTTTGATATTTTGGCCTTTATGGAAGAAAATCCCGAGCGCTCTGATGAAATCATGGCTGAGCGAGCTGGGGTCACCACGGAAGAGCTGCAGCTCTTTAAAGAAGGGACTCGCATGTTTACCCTGGAAGATAACCTAGAGGCCTTTAGCCCTGGCGATAGCATGAAGCACATGCCCTTTGCGGCGAAACAAATGGCTGACTTTATGGTGAATGTTGGGTTTATTCCAGAAGCGCCCGACCTGGATACTATTCTGGACGATCAGTTTGTGCGAGCCTACGCCGAATCAGCAAGCTAAGCCAAACTTTTGTTGAAAGGAGCCCTAAAAGCCGAAAGGGGCTCCTTTTATGTTGTTGCATTGCCCCCCATTACCGCCACACAGCCGTGACCTCTGTATCTAATAGTGAGACGTCATCCCCAGTAACCCAAAAACGAACGTCAATCTTCTGGCGATTAGCAGAGGATATTCCCCCTGGTCTGGACACCGTACTGCGTCTAATTTCAGTCATTGTGCCCCTTGGCCTCTGGTGGTTAATTGCCAGTTTGGGGGTAGTTAATGCTAAGTTTCTGCCGTCTCCTGTAGAAGTTATCCAGTCTCTGTGGGTTTTCTGGGAGAAGGGCCTACTGGTGGAAGATACTTTAGCCAGCATTTTTCGAGTTACCACCGGGTTTTTGTTGGCAGCAATTCTTTCCATACCTGTGGGTATCGCCATGGGGGCATTTGCCAGCATCCGGGCTCTGTTAGAACCGATTATGGGCATTGTGCGCTACATGCCTGCAACGGCATTTATCCCACTGTTGATTATCTATTTGGGTTTGGATGAGCCTCCTAAAATAGCTCTGATTTTTATTGGGGTAATTTTCTTCAACACCCTAATGATTATGGATGCCGTTAAATTTGTTCCGAAAGACTTGTTGGAAACGACCTATACCTTAGGGGGCTCGAAGCGACAAACCCTATTTCGGGTAATTACCCCCTATGTGGTTCCCAATATTCTAGATACATTTCGGATTAATATGGCTGCCGCTTGGAACCTAGTCGTGGTAGCAGAGCTTCTCGCAGCTAATGAGGGATTAGGGAAGAGAATTCAACTGTCCCAAAAGTTTTTTAGGACAGACGATATCTTTGCCTATCTAATTATCCTGGGAATTATTGGATTTATCATTGATCTCTCACTGAGATTGATTTTACGGCGTACCTGTAAATGGGCGTTTGATTAGAGATTTTCTACTGTTACAGGGTATGGGCAACAACAATCCAGACGTCTGAAATCATCATGCATTTAGAAGTGTCTCAACTGCACAAGCAATTTATGACCGATCAGGGACCGCTTACGGCCCTGGAAAATATAAATTTGCATGTGGAAACAGGAGAATTGATTTGTGCAGTGGGAGCATCCGGTTCGGGAAAGTCTACGTTACTACGCCTAATTGCGGGGTTGGACTTTCCCACAGCAGGTGAAATTCGGGTAGATGGAGAATTGGTAACAGGTCCAGGGGCCGATCGGGGCATGGTGTTCCAGCGCTATACCCTCTACCCATGGATGTCGGTTCAAAAAAATGTGGAGTTTGGTCTTAAGCTGCGAGGTATTTCTAAGATAGAACGCCGAAAACAGGCGTCCTATTATTTGGATATGGTGGGGCTGGCTGACTTTGCTAGCTCGCTACCGAAACAGCTATCGGGAGGGATGAAACAGCGGGTTGCGATCGCACGAGCCCTAGCCAATCAACCCAAAATTCTGCTTCTTGACGAACCCTTTGGAGCTCTGGACGTACAAACCAAAGAAACCATGCAGCAGTTTTTGCTCGATCTATGGCAGCGAACAGGCGTCAGCATTTTAATGATCACCCATGATGTCGGTGAAGCCGTTTTTCTAGCCCAGCGCATCTATGTTATGACAGCTCGACCGGGCACCATTCAACAGGAAGTTCGGGTTAATTTACCCGTTCAGCGCGACTACACCATCAAACGCCAAACCCAATTTCGTACCTATCAAGATGACATCACCGATCTACTCAGGGACACAAACCCCATATCGCTGTAGCCAGCCCATGAGTATCTTGCTGAAGAGCTCAAAGGCTCGTAACACAAACGCTGCGGTATTCTAACTTGGTCACACAGTTAATTCTGGGAAAAATGGTCTCAATGGCAGGTTACCAGTACCAGTCTGTGATGCTCAGCTGAGACCCATAGCAAAACGGCCCAATGTATCAAGCGTAGCTTTTAGAATTTTTTCTAGGCCTTCTCAGCCAGGCTTCAGAAATAACCTGTAGTTTCGAGAATGAAACCCATAAGGAGCAGTGAACGATGGCAGTTGAGTACGATCTTGTTGTAATTGGGGGAGGTTCCGCCGGATTAGTCGCCGCCAGTGCCGGCGCTCAGCTCAATGCTCGAATTGCTCTAGTTGAAAAACATCTCCTCGGTGGAGACTGTCTGCACTATGGCTGTGTGCCCAGCAAGTCCCTCATCCATGCTGGTCAAGTAGCTCACCATGTACGCACAGGCTCCCAGTTTGGTATCTACACCTCCACACCCACAATCAAATTTGAAGAAGCCATCAACCACGTTCAAAACGTTATTGGTGTGATTCAAGAGCACGACTCGACCGAACGGTTTGAAGCATTAGGCGTAGATGTATTTTACGGCTCAGGCAAATTTACCGATGCGCGCACATTTGAGATTAACGGAAAGCAGCTCAAAGGTCGCAATTTTTTAATTTCCACAGGTTCTCGTCCGGCAATTCCCCCTATTGAGGGCCTTAAAGAAGCTGGCTTTTTAACCAATGAACAAGTTTTTTCCCTCAAAGAGCGTCCCGACTCTTTAGCCGTCATTGGAGCAGGTCCCATTGGTTGCGAGTTGGGGCAGTCCTTTGCTCGATTAGGAGCAGACGTAACCATTATTGCCAGCCGTAATCAAATTATGCCAAAGGAAGAATCCGAAGCGGCAGCCGTAGTGCAAAAGCAGCTGGAATCTGAAGGTATCCGAGTCCTTACCCAAAGCCGTGCCCAAAAAGTGGAGGTCATCGACGGCAAAAAGCACCTCTACGTGGGAGATCAAGTCGTGGTAGTCGATGAAATCTTGCTATCCACCGGACGTATTCCAAATATAGAATCCCTGGGGCTTGATGCCGCAGGTGTTGACATTGGCAAAGCTGGGATTAAAGTCAATGAAAAACTCCAAACCAGCGTCAAGCATATCTATGGCGCAGGAGACGTCATTGGTGGCTATCAATTTACCCATGTAGCTGGTTATGAAGCCGCTGTAGTGATTCAAAATGCCCTTTTCTTACCCACCAAAAAAGCAGATTATCGCGTGATTCCCTGGGCCACCTTCACCGAACCAGAGTTAGCCCGCGTGGGGTTGACGGAAGATCAGGCACGAGAGCGCTATGGCGATGATATCGCCGTACTAAAGCACGACTTTAAAGATGTTGATCGGGCCTTAGCAGAAGCTGCGGGTTATGGATTTGCTAAGTTTATTACCCGTAAAAATGGAGAAATTCTAGGAGCTCATATTGTGGGTCCCCATGCTGGAGAACTCATTCATGAAGTTGTCCTAGCCATGAGCTACAAGATGAAGATTGGCGCTATTAAGAGCATCATCCACGTTTACCCCACACTATCAGAAGTAAATGCTAAGGCCGCTCTTCAGCTGACTAAACAGAGCTACGCTAAAAATGATCGACTACAAAATATACTTCGCCGTTTCTTTAATTGGCGGCGTTCCTTAGTGTGAATAGTTAGCATAGATACAACACATTTGCTGCTGCTGATGTGTTGTATGAAACGATCTGTACAACCAGCCAGAGTTATGAATTTGGCAGATAAAATTATCCCCAGGATCAGCAATGCTACACATTTTATTGGCTAGGCATGGGTAGCATTGGCTCCTGTTGTCAGTGTGATCGCTGTCATGTGCGATGCAAATCAGTTGGGGTAGCATACGCAATATAGTTCCCTAGCAGCGCATCTACTGATTTTTAGGAGATTCACTCCATGCCTTTTTTACCTTTGTTTGTCGTCATCGGTATCTTTTTAGCAGCGAGTAAAATTCTACAGCCCAAACAACAGCAGGCCGAGTCAACGGTAAAAGAATACGACGAGCGTATGTTGAACCAGGCTCTAATTGACTACATTGCTCGCGAAGCTCGCCATCAGCCTAAGAGTAGCAAAGCCTCTAAAGTGTGAGGCGCTATTTTTAGAGATTAACTGATATGCGTTTACAATCTGTGATGGCGCTATCCTAGTCTTTCTTCTAGGGCAGCGTCATCGTTCGGAAACAGCATATCCCCTCACCTAGTATTCAGGCCCAATACAGCTTTATTCAGAACATAGGTGATTCCTAAACCTAGAGGATCATCAGCTTAGGTATTATGCTCAGGCAACTACAATACCTTGGCGAAAATCTCATGCCTGCATAAGTATAACTACGGTTTTAGCCTTGCTCTAGAATGCTTTAGAAAGATAGAGGAATGTAGGTTTAAGAGTTCTAGCACTCTATAGCCCCTAGTCAGGCACAGATAACAACATTGTTGAAGTTTATCTTTAGTATCTCAAAACAGTTAGGAAATAAACGGTACCACCGATTTCCGGTATGGTCTCATCTGTTTTATCTAACTCTCTGATACATCAATAACTTTCATATCCTTTAAACCAACAACAGCATAGTCTTCTGCAGGAACCTTCCTAGCTCAGATAACCTGCATAAGGCTAACAATAGCAGCCGCTAGCTTTGGGTCTGAGATAACCTAAAAGACCAGCAATCCCTGACCACTCCTTAAACTATTAGACCGCAGCATACCAATTCAATTCAAACAGTTCATATGGCATTCACTAATATTGCATTCAAATTAAGCTCTTTCTATTCCTATTCCCAATGGAGACGCTATGGGATTTTAGGGATGGCTGTTGTATTGGGAGCACTTTCATTTCCTGTGGCTACTTTTGGTGCAGATGAAGACCAAGTGCGCCAAGGATTACCAGGACGGCGAATTAGTGGAGCTTCACGACTACCCTCTAATGCCTGTATTCAAACAACAGAACCTTTAGTTGCTATTGTTCCTGAAACTAACTTAGGTAAAACTGCAGTAGCAGAACCAACACTTTGGTTGAGTGTCCCCGAGGTGAACACGGAAAAGCAATTAGAGTTCTATTTGTTTAATGCTCACAATCAGATTATTTATCAGACGAGCCTGATCGTAAAACCAACCTCAGATTTAGTCGGTTTAGATCTGAGTACTATGGTCAACGCACCTGAGTTAGAAATTGATCAGCGCTATCGTTGGGCAGCTTCAATCGTATGCAATCCCAATAACATTTCAGAAAATATTTCTGTAGAGGGATGGGTTGATCGAGTTGCCCCATCAACCCCAGAAAATCATGGACTTTGGTACGACGACCTGGGGCTATTGGTGGAGCAGTTACAACACCAACCGCACAATCAAGATGTACTAAGCCAGTGGCAGAGACTCATGGCTTCAGCTAGATTAGACAGAATTGTTCCCACAGAAGTAGATGCTAATTCTGTAAGCATTAGCACTGCAGGTAATTAGTCTCACTAGCCGTATTTTGCCAAGTAAAGGTTAGAGCCCGGTGCATGGGGCCTTGGAAACAACTGAAAAGTCCTTGTCCAACCGAAATGTTTTGTTATGGTTACCGCTGATAGGCAGCCTTTCGTTGACTTAGTTTCCACAGTCGAAAAATCAGCCGTTCACACTCACGGTCAAGGTTTGCCATAAAAATACCGGCTTCAGGATTGGTATTTGTTCCAATCCAATGCCCTTTAAAAGTGACTTCAACACAGTCTTCATCTACCTTATCGATGGTGATTTCACTTGAGATATAGCTTCTCAGGGTATCTTCTAACCGTTTCACACCTGGCAAAGCAACATTTAATAGCAAAGACGCTTGCCCTCGCTCTAGACTTAAGCGCCCACCAGTACGAACAGCCAGCTTTGCTCGATCAGCGATCGCGATATCTGAGGGGGTATCAACCCATTCCAGCCACAAATCAAAACTAGTGCAATCTAACTTCAACATTGCGGATAGCCTCCAGATACCTTCGCAGCAAAGGTGCCGTTGGCAATGTAGGTATCTTTGCAGGAATGACAGTAAATAAACGTGGTAACTTGCTCTAGCAGCTTGGCTTGGCCAGTGAAAAATGCAACGATTAATTGCTTCAGACTAATGCGCACCATGGCAAATAGTTATCAGACAGAATAACGACAGATCATGGGTTGGTTGATAATTTGGTATACGGTCGAGTTTTAGCGTTTAAGCTCTTTGCAGCCCATAAAGCCATCAAAATTGACCCGCTATCATCTCCATAAAGCGAGGGCAGTAAAAACTTAGAGGATAAAGGTGAGGGGATCAGCGACTGATGTTAAGCGCGATTTTCTAGGCTATGGTCTTATTTCATGAGATTTTCAGTGTTTTCTAGGTCAGATACTGTAGACCTACAAGTGAACTTTTTAGGCTGCTCACAATTAGAAACACATGGCATTGCGATGATTCCAGACTAACCATCAAGCTTTGTTGATTAGTTGTGGTTAACAGTTTTCAACTTCTGAGAAAATCCGTGCATCTGATTTAAGAATATGTCTGCTGCCGTTCACTCAAGTAAAAATGCCACAGTAGTCTGGCAGCGACCGCTCGCCAAGGGTGCCATTGTGCACTCATGATGGCTGCCTCTTCAGCGGTGGGACGTTTGGGTAAAGCTTTAACCGTTTGAATGGCTACTTGGAGCGCGAGATCTCCCTTTGGCCAAACATCAGGTCGCCTTAAAGCCATGAGTAGATAGGTATTGGCCGTCCACACGCCAATCCCCTTAATCCCCATTAAATGGTCTCGCACTGCTCCATCATTTAGGGTTTCTAATTGCCCCAAAGCCAACGTATTATCTAGTATTGATTGCGCTATAGCCCTACCATAGCCTGTTTTTTGACGACTAAATCCGATTTGTTTGAGGTCTGAGTCAGTTAATTGTAAAAAGTTTTGGGCCGTTAATGGACTGCAGCGCTTTAGTAGACGGTTATAGGCAGCCTGGGCAGACGCTAGGGAAACTTGCTGTTCGAGAATAATGTGGAGCAGTGTGGGGAATCCAGGTTCTCGTTGCCAAAATGGAGGCAGGCTGTAACGACTGACGATGGTTGCAAACATGCGATCGCGACTAATCAATTCCTCCACAGCTTGTGCCATCATGGCAGGCGTTAATAAATCTGGCATGGTTAACCCCAAAGCGACCAGCAACAATAAAGCCAACCGCTTCAGGAACGATTACTCTACCGTGATAATTATCAGTGTCAGCCGGTTTCTCAGACTAGGATTAAACCGGTGAAGATTGGTCGCTTTGGATAATCCATCAGTTGGAATACACATCATAATCAATCGCTCTGGCCGTTCTCACCGGAGGCTCAGGCTCATTTTGAATCGAAGTAATGGCTGTGTACCCCAATGGCAGAGATGCCAAAACACACATCACACCTGTACCCACTAGGGATAAACGCCTCACCGCTTTAGATGCCCGCAACGCATCCGGATATTGCCCTGTACGATAAAACCGTCTTACCTGACTAGCATAGAGTAATGCTGTTACGCCCATCGGTGGAAATGTCACCAGCGCCGCTAATGCCGTTGGCCAATGGCACGGTGGGCAAGGCTGTCCCTTATACAGGTCGTAACCTTTTTCCCACTCGGGACCACGCACATTTCCGACGTAGCCTATCAACTTAAACTTAGTAAATTCTGAAAGTTCTAACGGCAACAACAGATCACGAATCTGGTCTGGCAAGCTAAAGTAGCTAATCCCTTCTCCAACCTGTCGTCTTATGGAAATTTCTAACGTCTGTCCCTGTTGTTTTACAGTCACTTCAAACGGCTGAAGAGATTGTTGTAAGACATTTTTAACGGGGGCCAAGCCATCTGGCTGAGCTACGGTAGGCACGGCTAGGGCAAGGGAGGCATCATTGAGAGTTGCCAGATGCCAATCCGCTTTAGCTCCTGCTAAATCGTTTAAGCTCTGCCGCACATATCCCCGCTGCAAGTAAGCATCGGCTCGATTGGGGTTAATGTCCAAAACCCGATTAAAATTGACCAGAGCTGCTGCATTGTCGCCCGTCTGTTTATGTAGTAAACCCAGCTGATAATGAGCATCCGTATAGTTTGGATTAGTTTCAATCGCCTGCTGCCACTGATTAAAAGCATTGGTCAGGTCACCCTGTTTGTAAGAGAGTTGACCTAACTGAAAACAAGCCACCGCTGGTTGCTTGGAACTTGCTGCTGTAAAGTCATGGTGAGCTTGGTCTAGCTGTTCTAACGCGCTATAGCTAAGACCACGGGAGATATAAACATCAGCTACATTTGGATGGCTATCCAGGGACTGGGTGAACAGTGCGATCGCAGGTTGGTGATTGCCTTGACGTGCTAGATTACATCCACGCCTGTAGACCAAACGAGCCTTTTGTTGTTCATACCAATTATGTTTATCCATATAAATAAATATTCCTGCTGGTTGTAATCACTCTAGAAATCCGCAACCTACCTTCAGGCTCAACAGAAATCAGCGCAACAACAGCACCTCAGGTCCCAGAGAATTAAATAAATTTAGTGTTTACCACTACCGGATGAATATCAGTAATCCACCACGACTACCCCATCCTTCACATCAATTGTGCTTATTTCCTCAAGGAATTTCCAACAAAAAAAATTCCTTACAAAAAATCTGCGATATCAAGGGCTTAGCTCATATTGCCTAAACAGGCTAAACCAATGGCCGTAGCCACCCTTAGTCAATTTTGAATGCTGTGAAAGGACTATAAAGTCTAGCCTTCCCTATTCATCGTTAAATAAACCCTATGTGATGCCCACAACAGTCCATAGTCATCTCTAAATGAGCTGTGATAGCGTCAGTGAGAATACTGATACAGTGACGCTATCACACCAGCAATGACGGCTATTGCACTAAGGACAGAGTTAGATGTGGCGGAATTATTATTGGCAAAGGGCTGGTTACCTGAAGAAATCAATAGCATTCTTGAATTTCCTCTGCCCAAGGCTGCCTTTCATCATCTTCCTACTGCCCGTGCAACCCATCAGCAACCAGCTGTTACAAAAGTTACCGCCACCCCTGTGCAATACGCCAGACAAATACTTCAGGCTGCCGGATGGCTGGAGCAAGAACTGGATTCTCTCTTAAAACCCTGTTTGCCCACCATCAATCCTTGGCTCAATCAGACAGTCCAAGCACAGTCGCCAACAGCCTGGCTAAAACTCGCTTCACCAGCAGTTTCTCTCCAACAGTATCGACGCACCATGGCGATCAAACGTCTCAGCAGCTTTAGCTGTGTAATTACTGGGATATGTCTGGCTGTGGCATTGGCCAGCTAGCGATGCCAGCCGACCTGTAACTTGTCAAACTATCAACTCAAAAATCTATCTGTAGCCTCCACCAAAGCACTTAAAATGCCAGGCTCAGTGGCAGAATGACCAGCGTTGGGCACAACAATTAGTTCTGCCTCAGGCCAGGCTCGGTGTAGTTCCCATGCCGATTGCATAGGGCACACCACGTCATAGCGCCCTTGTACAATCACTGCTGGAATATGGCGGATGGCAGAAACATTTTGCAATAGCTGATCGGCAGACTTAAAAAAGCCTCCATTCACAAAGTAGTGGCATTCAATTCGAGCGAAGGCATCGGCAAACGTATCATTGCTAAAGCGCTCGATAGTCTCCTGGTTTTGTATCAAATAGCTGGTACTGGCTTCCCAAATGGCCCAAGCTCGAGCAGCCTGCTGCCGTACCTGGGCATCAGGACTGGTAAGTCGTTGGTAATAGGCGGCTACCAAGTCGTGGCGTTCGTTCTCAGGAATGGGTTCTAAATAGTGCTCCCAGGCATCAGGAAAAATATAGCTGGCTCCTTCCTGGTAAAACCAACGAATCTCCTTAGGACGCAGCATAAAAATGCCCCGCAAAATCAGACCGGCACAGTACTGAGGGTAAGTTTGAGCATAAGCCAACGCCAAGGTGCTGCCCCAGCTACCACCAAATACGGTCCATTGCTCAATGTTTAAGTGGACCCGCAACCGTTCAATATCATCCACCAGATCCCAGGTGGTGTTTTCAAGGAGTTCAGCATGGGGCGTGCTTTGGCCACAGCCCCGCTGATCAAATAAAACAACACGCCAGCGGTCAGGATTAAAAAACTGTCGATAAAATGGAGTCGTCCCTCCACCAGGCCCACCGTGGAGAAATACTACCGGTTGCCCTTGGGGATTGCCCACCTCTTCAAAATGCAGCGTATGACGGTCAGAAACCGATAAGTTTCCTTGGTGGTAAGGCTCAATGGGCGGATAGGGCTGACGCATAGTGAGCGTGAAAAATAGCCATGCTATTGTCGCACCCAAACTCCAAATACTCCAGACATCCAACTAGAGTAAATTATGCCGTTACTGATTTAGGGGATGAAACGATCTGTAGCCCCTAACCGTTGCCTGGATTTGACACATAAAATCATCCCAAGGATCAGCAAAGCCCAAATTATCTAGGCAGCATTGACCTAAAAATTTAGCTAGCAGATGAATACACTAAGCCATTGGGTTGGATCGCCACGGGCTTTGGCATGACCACATACCACCGACCCGTTTTGGGATCGCGGTACGCGTCAAATGGTTGTTGCTTCAATGGCTTAGTACAGACTTTCGGCACTGAATTAGCGATTTTCACGACTCTTTGTGAAGGATTATGGATAAAACGCTCAGCTGAATACATTCATCAGACTGCGACCGTTGACATTAACAATCGGTCCATCTATTGTGGCTTGCGGGCCTATGGAGTTTGGGTGACTAAATCAAAAGGACGATGTGATTTTTATCACAAAATATTAGGGAAACCTGGTATCTTCCCTGACCGCAGGTTAGTCAGCTACAGACATCGTTCCGCTTAACGCATCGGTAATGTAGGGGGTTAGCCCTTACCCCTATAGATAACGCTTAAAAGCACCCCCCAGGGGGACAATGAGCACCCCCGTAGAAATAGCAATGATGACTTAATGCCCCAGGTAGAGCTTCGTGTCGAGGTTAAGAAAAGTAAGGCGTTTAATTCGAAAACTAGTTGGTCAAGTGGCGGTGGGATTAATCAACCAAAAAGCTTGCCAGGGGTCCCTGGACACTTCATTTATGCGTCATTTATGCGTTACGAAACCATTTGAAGTACGGATGTCATTGCTGGATTTTGCTATGCTCATAGCAAAATATTTTGGTTTTAAAGTGATAGCGAAAAAAACAGGGGCCTTACCATATAGAACAGCCTAGATAAGATAGAACAGCCTAGATAAGACAGTTTTGGTATCATCCACCATGTCGGCAGCAGTATGGCCCGGTCGTTCTCACCCGTTGGGAGCCACTTGGGACGGTCAGGGAACCAATTTTGCAATCTTTTCAGAAAATGCCACGGCCATGGAGCTGTGCCTTTTTGATGAAGAGGGCAATGAGCGCCGACTGGCATTACCGGAAATGACCAACCATGTGTGGCATGGCTACCTGCCAGGTGTGGGACCGGGGCAGCGCTACGGCTACCGGGTCTATGGTGCTTACAATCCCAAAGAGGGACAGCGGTTTAATCACCACAAGCTACTGCTGGACCCCTATGCCCGCGCCATTGGCGGGGATATGAAATTTAGCACAGCCATCTTTGGCTATCCCATGGATCGCTTTGCCGATAGCGATCGCGACCTGGAAAAATCCACCCTGGATGACCTCAACCAAGTTCCTAAGGCCATTGTCACGGACGATGGATTTGATTGGGGAGAAGATTGCTATCCCGATACGCCGTGGCATGAAACCATCATTTATGAGGTACACGTCAAAGGATTTACTCGCAAACATCCCCACATTCCTCCTGAAATCCAGGGTACCTATGCGGGATTGGGGCACCCTGCCGCCATTGAACACCTAAAAAAACTAGGGGTAACCGCCGTTGAGCTGCTCCCCGTGCACCACTACAATGCTTACCCCGGTCATCTGATAGCAGTAGGTCTGCACAACTATTGGGGTTACGACTCGATTAACTACTTTGCTCCCTATGCAGGCTACAGCGCCGCTGGTGATACGGGGCAACAGGTCAAAGAATTTAAGGCCATGGTCAAGGCCCTGCACCAAGAGGGCATCGAGGTGATTTTGGATGTGGTGTACAACCACACCGGTGAAGGCAATCACTTTGGTCCTACCCTTTCTTTGCGGGGTATTGACAATGAAGCCTACTATCGTTTAGTAGACGGCAATCCGCGCTACTACATGGACTTTACCGGCTGTGGGAACTCCCTAAATGTGCGGCATCCCCAGGTGCTAAAGCTGATTATGGACAGTTTGCGCTACTGGGTATTAGAAATGCATGTGGATGGCTTCCGGTTTGATTTAGCCTCAGCCCTGGCCCGAGAACTTTATGAGGTGGATAGTCTCGCCGCCTTTTTTGACATCATTCACCAGGATCCGGTGCTTTCCACTACTAAGTTAATTGCAGAACCGTGGGACCTAGGGGAGGGGGGGTACCAAGTGGGTAATTTCCCATTGTTATGGTCGGAGTGGAACGGCAAGTACCGCGATACCATGCGAGACTTTTGGCGCGACCACAACTGCCGTTTGGGAGAATTTGCCTTTCGGTTTACGGGGAGCTCAGACCTTTATCAGGCCAATGGCAAACTGCCCCATGCCAGCGTTAACTTTATCACCGCCCACGATGGCTTCACCCTAAGAGACTTGGTGAGCTACAACGAGAAACATAATGAGGCTAATGGTGAAGGTAACCGAGATGGGGAAAGTTACAATCGGTCCTGGAACTGTGGGGTGGAAGGAGAAACGGATAATGAGGCTATTTTAGCGTTGAGATCGCAACAACAGCGAAACTTGCTTGCCACCCTATTTCTCTCCCAAGGGGTACCTATGATGCTGGGAGGGGACGAAATGGGACGTACCCAGCATGGTAACAATAACAGCTACTGTCAGGATAATGATGTTGCCTGGTTTGACTGGAGCTTTTGTGAACAAAATAAAGAACTACTCACCTTTACCCAACAGCTGATTAGTTTCCGTAAACAGCATCCGATTTTCTGTCGTCGCCAGTGGTTCCTAGGCCGTGAAATTCATGGTTCTGGCGTTATTGACATTGGCTGGTTTAACCCCGATGGCACCATTATTAGCGAAGAAGAATGGCAGGACGGTAGTTCCAAAACCATTAGCATCTTTCTCAATGGTGAAGAAATTCTCACCACCGATAAACGAGGACAGCGTGTCATTGACGACAGTTTTTTGTTGTTTTTTAATGCCTATCCTGAACTACAAGAATTTTCCATTCCTACTTCCGTAGATCGAAAAGAATGGCGTGTCATTCTAGACACTAAGCATCCCAGCGGCTTTGTGGACGATGGCAACATTTATAATCAGGCACAAAAGGTACCCGTGGCTGCCCGCTCGTTAGTTTTGTTGGCCTGTCCCCACTGTTTTGATACGTCCTCGGGGGCAGACGGAGCCACATGTACATTACCTAAGCGAGGGTAATATGCCCAATAGCTATGAACGCATTTATGCTGTGGTTCGCCAGATTCCGGCAGGCACGGTCGCTACCTATGGTCAGGTAGCTGAACTGGCTGGACTAATTGGTAAACCTAGGGTGGTGGGCTATGCGCTCTATAAAGTAGCCCCCGACGATGATATTCCCTGGCAGCGGGTGATCAATGCTAAAGGAGAGATTTCTACATCCGCGTTTCGCGATGGTTCAGATGACCTGCAGCGCATCCTTTTAGAAGAGGAAGGAATCAAGTTTGAAAAAAACAAAATTGATCTGACTAAATATCGCTGGCAGCCACCGCAGGAGGTGATCGAAGCCATTGAGTTTGACGAAGAGGAATAAACTTTCGACTCAGCTCAACACATCCATATTACACAAAAACCTGGTAGTCCTATACGAGTAAGGATTGGTGCTCAATCCATCGTGCAGTTCCCACCGCCAAAAGAAACAGCATATACCAGCTTAGCGAGAATCATGGCCTGTGCCAGTTGCAACGCTACAGAGCAGATTAGAGATAATAACATGGACCATTGTAGTTTTCTGCAAAGTTAGCTCAACCCTATAATAACTAGCCGGTTTAGCTATTGAAAGGTCATGGCAGTAGGGTCATCAGCAACCGAATAGCCGCCTGTCCAAGGTCTTTTCACTATGCCACTTCAAAAGGCGTAACGTCACCATAAGGATTTTGAAAACAGCTCTTGTTACAGTCAACTCGTGAATCAGGTTGATTATCATTCAACAGTCTGCATTAAGAGATTAGACCAAATGCCTGTAGGGATAGCAACTCTCTCTTAATGCATCTGTCCATTGTGGCTTCAGTCTTTTGTGCTTATAACCTTGTAGGATCTGAAGAACTTTTTTTTGGCAATTGTTTCAATTTTTTTTGCGTGAGAAGTAACAGATAGTGTCTCTAGAGATTTTTTTGTTTTTGATATCTTCACTGTATTGAACTATGCGATATTTTCAAACAACAACGGCTTTACTGATTGCCTTGAGTATGGGTGCAGGTGCGATCGCACCGCTCGCCACTCCCACGCCCGTCATTGCCCAAACCCAAATCCAATTTACCGATGTTTCCTCTAACTACTGGGCTAAGCAGTTTATCGTTAGCCTAGCTGAGAGAGGCATTATTGCTGGTTTCCCCGATGGCTCATTTCGTCCTGATGAGCCTGTGACCCGTGCCCAGTATGCTGCCATGGTACGCAAGGCATTTAACATAAGCAATGTTCGCAGCTCCACCTCATTTGTCGATGTCTCCAGCAATTTTTGGGCAGCTGACGCTATTGATGAAGCCTATCGTATGGGCTTTTTATCCGGCTATCCTGATAATGTGTTTCAGCCAAACCAAAATATTCCCCGTGCCCAGGTGCTAGTTTCCCTCGCAAATGGCCTTAACTATCAGGCAAGTACGATTGCCAGTGCTAACGTTTACCGCGATTCTGGGACTATCCCCAACTATGCGTTTGCCAGCATTGCCGCTGCCACTGAACAACGCCTGGTGGTTAACTATCCTGATGTGCAAGCACTGCGCCCCAATCAAACTGCAACACGGGCAGATGTAGCTGCTTTTATTTATCAGGCACTCGCCAGCCGCAACCAGGTGGCCACAGTTCAGTCCCCTTATATTGTCCAAATCAGACAAACAACGACGGCTCAGTCCTCAGTTTTATCTGGCACGAGCATTGCAGTCACCTATCCCGATAGTGACAAGATTGTTTTGTTGCCAGATGAAACATTACCTTTAACACTACAGGTTGCTGAAACTGTTAGGGATAGTCAAGGTCAAATACTCATTCCTCGCAATAGTGAGATCATTGGTGAGTTACGCCCTGTCACTGTGAGGTCTCAGCAGGGCACTCAGTTTGTTGCTCAAACTCTGGTACTAGAGAGCGGTCGTCGAGTAGCTCTACAAGCTCAGTCCAATGTTGTAACTACCACTGAAACCATCCGTCGCGGTGCCAGTATTGGTGAGATATTTGCTGGTGCTGTCCTGGGGTCTGGCGCTGCTGCCGCTATTGGTTCGGTCACTGGAGATGATGAGATTCAGACCTGGGAAGTGTTGACGGGTACTGTGGCTGGAGCGCTCGGTGGTTTGGTGTTAGGACGAGAGCGGGTGGAGGTTATTTCGGTTAATCCTGATAGCGATCTATCACTTGTCGTTAGTCAGTCTGTAGCTTTGAATTAATAAAGAGAGTGTTGCAAAGGCAATCGGAGATTGTACAGTAATTTCCGATTATCCTCGACTCATATTTTTTTGAGCTGATGCCACTCGGATTCAATCAGATTCAACTTTGAACACTAATTTTAATAACCAGTCAGATCGATGCGAATTTCCTCAGTGTGTTCCCCTGCCTCGATCACGACGACATTGCCTTCCAACCACAGGTTTCGACTATCTCGGTTCCCTAACCCATAGCTCCCCATTCGTTTCATAATCAAACGCGGTCGGGGACCAGGACCATCTACATAGAAATATTCCGTATCCATCAAAAATCTAACAAACAACAGCGATGTAAATACACCACTACCTCCAGTATTCTGCGTCACTCGAAGAATATGGAGCCCATTATCCAATTGCCCCAACCATCTGTAGCCAGTGGTATAGCTAATCTCTTCACCGAGCCAAGGTTCCCAAGTCGCCCTCACAGTGCCTATCGCTGTATTTTCCACTTCCGCCCAGTAGCGGTTAGTGTCGGCCATACTCCCTTCCACATCTAACGCAATGGAGCCTGGTTTCATATCCGATAGCCATGGAAGTAAATCCCCCACAGCCCGTGGGTTAATGGGCTCTCCCCGAAACATAAAGAATCTGTTGGCAGCTTCCAATGACTCTAGGGGAGTCAAGGATAAATCTGTTGGTGGTTCTGCTGCAACAGAAACCAATGGAAGTAACAGTGGATTGCATAGAAGTGCAATACCGCCGAGCATCACCATCCAACAACATTTACTATTTAACATTTGTCAACCTAATATTTATTCACCCTAACCAAGAGCAGCTATTTCCTAATTACTGAATCGGCTTACCTGCTTCATTCAAATAGCCAGTTTCCATCAAAAATAATTTTAAAGCCGTTGGAAAATCACGGTGCTCCCCAACTTGTTCACCGTCCTCATAGATTTCTAATCCCCAACGAGGCTCTGGGTCGTAGTTGTCCAGCATAAACTGCCATGCAACTTCAAACTCTTCATTGAGCATGGCATGGTAGGCAACATAACTCGCTAACATGCTGTTGGAAACAATCTCATACTCACTCTGAACTTCAAAAAAAGTTGTCTTTACCGTTTCTGCCTGTTCCCGTAATTGTTCAGGAAACTGTCGAGTAATATCAACCAGCTCATCACCGCGATAGGCAAAAATATTGGTGGGTGGAAAAGACTCTACATAGCTACCAAACCGATATAAAAAAGATTGATCCAGGATAGTTACTTCTGCAGTACCATCTCCATCAATATCTTTTATCCATGCCCCCATGCCATCAATGTAGCCCGTTTCTGTAGTTACAAACTCTGTGCCACTCCAGCGATGAATGGCCGTATTCGTACAGCAGTGGGCACCACCAGAATAATTGCGCGCAATTACCTCAGCAATACCGTCACCATCCAAATCTCGCAGTTCAAATTCTGCAAATACAAAGGTTAGCTCATCCAGCTGCTGGCGATCTTCTTCCTGGTAGACCAGCTGGTACCGCAGGTTAGTGTCATCCGCTTCTGCCAAGTTATCGTACTGGTCGTAGCTTACACGTACACCAATATCGCCATCGGTTAGCTCTAGGTTTTCAAAAGATGATGTATCAGGACTTAACCGCAATATAGACTGGGCCTGGGCAGCCGTTGCCAGCAACGGTATCCCGGCCAAGCTTACCGTAAGGACTTTCAATAGCTGATTGACGGATGGCCTTAACATGACTAACTCCCTGAACACCAAATATTTACCTCAAAGGTGAACTGCCTGCCTGTTTTCCTTTACTATGTGTCTTCCCATGATTCAGCTTAGATTCCTAATGGCTATTGCCATCCTTCAAGAATCGTTTAGGCTAGGCATAATCGCAGCTTGCCCGTTTTGTGCCCTATGGCCTCACTTCCAGTTTTAGATCTTCGTGCGTTTCTCCAGGGTTCAGCCACTCAACAGGAAGAGTTTGTCCAGACTTTAGGTCAGTCCTTGGAAACGGTGGGCTTTTTTGCCCTGGAACACCACGGTATTGCTCCCAGCCTGATCGCAGCTGCCTACGGTGCCGCTGCAGACTTTTTTACCCTACCAGAGGCCATTAAACAACGCTATGAGCGGCCAGAACTTCATCAACAGCGGGGGTTTACACGCTTTGGTCAGGAACATGCCAAAGACAGCAATGCAGCGGATCTAAAAGAGTTTTGGCATGTCGGTCGGGAGACAGAACTGCCAAATCCCTGGCCTCAGGAAGTACCCCAGTTTCAGCCAGCCATGGTGGAACTGTATCAGCAGTTAGAGGAATGTGCAGCCCATCTGTTGCGCGCCTGTGCCTTATATCTAGATTTACCAGGTAGTTTCTTTGCAGCGGAAGCTACCGAGGGCAAAAGTATTCTACGCATCTTGCACTATCCGCCATTACCAGAGGGCATTCCCCCTAACAGTCTGAGGGCCGCTCCCCACGAAGATATTAATTTGATTACGTTGCTATGTGAGGCGACAGAACCGGGACTAGAACTTCTACACAACAATGAATGGCTAACGGTTGAAGCCCTACCCGGTCAGATTATTGTGGATACAGGGGATATGCTGCAGGCACTAAGCAATGGACTGTTTAAGAGCACCACCCATAGAGTGGTAAATCATGATATTCAAAGCACTCGCAGGTTTTCCCTACCCTTCTTTATGCACCCACGCCCAGATTTTGACCTCACACCGCTACCGGGCTGTGTTGCGCGCACAAGGGGACAACCCAAGTTTCCAGCCCAGACCGCAGGACAGTATCTGCACCAGCGACTTCAGGAAATTGGCCTAGCTTAGTTGTCCGTGTCCCTATTCAAAAGCGTAGGCTGCTACCATTCAATGACAGATGCAGGTTTGCTAGTAAACGTATGTCCAATAATGCCCCTTAAAAATATCGGCCTCAGCAAACTTTCAGGCACTGTTACCTCAGCAGCGTATTAGCTTGCTAGTCCCACCTATCAAGCCGGTAAGCTAATGGTTTTGCGGACAGATCAGGGCAAGCTGAACGTTCACTGATATTGAGACCGATAACATTATTTCTCAAGGTTTATCAATGCCCCATTTCCCTCGTTGGTATCGAGATCACCTTTAGGTACTAGAGTCGGGTCAGGAGACTTTAGCAACGGTGGACTTAGCCAGTGGTCATTTGGATGCTGTGGCTTCCTGGATGTACTCGAGGTATTGACTTTGCAGGCCCATCTGCATTTATTGGCCTATCGTAAGTGAGAGAAAGCGTTGTTTTTAGTGGTTTACCCATAACGGAGCAGCTCAACGAGCGTGTCTGTGATGTTTGGATTATCAATATTGAAACTGGAAAAACTGTGGCGCAAATGCGATTTGAATCTGGCATGGAAGAGATTTTTGCAGTACTGGTGTTGCCTGGTATTTGTTTTCCTGAAATTTTGCCCTAGGACAATCCACTGTTGGAAATGTCCTACTCCCTACCGCCTGAGACCCTAGCTGAAATTAAGAGTGGTTAGCATATCGGGAAAGGACAACCCCACGGCATAATAATGTATATAAGCTGTGTGGCAAGTGTCCGTTGGCCACAAACCTTGCTCAGGGCAATTGCTCTCGTCTGCTGCATTTGTTTCTTTCCTACCCTATGGATATTGCACCCATTATTCCCACCGCTGTTGTTACCCTACGGGAAGGTGTGGAAGCAGCATTGGTGGTGGGTATTGTACTGGCTTGCTTAAATAAAGCAGGGCAAACAGAACTCAACCGCTGGGTCCTGGGTGGGGTATTGGCGGGGGTATTAGGTAGTGCCTTAATTGGCTCCTTTTTGGGGTTAGGCATCCAACAGCTGCAATATGCTATGCCCAATGCTCAGCAATTGCTTAAACCCATATTGGGAATTTTATTTGGCAGTATCGCCATTGTGATGCTGAGTTGGATGTTGCTATGGATGACCCGTCAGGCTCGCTTGTTAAAGACAGAAATTGGCAATAGCGTCACAGATGCTCTTTCCAGTGAAGCGGCAGGACTCAGTATTTTTAGCTTGGTCTGCATTGCAGTGCTTCGAGAAGGATTCGAAGCAGTTTTATTTTTGTTTACCCAGCAATCCCAGCCCTTGGCAACTAGCTTACTAGGTGTTTTTGTAGGGCTCTTGGGTGCTGTTTTAGTTGGATTTAGTCTGTTTAGGTGGGGCGTTCGCATCGACTTAAAACTATTTTTTCAGGTGATGGGGGTGTTACTACTGCTAATTATTGCGGGGCTGGTGGTGTCAGTATGTCGAAATTGTGATGTTACGTTTGCGGTACTCAGCAATATGACCACATTGGATCTGTGTGTTGGCTTTGGGCAGTCTTGCGTGCTGGGTCCTCTGGTATGGGATACCAGCAATATTTTGCCGGATAAGCAATTCCCTGGGGTAATTTTAAAAGTACTATTGGGGTATCGCGATCGCATCTATATCGTTCAACTGCTAGCCTACGTCCTGTTCTGGCTTGTCATTGGTAGCCGATACTTCCGCAGTCTTAACCACCCCCCCCAAAGCAAAACGATATCCACTGCTAAACCTCTCTAGGCGTAGGTGTTTAGCCGATAAAGCAATGCTGGCAATCGACTGATTACATACAGCCGATTGCCAGCATAAAAAAAGTTAAGCGTTGCCAATCCTCAGGATGGCTTCAGTGCTCAAATTCTGAACCTTGCAAAGTTCTGTGGGGCGTTTTGATTCCTAAATCAGCAACGGTAGCGCCGCAGGCTCTAGCGGTTAAACCAGCAGCAATCCGCTTTTAAGAGCTTTTGGTACTATCAGAGTCGCTTTGATCCAACAGGCGCTCAAAGCGATCCTTCGACCAACGGTCCGTGGCGTAGGAAATGGCACTAATTTCGGCTAATCGAATCAACCAAACTGTCCGCTGATAGGGATCATCGGGTAGCTCATCATCTTCGTAACCCTCAGCAACATCCACATCAACCACTTCCACATAATCACTGTCTAAATAAATAGGGATGCCTACTAATCTTGTCCCTGGCATCCGAAACCAAACTTCACTACCGGTATGGAGTGCCTCTTCTAGTCGCTTATAGAGGCGTGTTGGTTTAGACGTTTTGTAAACGGTGGGCTCTGGTTCATGCTGGATGAGTGGTCGAGGGGTATCTTGCATGCTTCTCTCCTTTTGCTCAATACACAAGGCCATATATAAGGCCACCGATTTCACTAAACAAAGATGGCTCCGCTTAGTCCAAACCAGTGGTTTTAGAGCTGGATATTTGGCATCTATCTACCGACGCAACACCTCCCAATCCATCGTTAACAACAGGTAAATAGAATCAGCCTAGGGTTTCTACACTGCTCTCCAATAGTTATAGACAGCCCAAAAAGCCACTGGAAAGCTACGTCTGTAACTTTTAGGTAAGTCTACACCATACTAATTTAGACGACCATTTAATAACCTTGTGGGATTCCCTAAATCCTTTAAGCAAAGTGCACTAGGTCTAGTGCGCTTTGCTTAAATCTAAAAATTAGGCTTGAGACAACAAGTGGAGGTCCAATTTAGCAACGTTTTAGCTAATATCTCAAACAAAACTAACTCTGCTTAATGCGCATCAGGGGCTGGCCAAATTCTACAGGCTCAGCATTTTGTACCAGGATTTCCACCACTTCACCAGAGACTTCAGCCTCCAGCTCATTCATTAGCTTCATGGCTTCGATAATGCAGACCGTTTGGCCCACCTTAATGCGATCGCCTGCATCTACAAACGGTGCTTCATCAGGAGCCGGGGACCGATAAAACGTACCCACCATCGGAGAAGTAAGCTCATAAAGATCAGACGCTACCGCAGGAGGAGCCACAGGTTCTGATGTTGCAGCAGGCGCTGGCACCGCCGCCGCGACTGGGGCGGACATGGACGATACCGGTGCCGCCTGCATAGAAGACGCATCAGAAGCAACTACCACCGCCTGACTAGGGGCAGTTGCTTTACGCAACGTCAGCTCGAACTGAGGATTTTTGAGCGTCAGCTCAGCAATATCTGTCTGGTCTAGGGCCGCGACTAGCTGACGAAGCTCGCTAAAATCCAAATCCACTGTTTACAACTCCTAATGAACGATAAAGGCACCCCTGCAATATTGCCTGGATGCATAGGGGACTGAGTTTCGCCTTATTCTCGACCCAGGTAAGAATCGTTACGGGTATCGATTTTAATTCTCTCGCCAATTGAGATAAATAAAGGCACCATTACCTGAGCGCCGGTCTCTACGGTGGCTGGCTTTGTTCCGCCTGTAGCCGTGTCTCCCTTAACACCGGGGTCGGTTTGAGTCACCTCTAGCACCACTGAGTTGGGTAGATCAACTTCTAAAACCTGGCCGTTCCAAGTTAGAACCGTTACTTCCATCTCTTCTTTCAAGTACTTAACCTGAGGACCAATTTGCTCCGCTGTTAGGCGAGATTCCTCATAGGTTTCCATATCCATAAAGACATATTGCTCCGCCTCTCGATACGTATGCTGCTGCACGCTCTTCTCTAGAATTGCCTGGGGAACTGTTTCACCCGCTCGGAATGTACGCTCGACTACGCTGCCCGATTGTGCATTCTTCAGCTTAGTGCGAACAAATGCGGCTCCTTTTCCAGGTTTCACGTGAAGAAATTCCACAACTCGCCACACGGAACCATCAAGTTCAATGCTAGTACCGGTACGAAAATCATTACTAGAAATCATTGTGCTGGCAAACAGTAGGGTGATAGTCAGCGGTTAACAGTCGGCCATTATTGTACAGCTCAGTGGCCATTTATATCTGAGACGCCCCGCACTATGGCAAGATCGTAAAGGTATATTTTGCCGTTGTCGTTAGTCACCAGCTATGGCTCGTTTTCAATCCAGGTTTTTCAATGCCTTTTTGAGTTGTTTGGGCGTCAGTCTCAGCATTTTTCTCACCATGGGTTGGTTCTTTGTACCTGCGGCTCAAGCAGTTTCCATAACCAGCACTGTCCTACCTTTAGCCTATTTGCCCCCTGGAGATGCAATCACTGACCCCCAGGCTCTACTACGCTATTCCCTGCCCATTGATAGCCCGGAAATTCGTAAGGTACAGGACACCTTGGAAGGACTCAACTATGCATTGCGTACAAAGCAATGGGGACGGGCCAACCGGGAAATTACCAGAACTACTAAATTTTTTAATCGAAAAAAGCCAGCGATTTTAGAGGCCGTGATCCAAAACCAGCGGGAAGCGGCTGAACCGTTAATGGCTCAAATCGTCGCTCAGTTGGAAACGCTACAAACCGCAGCTAAGTCTAAAGATCTAGAAACCCTATGGTCTACACGCCGTTCTGTACTGGGCACCATTGGTGATTTAGAATTTCTAATGCTAAAGGAATTTCCCTATGACGTTCCTGAGGATTATGACAACTTACCTCAGTTGAAGGGGAGAGCCACGATTGAAATTAAAACTAATCAGGGGCCAGTGACTGTAGTTGTGGATGGCTACAGTGCACCCGTTACAGCAGGTAATTTTGTCGATTTAGTTAACCGTGGTTTTTATGACGGTATGACCTTTGACCGGGCTGAAGAAAACTATGTGCTGCAAACAGGCGATCCAGATGGTCCTGAAACAGGGTTTATCGATCCCAAAACCAATCTATATCGGGCAATTCCGTTAGAAATTTTGGTAGAGGGAGATAGTGCACCTACCTATGGTGCCACCCTGGAGGAACTCGGGCGCTTTCTGGAAAAACCGGTCCTTCCCTTCAACTCTTTTGGTGCTCTTGCCCTAGCACGTCCCGAATCGGATCCAGATGGGGGATCTTCTCAGATATTTTTCTTTCTGTTTGAGCCTGAATTAACCCCAGCTGGACTTAACTTACTGGATGGTCGCTACGCCGTGTTTGGGTACACCATTGATGGCAAGGATGCTTTAGATGTTATGGGGCGTCAGGGCGGCAAAATTATCTCTGCCAAGGTCATTGATGGTTTGGAAAACTTTGTCGAGCCCAAAGTTTAAGCAAATCAGTGGGATGTGCAGACTGTGACCACCATTGCTGATCTTGGTGAACAGAAGGTGCTGGAGCGGCTGCGGCAATTTTGTTCCCAGGTTGTCGGGGATGATGGTGCAGTGTACCCGCTCCCTGCCGATAAACAGCTGGTGGTAACTACTGATGTACTGGTTGACGGGGTGCATTTTAGCGATCGCACCCTGCCGCCTGTGGAGTTAGGTTGGCGGGCAGCAGCGGTCAATCTTTCAGACCTAGCCGCTATGGGGGCGATGCCCATAGGAATCACGGTTGGCTTAACCCTGCCGCCCGATACTCCCTGGCCCTGGCTAGAGGGGGTATATCAAGGATTGTCTGCTTGTTTGGGAAACTATGGCGGTGCCGTCATTGGGGGAGATTTATGCCGCGGTCCCCATCGCAGTTTAGCGATTACGGCATTAGGCGCAGTCAATAGGCAGCAGGCACTCTATCGCTATGGAGCTGAGGTGGGTCAGACCCTTATTAGCACCGGAGCACACGGTGCGTCGCGGGCTGGGTTAGCCATGTTATTAGGGGAACTAGACTATACGCACAACAATGGCAAGTCATGGATTCTTGCCCATCAGCGTCCTCAACCTCGCTTTGATGCCATGGACGTCTTACGTAGTTTATGCCCTATGGCTAGTCGCATTGCGGCAATGGATACCAGCGATGGCCTGGCCGATGCAGTGATTCAAATCTGTTCCCAAAGCCAGGTAGGGGGAACCCTATTGAGATCGCAATTACCCCTTCCTGCGGGGTTGGTGGATACGGTGGGAGTAACGACCGCCACCCAGTGGACTCTCTACGGTGGCGAAGATTTTGAATTGGTACTTAGTCTACCCGATCGCTTAGCTAAAGCATTTGTAGAAGAGCTCCCCGGTAGCTGTGTCATCGGCTTTACAACGGAGGAGCCGATTGTACGTCTGGTGGATGATGTCACCCACGGCCCGGATCTGCTTCTAGAGCAAACCCAGGGATTTCAACACTTTTGAGGTTCAACCCAAAGTTTCTGCCCCTCCAGAGGTTCAATAGATTTTCCAAACCTTCATGGCATAGCCAAACTCGCACTCGTCCGGATGCAAAATCTCAGCCAGAATTTCTAAAGAGTCCACCAGTCGGGGGCCGGGGCGATTAAAAAATTGATTACCGTCCACTAAAAATACCCGGCCTTCCCGCACGGCTTTGAGGGCCTGCCAGGGAGGTGAGGTCATCAGCTGATCTACAGCCTGACGACTTTGGTGAAGGTCGTAGCCACAGGGCATTATCACCAGCATGTCTGGTTCTGCTGCGATTAAATCTTCCCAAGGTAGCCAGGGCGAATGCCGACCCACATGGCCAAAGAGGGGATGCCCCCCAGCCATAGATACAAGTTCAGGCACCCAGTTACCGGCCCCCATCAGCGGATTGGTCCACTCTATACAGGCTACGGTGGGCTGGGGTAAGGTGTCTGGAACTTTTTGTAAACAGTTTTGCAATCGCTGCTGCAGCTGGGTGATGGTCAGATCTGCGATCGCATCTCCATTCACTGGATCCAAGCTAACAGAAACCTGACGCAGGTCATCCCACAGATCGGCTAATACCTGAGGCTGTAAAGAAATCACCGTAGGTGGAAACTCAAATATCTGATCCACAGCCTTTTGAACATCAGCCAAACTGGCGGCACACACCTCACATTGAGCTTGGGTCAAAATATGGGTGGGACGCAGTTCCCGCAGCTGGTCCACATCGATTTCATAGACGCTTAGCCCCCGCTGCAGCAGTTCAGTAACCCGATCATGAATTTCTCGACTTTGACCTTCAGGATCAAAACTGGGCGCTGTACACACAGGCAGTGCCTGCACACTTGCCGGAAAATCACAGGAATGGGAGCGACCCACCAGAGCTTCACCAAATCCAAGTTGGATAACAATTTCAGTCGCGCTGGGGATTAAAGAAACAATTCGAAGCTCAGACATAGCAGCGCTGATGGGGCAGTGTAAGGGGTGAGGCAAAATCCCGTTTCAAGGGTATCCCAGCTTTACCTGGGCCATTGTTACAGGCGTGTGAGGTTTCTGTAGATTTTTATGATTGTGCCCCACTAACGAGGACGAAATTCCACTGAATTTGCCTGTAGAATCACATCGTAATTTTTATAAACATCATTGCCCAAAAGACCAATGGGAACTGCATCCCCAATGCTGACAGGCAGGTTAGAGCGCTGGATACCGCCTACTTGAATTGACGTTACATAGCCTACATCCACTAGGGCTTGGCTGCTACTGGCCGTTGCCACCGATGTTTGTCCTAGCACCTGGATACCCAGTTCATTGGCCATGGTACGGGGCAAATGGGTATGACTGGCACCGGTATCTAAGATCATGGGATAGGGGTTGCCATTGAAGGTCACCTCGATAACCGGAGTCCCTCCTCGGCGTTCAATAATCGGCACAACGGTATTGCCACTCACCGTGGCCAATGTCGACGGCGATGGGGTTGCTGCTAGGGCTGAATTCTGAGCTACAGGAATTTCCGATGGCGGTTGCTGCAGTATGGCTAGGCGTTGTTGAGCCTGGGCTAAATTTTGCCCATAGTTCTCAAGCTTGGTCTGAGCTAACGTATAGTCAGCATCCTCTAGGGTTACCTGCTCAAGTTTTTCTATGGCTTGCTCCCAACGGCCCACAATTAAGGACCAATCGTCTAAGGATGTTGCCTGATTCCCCAGAATTATGGCCCCTGACGCTAGATTGACAGCATCCTGATAAGCGGTGGATTTTGCAACCGGCGCGGGTGTTGATGCAGCTGGCTCTGGAGTGGCGATTTCTGGGGTGACGGCTGGAACGACTAAAGCATTGGCTTCGGACGAATTATTTGGACCTGAGTCCTTGGGCAACTGCTGAGTTGCCGACTCGGCCTGACAAGCTACGAGCACACTCAGACACAGAATTTGAATAAATTTCAAATGTTTTTTTTCAACCATGGTCCAAATGTTACCTATGACCTCTAGGATGGTACCGGTCCCCATAAATGAAATGGGCGTTGCTAATTGGGGCAGTAGTCTTCAGAATTCATGCTACCGAGCTTTTCAGTAGATCGTGTCCTTGATAAATCAGCAACGGTAAAGTTCCGCACTTTTTATTGGGTTATGTTCCCTGGTTTATTTGTTGTAGCTTATGTCTATTTTTTCCACTAGTTCCCAACCGGCACTACTGGTGTTAGCCGATGGGTCTGTTTTTCGTGGCTGGTCTTTTGGAGCCAAGAGCACTGTGGTGGGTGAAATTGTGTTTAACACTGGCATGACGGGCTACCAGGAAGTGTTAACCGATCCTAGCTATCGTGGTCAAATTGTGACATTTACCTACCCTGAACTGGGGAATACGGGGGTTAATACTGAGGATGAGGAGTCGGCCGCCCCCCAAGTAAATGGAGCGATCGCAAAAAATATTTGTGAACGGCCCAGCAACTGGCGCTCTACCCAACCGTTGCCGGACTATCTAAAACAGCACAATATTCCAGGAATATATGGAATTGATACCCGCGCCTTGACCCGCAAACTACGGACAGTGGGTGCCATGAACGGGGCTATTTCCAGTGACATTCTGGACCCCGCTCAGCTGCTGCAACAGCTGCAACAGCTGCCCAGCATGGAAGGCCTCAACCTAGTGCAGGAGGTCAGTACGCCAAAGTCCTACGAATGGACTGAGGCAACCGTCCCTAACTGGGAGTTTGCCGATATGGCTGCTAATCAAAACGATCAGCCTCTAACGGTGGTAGCTATCGACTTCGGCGTCAAGCGCAACATCTTAAGACGCCTAGCCAGCTATGGTTGTCGCGTCATTGTAGTGCCCGTAAACACTCCCCCCGAAGAGATTCTGCAACACCAACCCGATGGTATTTTTCTCTCCAATGGTCCCGGCGATCCGGCGGCGGTTGAATCAGCCCCAGAACTGGTCAAAGCGCTCCTGGAAAATCAGCTACCCACCTTTGGTATCTGTATGGGGCATCAAATTTTAGGATTATCCCTTGGGGCTAAAACCTTCAAGCTCAAGTTTGGGCATCGTGGACTTAATCAACCCTGCGGCCTAACTCGACAGGTAGAAATTACCAGTCAAAATCATGGCTTTGCCATCGACGCTGATACAATTCCTTCTACAGATGTTGAGGTCACTCATTTCAACCTGAACGATCGCACCGTTGCTGGACTCCAGCACAAAACTCTGCCTATTTTTTCAGTGCAGTATCATCCAGAGGCTAGCCCTGGCCCCCATGATGCAGACTACTTGTTTGCAAAGTTTGTAGGTCTGATGCATGATCATCGGACTTCGCGAGTTGGGTAATCTAGGGCTCCATCAGCTTTAAAGACGCTGTTGGGAAGTCTCATATGAGACTGAATTTTAGCTCCAGGAAAACCCATTTACGTTTCGCTCATTTTTCTTGCGGTCAGCGGGATCCTGACCTAAAATTAAACGTCCGATTTTGCCGTATTTATGACCGTTAGGAGGTTATTATCGCTGAATCACTGACCCTAACCGTAAGTTTAAGAGGCACCCGTGATGTTAGGGGAAAATGCCAAGTCTTTCGCCTCACCGGGCTTTTAGATGCGTTTTCAGAACCTACCTTTAAAAAGGTCCTGAATCGCTATATCGAAGAAGGCCCAACTCACATTATTCTCGACCTGTCCGCTATTGATTTTGTCGATAGCTCTGGACTCGGTGCACTGGTCCAACTGGTGAAGAAGGCCAAGGGGGAGAGTGGTAGTGTACAGGTTGTTACCAATGCTCGGGTTACCCAAACTGTAAAGTTGGTTCGCCTAGAAAAGTTTCTTTCATTACAGCCTTCCGTTGAAATTGCCCTTGAGAATCTCAACAAGGATTCTTAGGTGGCTATGTACAGCCCAGGGAATGTAGAGTTCAGTGGGGTAAGTAGGCACATGTTGCCTAGGAATCCATGATGGACGGTTGCGACCAAGCTGGCATTTCAGCTGACCTATCCGACCTTGCCTATTTTGGGGTGACTGTTCCGTGTGTTCAATCACTTTCGCCAGTATCCTTGGCCTACATAGGGGATGCTGTATTTGAGCTTTATGTCCGGATGCATCTTCTCTGGCCGCCCCAGCGAATCCAGCAATTCCATCAGCAGGTGGTAAGTCGCGTTAAAGCAGAACAACAAGCTAGTTACCTAGCCCAACTACTCCCCCATCTCAACGATGCAGAAGCAGATGTGGTACGTCGAGGGCGAAATGGCAGTTCTAAAGCGCCTAAGCGCCTATCAACCAAAATTTATCGACAAGCAACGGCGTTTGAAACCTTGATTGGCTACCTCTACATTACCAATCAGGAACGTCTGTGGCAGCTGTTGAAAGAGTTAAGGGTTTCTGCAACACCTGAATTCAGCTGAAATCTCAGTGAAGCGGTATGATGTGACTCCGCTTCTACTCCAAAGTCATGGTTAAACCCGCCGACAACCGTCCTCGTCCAGATAGGGGAAAGTCTCGCCCGTCTCGTAAAGGGAAGCCAAAACTATCATCGAGAAAGCCATTTAAGAAACGTCGTCCCGCTCCCACTTCTCAGGAGTCTGCTAGACCGGCTCGACCTAGCCAGGCTCAACCCCTTGACCGGGAAGCTACTCTTCAGGAAGAGCGTCCAGATTTGGTCTACGGTCGTCATTCTGTCGAAGCTGCGATCGCAAATCAGCGACCTATCAATAAGCTTTGGGTTAACTCACGGCTGGTCTTTGATGGTCGATTTCGCCCACTCATTTTGGATGCAAAGGCAAATGGAGCCGTTGTTGACGAAGTTAACACCCAGCGGCTCAATCAACTTACCCAGGGAGCTAATCACCAGGGAATTGTGGCCCAAATTGCCTCCCACAACTACATCGAACTAGCTGACTTAATTACCGATGCTAAAGCCGCTTGCCGCCACCCGGTAATTGTTGCTGCCGATAGTATTACCGATCCCCATAATTTAGGGGCCATCATCCGCACCGCCGAAGCTTTAGGAGCCCAGGGAGTCGTCATTCCTCAACGACGTGCCGTGGGGATTACCCCAACGGTGGCTAAAGTCGCGGCCGGAGCCTTAGAAACATTACCAGTAGCACGGGTCGTTAACTTAGGTCGGGCTTTAGAACAACTTAAAAAAGACGGGTTCTGGGTATATGGAACAGCCTCGGATGCAACTCAAACCGCCCACGCCACCAAATTTGATCGCCCCATTGTCTTAGCCATTGGTGCAGAAGGGAACGGTCTTAGCCTATCGATCCAAAATCTTTGTGATGTTCTAATATCGATTCCCCTAGCCGGGAAAACCCCTAGTTTGAATGCATCCGTTGCTACTGGTATGGTCCTGTATGAGATTTATCGGCAGCGTTGGCTTGAAAAATTACCTACAATTAAGCTTGGCGGGGATCAAAATCACACTGTATAAATGTTATATGCGCGGTTTGTTGGCTGCAAACACTGGTCTTTTAAAAAACAACAGGCTCACATTTTATGAAAAACTTTTTGAGTAATCTTTTCGGCTCATTCTCCAAACCTTGGTGGGTTGAAATTTCCACTGCCCAGCCTCGCTGTCTTTACTACTTTGGTCCGTTTAATACCGAAGTTGAAGCATCCCAGTACCAAGCAGGATACATTGAAGATTTAGAGCAGGAAGGCGCTCAGCAGATTGATGTGAGTATCAAAAGCTGTGCTGCACCCGCTCACCTAACCGTAATTTATACTGAACCTAGCAATGTCGGGTCACCAGTTTATCAAAACTAGTTGCTCACTGAGCTTTGAGCGACTCCTCTCAAGCGTCACCGTTCAATAGTTTTCACGTTTTTTAGCGGCAAAGGGTTCCTAGCTATTTCCAGGAACCCTTTGCCGCTAAAAAAGTTTTTTGATTGTATCTAAAAAGACAACTAAAAGACTTTTTATAGGCCACTACTGACACAAACTAGGGCTTTATGTCAGTGACTGTCGGTCAGATGTATAGCAAACTACCAGACACATTCAACCGCGTGCTTTTCACATAACGGTTGCTACCTATGGCTTTTAGCGAGCGCTGATATTGTCAACTATGGGCTCTGAGCTATCTCTAGCGGCTTGCTATAAACCTATGTTTTTGGAGCCACTGGTTTATATCATCACAAAGCTGAGCACCAATCTCCCAGGGCATTAGATGAGCGACATCATCGTAGAGTTTCCAGTCACAGTTGGGTAACCCTTCAGCGGTTTCTCGACTAGACTCTGGGGTAATGTGCACATCGTTAGCGGCCGCTAACATCAGACAGGGTTGCTGTATCCGATAGAGTTCACCTAAACGGTTATAGCCCTGCTTTAGGGCTCTGTTTAGGGCACGATTTGCAAAAGCAGAAGTTCGTAAAAAAGCGGGTGTACCCTCTCGGGCAATGCGCGTGTAGGCCTGGGGGGTGTGTTGCGAGATCAAATACCGGAAGAGTGAACGCTTTCCTAGGGTTTGAATCATCCAAGGCCAGCCTGGAGCAATCCAGTTCAAAATACCTGCAACTCCGGTAAAAAGATTGTCCTGCCAAGAGATAACAGGATGACAGCCTGCAGGTCTAGCTGCCGTGCCAATCAAGATCATGCCGCGAATACGCTCGGGATATTTGAGGGCAAGTTCAATGGCTAAAATCCCTCCTAGGGACCAGCCTAAAACTATACAGGGCTGGTCCAAAGAGCACAAAATCTGATCTAGATCATCCAGATGTTGTTCCATGGTAAATGGACCGGTTGATCGGCTATCGCCATAGCCTCGCAGGTCTGGAGCTAGGGTTTGAAAATTGCGGGACAGGGCATCGGTGAACACTGACATACAGAGGCCGGTCCCTGGATGACCATGAAGGCATAGAACGGGTATACCCTCACCCCGATACTCAATTGCTAGCTCCATGGGACCGTCTACACGTCTTCCTTAGGAACAAAATCTAGGGATGCTGAGTTCATGCAGTAGCGTTGTCCCGTAGGCTGAGGACCGTCACCAAATACATGGCCTAAATGGGCATCGCACACAGCACACAGGACCTCAGTACGAATCATAAAGTGGCTAAAGTCTCGCTTAGTAGCTACATTGTCATCCTGACTAGGCGCCCAAAAGCTAGGCCAGCCAGTGCCAGAGTCGTACTTGGTTTCTGAGGTAAAGAGTTCAGCACCACAGCAAATACAGTTATAGGTGCCGGCAGCTTTGTTGTCATGGTACTTACCACTAAAGGCACGCTCAGTACCATGCTGACGGGTAACTTGATATTGCTCAGGGGTAAGCTGCGCTTGCCATTCTGTGTCTGTTTTTTGAATTTTTTCTACCATTGTCGTACTTCAGTCGTGGATTCAGAAGGTTAGTTACAGCTTCCTTAGTGATCCTAACGCAGATTAGGAAGGACCTTGGTTGCTGGTAGAAACTGACGCCGCTGGTGGTAGCTGCGGTATAGCAATAGCCCACTACTGGCTAGAGTAAATGCAGCCAGTGGCGCAACTACGGGCACCCAGGCATTGGTTAAGAAGAAGCCGATGGTAGTCCCTGAGATCACTATCACCCCGATGCCATAGGCCATTAGCAAATATCGTCGATGACGCAGCTGCCAAACCACCAGGCTACCGCCCCCAGCCCAGCCTAAAATCCATAGGATCTCCAGGGCATCTGGCCAAGCCCAGGCCAGAGGATACCCATCTAATACTGCGGTGAGAAATTGACTGACCATATGCAGGTGTAACTCCACACCGGACATTTGATAGTTGTTATCGCTAATATCACTACGCAGGGTATAGGGAGTAAAGAACTTGTCGTTACTGGTGTAGGCTGTGTTACCAATCAGTACAATTCTGTCGCGAATCAGCTCCGGATCAACTCGATTCTCTAGAACATCCGTTAAGGATACTTGCTCAGCCACTTGGATAGGGGTGCGATAAGTAATGGGGATCTGGTAGCCCGCCGTATCCGCAGCTTGATAGCCCCCGAAGCTAGGGTCCATAAGGGTGAAGCCCACATCACCAATGGTCATAAACTCGGTATCCCTATCGCTTTCTGCAGGCTGCAGTCGATGCTGCTCATAGAGATAGTGCATCGCCACCATCAGCCCAAAAGAGGTGTAAACTGGCTCATCTTCATCATTAGAGAAGCTGGCAAACAATAAATTACGGCGAATTTTGCCATCGGGATCCAGAGGGAAGTCATTAAAACTGACTTGTTCAGGCGCTAACTCTGGTGGCGGCGGAATACTCTCACCGTCCGCATCCCCCAGTTTCGTAATACCAATAACATTAGAAGCGGCTAAGGTACGAGCCAGAGCCGCTCGCCCCTCACCGACTGCAAAGTTACGATGGAGGTCAAGGCCAATGGTGCTCGGATTATGGCTCTGAATAATATCTAGGGCATCGGCGATTGATTGATCTGAGGGGGTATCACTTTGTTGGTTATTTAGATCCTGCTCGTTAATACCCACCAACAAAATTCGAGGGTCAGGTCCGAGGTCTCGTTGATAGGCGACTAACGTGTCGTATACCCTCAGTTCGAGAGGGACCCAGGCTCCCAATTGCCGCAGCCCCAGGGTCAGAGCGCTGGCTACAACAGTTGCGATCGCTACAGCCCGCACCCCCTGTTTCCGGGTGGGTTGCCAAACCGTTTCCTGAGGCAAAACGGTTTCGGCCATGGTCGGCGCATCCACTTCCTGGGCCAATTCATCGAGACGGCCTAAATCATGGAGCACCTCAGCCGTGGTCTGATAGCGCTGGTAAAAATAATGGCACACCATTTTTCGCAACAGGCGCTTTAACCCGGGGCTAACATTGGCATAGTTCTCCCAGCGCAATTCTAGGGACGAGATATCTTCAGGTAAATCCGTTGGCTTACGTCCCGTCAACCCGTGAATCGCCGTCATTCCTAGGGCAAAAATGTCACTGCTAAATCTCGGTTTTCCCGCTAGTTGCTCGCTGGGGGTATACCCTTGGGTGCCAATACCGACCGTTAAGCTCGTAAGCTCACTGTCCATGAGTTGGGTACGAATTTCCTTGACTGCCCCAAAGTCAATCAAACACAGTTTGCCATCGTGAGCCCGCCGAATGAGATTGTCTGGCTTCAGGTCCCGATGAATCACTCGACGATGATGAACAAATTGCAGAAGGCTTAAGGTTTCCTGCAGTAGTTCAATCACCTGGGACTCACTTAATCGACCCAGGCGATAGATTTCGTCCCCTAGGGATTCTCCATCAATCAGTTCCTGAACCAGATAAAACTCTTGCTGTTCCTCAAATGAATCTAGGAGCTTAGGAATGCAGCTGTGGCTTCCTAAGCGCTTGAGCGTAGCAACTTCGGTTTCAAACAACCGTCGGGCCACTTTCAGAAAGGTGGCATCGGTGCTGGCTGGCTTTAACTGCTTGACCACGCAGTCAGGCATTGTGGGTTGAGATAAATCCCGCGCCACATAGGTTTGGCCAAAGCCTCCTGACCCCAATGTTTGCATTAATTGGTAGCGTTCCTTGAGAACCTTACCCAACATCAGCCCTTGTCACACCTCAACTGCTTACAGAAGATAGTCGGTCCCCTAACCTTACAGGTGTATACCCAAACTCTAGCCACGTTGAGTCAAGGATTGAGTTAAGGATTGAATCGTGTTGAGCAATTTAGGTGGGGCAATAGGTTTCACTAAATGGGCATCAAAGCCTTGCATAGGAATGCTGTGGGTATTGTCTATATCATCTGCATCCACGAGAGAAATCACCTTAATGCCAGACGTCGCCACGTAACGTTTGAGATCATCCACAATGTACTGACTATTGCCACTGACTAGATGCTGATTCAAAATTATGGCCACCGGCTGCAATATTTCTACCTGGTGCACAATCCGGGATCCTTCAATCACCCAAATCACTTGGTAATTGGCAGCCGTTAACAAATCACAAATTAAGCTGGCACTGCTCTCATCATCCTCTAGCAAGATAATGCGCCCCGTGGTGGGTTCCACAGAGTGAAATGAATTGATCACCCCATCGGGATGCTGGATGGGAATACGTACGGTAAACATGGAGCCTTTGCCAGGGGTAGACACCACTTGAATCGAACCATTATGCAGCTCAACCAGTTGCTTAGTCAGGGCTAATCCTAAACCTGTTCCTGGATACTGCCGCTGCCGAGTAGTTTCCAATTGCTTAAATTTTTCAAATAAGACAGCCTGCTGAGCTTCAGGAATCCCAATCCCTGTATCTTCTACCTGAAACATCACATTATGGGGGTCTCGCCAAACCCGCAAACTTATGCGGCCATCTTTGTCTGTAAATTTAACCGCATTACTTAATAAATTAGCCAAAATCTGACGTATGCGCCGGGGGTCAGCCCTAAAACTATCTTCACCTTCCGAAAGCCGAAGATTAATTCGTAGGTCTACTCCTTTAGCCTGAGCTTCTTCTCGAAAACTCTCCAAACTACTGCGGGCTAAATTCGACAGAGAAAAATCGTTAATTTCCAGAACTGTTCGTCCCGCTTCAATTTTAGCAACATCCAAAATGTCATTGATAATATCTAAAAGCTGTTCTCCACTGCTATGGATGGTGTTGAGATAGTCTCGCTGCCGTGAGCTCAATTCTCCAAAAGACCAGCGCAATAGGGTGGCAGACATCCCAATGATGTAAGTCAGAGGAGTACGCAGTTCATGACTCATCGTAGCCAAAAATTCACTTTTGGTCTTATTGGCAGCTTCTGCAGCCATCAAAGCATCCCGCAAATTTTGAGTCCGCTCATCCACCTGGTTATTGAGCATAAGTTTTTGGTTTTGAAGTTGGTGTTCTAAATGAGCCTGGTGCAATGCGATCTCAACATGGGTTGCAACTTGAGATAAAAACTGACCTTCCCAGGATTGCCAGCCACGATGGCTTTTCTGGGAAGGTTGAGCTCTACAACGCTGGCCAACCAATAACCCCCAAACCTCACCATCAAGACGTATGGGCACTATCAGCTGAGAGCGCACCTGAGCTTTTTCCAACCGCTCCACCAAACATGGAAACTGTTGATAGTGCTCGATCACATTATCAACAGCGTAGTAAGCGCTAGTATCGGTTGTGTAGCGCTGCTGCCAGGAGGCATCCTGTTGACAATGGATATCGGTCTGGTGCAAAACAGATACTATTGCTGAAGACTTACATACTTCATAGGCAACATGAGGCATAAACTGACTCTCCTCTGGTAGCCTCAAAGCTCCTTTTGCATCAGCTTGGTAGATATAGGGACCAGCATCAACAGCCTGAAAAATAAATAATCGATCCAGACATAGCCAAGCACAAACATCCTCTAAGGTAGACCGTATTAATCCGTCAAAGGACTGCTCAGGCTGATTCAATCGTTCTGCGATACGTTGCAAAACTGCAGCGGAGGACACCGAAATCTGAGAATCTGTCAAAATATCTAGACCACTGTCCTCAAAAATTAGCCGATGTATCCATTGCAGCAACGTAGGATTATCAAACGGCAGTACAGGTAGAGCTGGCGAAACTGTTGACATCATCCCCTGTTGCAGATTCTCCCAGTGGGTATAGCGACTCGGACTCAGGTGTTTTTTTAACCACGGCAGCGACAAAAATTCTCTAATGACAGCCGGGTTGGCACACAGGCACACCCGATAGTCCTCTCCAGGTTGTTCCTGAGCTAGTAACAAAAGGCATCCCTGCTCGGTTACAAGCAGCGTAAACCGATCGAGATCAGCCGTTTTAGGCAATTGGTCTAGATCCTGTTCCGACAGCGCAACCACAGTCGGTACTTCAGCCAAGCTCCTGTGCAATTGTTCAAATACAGGATACGGCACACTTTGATAATTCAATGCTGAAGAGAAGCTAGACATGGCCACTATGACATCTCTGGCAGGCAACAAATTTTACGGCGAAAAATACTCAAAACAGGTACTTCGTTTCAACAAAAACGGTAGGGCGACTGAATTAAAACTCTTGTTATGAGACGATAGGGATTAATTTTGAATAGACTTAAATGTCGATGGAGACAGCTTTTATGTATCCATCAATCTTGAAACCTACTCTAATACCCAGCTCACAACTGCTGCAGACAACAGTCCATTTACTTTCTAAACATTTTTAGAGGATTGAATCATCGGTAGTCAGGGCTTACACAAGCCTAGAAAAGATATCATCAGTGCTTCAACACCACAGATTCCTTAACGATAAAACCGGTATTTGAGCCTCAAAGATCACCCTAATGAGATTCTTTACCATTTACTTTCAAAGAATAATTTAAATACAACAAACCTCATTAAGTAAAAAGTACTAGAACCTTTGCCTAAATTGATACAAAATCGGAGTAAACAGTAATTATTAAGTCTCTAAATGAAGCTTTCCAAATATTTACTAGGACAAGTTTGAGAAGCCATTAAATGAAAATCATTTGTTTGGATTAGGCGTTTTTTTTGAAAGAAGAAGTATAAAAATAGACGACATAATCTGTCTTTGCTGACTTAGGATATGAAATGCTCAATAAAACCAGCTGCAGGCTAGATATGAGGGATAAAGTTATCTCGATAATCGGCAATACCTACAACTTTCACAAGCCTAACTCTGGAAAATTGTTAGCAGATTAAAACCCTAGACTTCCTTCACAATTTAATGCCAACAGTTGCAGAGTATAGATATTCAGTAATAAAGTGCAGCCGATGACTGCTAAATACCGGATTGGTTGGCCAGCCGTTTGTTGAGGGCAACAGCGCGTCGCCATCGCAAAAGTCGCAGACCATTGGCCTGCACTACCTAAAGCAGAAACCTTGATGTGATTTTATTTTTTCACTCAAAAAATAAAATCACTCTATTGCTATTGATAAATATGTTGTTACAATACCCATCAGATTTTGATACGGCAAATATGACCGTTTCCTTGAGGGTTTTGGAGGTCCTGCAATGGAGCCTATCTCCGCTGAAGTGATTCAGCAAGTGGCTGATTATTTCAGCGTTCTAAGTGAACCTATGAGACTCAAGATCTTGAATCTTCTAGGTAGCGGTGAAAAGTGCGTGCAGGAACTGGTTGAGGTGACTGAAACGAGTCAGGCCAATGTTTCTAAACATCTGAAGGTGATGTTGCAGGCAGGTATATTGGTCCGTCGTACTGAGGGCACATCTTCGTTTTATCGGGTCGCAGACGATCTAAGCTTCCAGCTTTGCAGCCTGGTGTGTGATCGCATTGCTAGCCGGATTGAAGAGCAGGCAAAGCATTTTCGGGCCTTTAGCTTTTCAAACCAGGAAATGGCTACTCAAGAAGTTAGTGAAGCTAACGTAGCCGGATAGGCCACATCCGCAAGAATTAAACCTTAAAGCTGCGGGCACAGGGTACTGTGAATCAGCTAATGCCAGTTAAACCAGACTGTAGTGGCAGCCCACCGTAGCCCACTGAGCCGTGTTTAAGGTGTAACTGTCAGTATCGTTTTCAGCCGCTTTTGGATCGTTTAGATCATCCATCAACGCTTGAATCAGCCGTAAAGCATGCTCTCCTAAGGGAACTCGCTGATTATTAGTCGTGTTGACCAACGTCAGTAACTCTTGCCAGCACTGGGTCAGGGGTCGACTGCTACAAACCAGGTATGTTTCCACCCGCCCCTCTGAGTCATCTACTAGCCAGGTGGTTTGACTCGGCATAGCTGTGGCCGTCCCTGGTGCCAATGTGAGAGCAGTTTGCAACGTCTCCAGGGTATAGGACTGACCATCGCTAGACGGGAAAAAGGCCATCATTCGATCGTGGGCATCAAATCCCAGCAGCATACTGTATACCGGAGATTCACCAAAATTCAGGGCCTGATAGCGGATTTGGGAGCCTTTTGAAAATTCAACGGGATAGTTCTGACGGTTTACCGCATCTGCTAAACGGCTTTTGGAGGATTTACCTGAAGCACGCCGGGTTTCCCGTTGCAAAACTAACTTATCGGTTTCACCTGCCAACAGTAGATTAAGTCGAACCGCTAGATGCGATGAAGCTTGGTTCTCACTTAACCGTAGCAGCTTCATTGCCAGGATAGTTTTAAGCTTAGGGGCCAGACGACTCACTGCCATTTTTACCGCCTCGTCCTGTTTTGCTAACGATCCCACAATCAACTCTCGAGTAGGCGTAAACAATCCATAAATCTGTTTGGTGCTCGTTCTAGATACGGCCATCTCAGTGACTTTATCCGGTGGGACCTTGCCCAACATACAGTCAGCAGGGTGCGTATCATCAGTGGAGTCCACAAAGGATAGGGCCGCTAGGGCACTGGTGGCATCAACTCGTTCAATTCTTGCTAGATCAGAATCTAAGGAAACGACTAAGGGCAATGCCTTGGGTAAAATACGGGTGATCTCATACAGGGGCTGTCCTACCACAGCGGTTTCCCCCTCAGGCAGCTTTAGCCGTCCGGTTAATCCAGCGTGAGCGCGCGCCATAAATTTGGGGACGTTGCTATCCGATTGCTGTGATAGTCCAAATTTTTCGCCATACTGCACCACATCGGCTGGCAGACCGCCCAACCAGAGGCTGACCGAACGACCATCAACTGCAGTGATCACTGCATCCAAAGATGGCAAATCAGTTTCTCCGTAAATCGTATGCTCATCAGCGGTGCGGGTAGTCCAATAGGGGGTCTGATTCGGGACCAGGGGTAATATCAATTCCTGAGCCCCCCGCATGGCGGCCGATAGTCCAGCTGGCAATTGAGCAGACCAAAGGTAACGTGTCAATGCATAGGTAAATAAACCTGCCCCAAAATCATCCCACTGGCGTTCAATTACCGGTTGGCCATCGCGTGCGGCCAACAACAAATCACCCGGAAAAAACGCAGGTTCGGTTCTCGTTTGTATTTTCTCCAGCTCTGATGCAAGAGACGCCGACACCTCAGGGAAATCAATCCCATCCACGGTAGGGATATCTGTGCGAGCACGACCGTAATAGCCACCGGACAAACTAATTGGCTGACTATGACCGGCATCCACCACCGTAAATACCTGTTTAGTCTTCAGTTTTGCCAGAATTTGTTTTACCCATGGCACAGGCACATCTTTAGACATAGGATTGTCTGATGTTGGCAATACACCGTCCACCGGCACCCAGGTCTTAACAGCTTTACCGTCCAACATCACTTGAGCACCATAGCCACTAAAGTGCACAATCACACAGTCGTTGGCCACCGAGGTGTCGGCTAATTGAAAAAGAGCTTCTAGAATCCCTGCTTGAGTAGCCTGGGCATCCACCAGAGTAACAATGTCATCATCGGCAAACCCAAAGCGATGAACTAACAACTGTCGCTGAAGTTCAACATCCGTCACGCAACCATGCAGCGGTTTTAGCTTTGGACCCAATACCGCATTTGGATATTGATTGATCCCAATCAGCAGTGCCCGTTTTCGACGGGCAGTGTCGGCTAGTGCCTGTTGCCACCCTAAAAGCCGGGACTGACTCAGCCCCAAGCCTCCTAAAATGACACCTGTTGCTGACAAAAACTCTCGTCGCTTCACAGCTCTACCCCATTGGCTTTAGGAATGAGTACAGCCATCGTTCTTACGAATCAGAGCATGGAAAATGGCCTCACGGGGACAAGAGTACCGTATTGGCGCTGGATTAATTGCTAAGATTGCCCGATCCCTAGAAAAATGGCTACTAATTACAAAAATGGTCGAATAATACCACCACCGAGGACTCGATCTTCACTGTCATACCAGACCGCAGCCTGCCCCGGTGAAACACTAAATTGAGGTTCCTCAAAAACCAGTTTGATAGAGCCATCGGCTAGGGGTACAACCGTGGCAGGTACGGCAGCAGACCGATAGCGAATTTGAACAGTCACCAAGATCGGTGTGTCGGGCGCTGAAATAGATACCCAGTTAACCCGATCCACCATACAGTCAGGCTGATGAACACTATCTCGTTCTCCCACCACCACCTGATTACGAGCAACGTCTATGGCCACTACATATAAAGGTGCAGGAGCGGCAATGCCCAAGCCTTTGCGTTGGCCGATAGTGTAGTGGTGAATTCCCGTATGCTGCCCTAGCACCTGCCCTTCAGTATCAACAATATTCCCTGGTTTAGGAGCCAAGTATTTATCCAAAAAGGCTTGCATGGAACCATGTTGCTCAATTAAGCAAAGATCCTGGCTTTCAGGCTTTTCAGCCGTATGCAGACTCAGCTGAGCAGCCATCGCCCGCGTTTGTACTTTCGTTTGCTCCCCTAGGGGAAACTGGGTTGCGCCTAATTGTTCCTGGGTCAAATCGTAAAGAAAATAGGACTGGTCCTTAGAGCGGTCTACGGCACGACGCAATTCATACCGTTCCGTCTGGGGATTGTGGGTAATCCGAGCGTAGTGGCCAGTGGCAATGGTATCGGCCCCAAATTCTTGACGGGCGTATTCCAACATAGGGCCAAACTTGACAGTGCTATTGCACTGGGAGCAGGGTAAGGGCGTCACTCCCTGGCTGTACCCTTCCACCAAATAATTGATAATCTTCTCTTCAAATAGCTCACGGGTATCCACAACATGGTATGGCACCTGCAACTCCTCACACAGCTGAGCCGCATCTACCATACCTTCGGAGCAGCACTGCCCCTTACCCTTCATTAGCCAAAGGGTAAGACCAATAACTTCATGTCCCTGTTGGTGTAATGTGGCAGCCGCCACTGAGCTATCAACTCCACCAGACAGACCTACAACAACTTTTCCCATGTGCAAACCGACCAAGATGCCATTTCTTAGGCTAGCATTCCAATCACAAAACCGTGGCGGTTCTTGAGGACTTTTTAGAGACCAAAAATAGCTCGGAGTCCCCAACGCTTAGCCCGCAGTCAAAAAAGTCCCAAGCTTTCCGATGAAATTGACGTGATGACGATTATCCAAACGCGCAACACGATTCAAAGGTTTTGTGTAACGGCCGCTCAAATGCAGGCGATTGAAAAACAAATCTTTGCTGTGGGGTTTCCCATCGCAGCCTTAATGGAAAAGGTCGCGGCACGTATTGTTACCTACGGGCAACACCATTGGTTAAAGCATCAGCGAATTGGGGTGTTGGCCGGGCCGGGGCACAATGGCGGGGATGCTCTGGTGGTGGCCCGAGAGCTATTTTTGCAGGGGTATGAGGTAATCATTTACAGTCCATTTGAGCGCTGTAAACCCCTAACGGAAGGCCATGGACGCTACTGCCGCAGCCTAGGTATCCCCTGGTACCAGACTGATCTAGAAGCTATTTTGGGGCAATGCCACTTAGTCCTCGATGGACTATTTGGATTTGGACTCAATCGTCCACTAGTGGGCGCTCTTGCTGCAGATGTAGAGTCTTTGAATCGGCACTCCGTGACGGTGGTCAGTATTGATCTACCTTCGGGGCTGCATACCGACACTGGGGAAGTTTTGGGTACGGCAGTTCATGCGAGTACAACACTGTGTCTGGGGCTGTGGAAACAGGCTTTTCTACAGGAAACGGCTCAACCCTATCTGGGGGAGACCGTGCTGATTGATTTTGATATTCCTTTAGCCAATATTGAGCAGGTACTGGGGACTCACCCTCAGGTACAGCGTCTAACTGATGTGCAAGCGTTGCAAGCACTACCGCTGCACCGCTCTCCCGTAGCCCACAAGTATACGGTGGGACACCTGTTGCTGATTGCCGGTTCCAGACAATACATGGGGGCTGCTCTGTTAGCAGGGCATGGCGCCATGGCCAGCGGTGTAGGCATGATTACGCTAGTGGTTCCAGACAGTGTGCGCCACCAGGCGATTGCTCAACTGCCTGGTGCTCTGGTTATGGGTGTGGAAGAGTCCGCTCAGGGCACCATAGCCACCCTACCGGCGCTGAATTTTAATCGGTACGATGCGATCGCGTGTGGCCCTGGACTAGCCCAGGTGCCTTGGCTGACCCAAGTATTAGATAGCGCCGCACCACTACTGCTCGATGCGGATGGTCTTAATGGCATCACCGCCCACCAACTGAGCCAGCGTTCCGGGCTGACGGTCATTACCCCCCATCCTGGCGAATTTAAGCGTCTGTTTCCCGATGTTAGCTGTAACCATGCGGGGGCTTTGACAGCCGCTCAACAAACCAACATCACAGTTGTTTTGAAAGGGTCTAAGGTCACCATCGCCACCCCCGATGGTCGCCTGTGGCTAAACCCCAGCAGTACCCCAGCCTTGGCGCGAGGTGGCAGCGGCGATGTATTAACTGGGCTCATGGGTGGGCTGATGGCCCAAAACAGAATGACCGCAGACGCTGCTCAAGCGGTTATCAGTGCTGCATTGGGTGCAGTTTGGTGGCATGCTCAAGCAGGCATCTATGCCCACAGACGACGGACCGTTCTGGGGGTTGATCCATTAGAACTGTCGCGGGCACTCAATCCTGCCCTGGCAGAGTGTCAAGAATTACTTTCTGAGTTTGGCTGAGCCTCTATTTCCTGAGCTTGGCTGAACCAAAGCGCGATCGCAGGGTAATCATCGTTAGCCCTAGGATTGTCATAGGTACAATCACATACATTAGGGCTGCACCAAACATAACCGTATTATCATGCTCGGTTGTTTTCATCACCAAGTACAAGGTATAGGCTAAGTAATAAACCAGCAGTAACAGACCTTCCCAACGGCTCACCAAATTGTCGTTAAAACAAATGGGAAAACACATGATCGCCACCCCAATCATCACTGGAATATCAAAGGCCATCACTGATGGTTCAATTAAAACGCCTCCAGGAGATAGGGTACTGGTCACTCCCAGAACTACCAAAATATTAAAAATATTGCTACCAACCACATTACCTACCGCGATGTCCCGTTCACCGCGAAATGTGGCCACCATCGATGTTGCCAACTCCGGTAGAGACGTCCCCAAAGCCACCACAGTTAATCCAACAATTAAAGGATTAACATCAAACGCATCAGCAATGGAAACCGCACCACGTACCAATAGTCTAGACCCAACTACCAAACAGGCCATTCCCCCTAAGAAGGCCGCACATTCCACACCTACCTGGGACCAAGAAAACTCTTTTGAGCCATACTCCTGCTCATATTCGCTCTGCACCTCAGGGTTTGTCTCTCGACGGCTCTGATACAGCAAAAACAGGGTATACCCCACACCGCCTAACACTAAAACAATGCCGTCAGAGGAGTTGATTCGTCCGTCCAAACCAAAGAAAAACAGTAGTCCTGATACCCCAATCATGATGGGTACATCGAGACGGATTAGCTGTTGTGCCACCACGAGAGGGGCCACTACCGCTGATGCCCCCAAAATCAACAGCACATTGCAGATATTGCTACCAACGACATTGCCAACCGCTAAACTTGCTTGGTTGTTAAGCGCTGCATTTAGACTCACTGCCAGTTCTGGTGCGCTAGTGCCAAAGGCAACCACCGTCAGACCAATCACCAGGGGAGAAATACGGACCATGGAAGCCAGATTGGAGGCACCGCGTACTAGAAAGTCGGCTCCACCCACTAAAAAGGCAATTCCCAATATGAGAAGAACAGTGGCGGTCATGACCCTACAGGCTATCTCCTTTGAATACGATATTTGCCATTGCCGAGCTAGACATAGAACAGTCCATTAAATATCCTATGCATCCGTACTTTGTAGATGAAATCATACCGGGGATCAGCAACACCTTATTTTTAATTCTGACGTTAATTTCTTAGGTTTGCCTACCACAGGTTTGCATTGTGCCCATATTTCATAACCTAGGGATTGCTAGAAACCTTAAGCCATAACAACTATGAGCAATGCAAACGAAAAAGTATTTAACCTTTCGCACCAGCCCAAAACCTTAGCTATATGTAAGAGTCTAACGGCTTCTAGACCTAAACAATGACGATCGACATGAAGCAATCCCTTATGACAATACTGCAATCTAATTTATATGTACGTCATTGAGAACAAGATTGGGTATCGTAGAGCCAACCACTGTTCGTGTAAGCTGCCAATTATTCTGCCCAAACTTGGACTGCTTCCATGACCTTCGCTCCGTGGCGCTCTATCCTAGCGCGAGCCCTACATCGCAATCGCTCCCGCCCCTACTGCCGATACATGCAGCTAGCCACTATTAACAAACGGGGTAAACCCGCTAATCGTACTGTGGTTTTTCGAGGCTTTGTTCAAGATTGCCTGCAAATCATCACGGATGGACGCAGTGAGAAGATAGATGAAATACTGGCCTGCCCCTGGGCTGAGGTTTGTTGGTATTTCACCGTCACCCGAGAACAGTTCCGGATATCTGGTCAGCTCACTGTGGTTGGAGCTGACAATCAAACTAATATTCGGCTACAGGCTTGGCAAGGGCTATCTCCAAAAGCTCGCCAACAGTTTTATTGGCCTCACCCCGGCCACCCCAGAGCTGAGAGCAGCAACTTTGAAACTGAGGCCATGGTGTTGGAACAGCCTCCAGATAGTTTCTATGTATTGCTGCTGGGGGTGCAACGAGTGGACCATTTAAATCTTAAGGGAGAGCCCCAGAACCGCTGTATCTACGAATATACCGATCAAGGTTGGACGATGGGTGCCGTTAACCCCTAAGCAAGCCCTCTACTTAGTTAGAGATGGGCAGCTATTTAAAAATTCTTCAATTGCCCGATCCGTTAACCGACAACAGTCTCCTTCATCATCCTGTTCCTGCGCTAGGGACGACAACATTTCTAGCGGTGCTGTTTGTTTTTGTAACTGAGCAATCTGTCTCTCTAGGGTTTCAATTCGATCCACTAAGGTGCGGATGACGGCCGCTTCAGAGTCAGGCAACTGACCATGTTCCAGAGGTGCGGAGCGACTGGAGCGATGGACTATTCTTCCAGGTATACCGACCACCGTGCAGTCAGAGGGCACATCTCTGAGAACAACTGAACCTGCACCAATACGAACATTGTTACCGATTTGCAGATTGCCAAGGACTTTTGCGCCAGCACCGACAACCACCTGGGTACCCAGGGTGGGATGACGTTTACCAGTTTCTTTGCCTGTCCCCCCTAGAGTAACCCCCTGATAAATCAGAGAATAATCTCCCACAATGGCTGTTTCACCAATCACCACTCCCATACCATGGTCAATAAATACCCCATGACCAACGGTGGCTCCTGGGTGAATTTCAATTCCAGTCATCAATCGAGCCACATGGGAAATAAACCTAGGAAAGAAAGGAAGACCTAGGTTCCAAAAAGCATGGGCGACTCTATGTAGCAGCAAGGCATGTAGTCCTGGATAGCATACCAGTACTTCTAAAACGTTACGGGCAGCGGGGTCCCGCTCAAATATCACTTTAAAGTCGGCAATAAAATTTCGTAACACGTAGACGTCCTCAAAGCTAATAGAGTGTGGCTGCAGTTAGTGACTAGCCTAAGGCTATTTGATATCGGTTGTATAAGAATTCTCAGCCAATAGATTTAGATGGACAAGTGGCACAGCCTAGTCAAAATACCGTGGATACCGTTGAGTACAATCATCAGCAATCACGGTGGCTCTGGCCCATCTAGCTGTGGCTGTCAGACCTGGCACCTAGCATACCGCAGGGATTGAAGTTCAACCTGAGGGTTGGCTTAATTTCACCCCAGTGACTGTAGACGGAACTGTTCGGTGGCATGGCCTCTGCTCACTCGCGTCTTTCGTTTATTCCATTTGACTCACCATGGCTGATATCCAATCGCCCTATGTCTTATTTGTGCAGCACGGTTGGCATGATACCAACCGCCGCATTTATCAACTAGGTCGTGCCCTCGCCGATGAACAAACAGAGTTAGTTGCCCCAAACCTGGGGTTAGTTAAAACCTGGTGGCGGCTCGAACCCTTAATCCACCAAGTCGAGGAGGCTGCGATCGCAGCCCAGCAGCAGCATCCCGACTGCCCCTGGCGGATTGTGGGCCATTCCATGGGAGGCTTAATTTGGTTGGAACTTCTACAACGTCATCCCGAATGGTGGCCCCGTATCGCATCCGTTAGTTTAGTCAGCTCCCCCGTAGGTGGGGCTGACTTGGGCCGAATTTTGGATCCGTTTTGCTGGGGCATTGGTATTGCTAGAGATTTAGGCACCGACCGCCGACCCATAGCCGAACATCTAGCCCAGCACATTCCTGTGCAAACCATCGCCAGTGATTACGATGGCGGCAGTGATGGCACGGTCCCCATCCAGTGCTCCCAGTTTCGCCATGGCCGCTACACACAGCTACGGGGCATTCGCCATGACAACACCAAAGACCATCCCAACGTGATTCAAGCAATTCAAACCTTTTGGAACAGCTTAGAAATCCCAACTACCGATATCGCTGACAACGACAGTCCATGGGAAAACAACATCATTGCTCAATTGCATCGTATCCCTGGCATGACCGATGCCCATCCTCGCGATTTTGAGCGCGCCCAAGTCTGGGCCAGGTTGGAAGATGGATTTACCCTCAGAATTTGGCGTAGCCCCCTGGGCATTCATCACATATTTTTAGCCAACCATCAAAACGCATGCCGGTTTGCTGGCTTTGTCGGCTGGCCCCACACCCGTGGACTGTACGAACACCTGACCAAAATACAGCAACAACACGGCTCCTCAGCCATGCCTAAAAAATCTATAGAGCAATTTTTATAGGTATTGGGCACGCTGTTAGCACGGTCTTCAAGACTCTAAGTCCTTCTATCGTCACATTCAACGTGTATCTAGCGTCCCCTCAAATTACCCCGCGAGTGCAGCCGCCAGAACTAGCACCAGAACTGTCGATTGTGGTGCCCCTATACTGTGAAGAATCGAACGTTGACTATTTATTTCAGCGTCTAGAAGCCGTAGCCCAAAATTTGGGAGTGACCTACGAAATTGTCTGTGTAGATGACGGCAGCAAGGACCAGACTCTGCTGCGGCTGATTGACCACCATCGCCGTAACCCATCCATTAAGGTTGTGTCCCTGGCTCGTAACTTTGGTAAAGAGCTGGCCCTAACGGCAGGAATTGATTACAGTCGGGGGCAGGCCGTTGTTCCCATCGATGCCGACCTACAGGACCCGCCTGAATGTATTCGGCAGCTTATCGAAAAATGGCGCGAAGGCTACGATGTGGTTTACGCCAAACGCCGCAGTCGTTCGGGGGAAACCTGGCTCAAGAAATTCTCAGCCAACGGATTTTATCGAATCATTGGTCGTATGAGTCAGGTACCCATTCCCCAAGATACTGGGGACTTTCGGCTGATGGATCGGCGGGTAATTGAGGCCCTTAAGAAGCTGCCAGAGCGCACCCGGTTTATGAAGGGTCTGTTTGCCTGGGTGGGCTATCAGCAGACATTTATTATTTATGATCGCGACCCGCGCCACAGTGGCAATACCAAGTGGAACTATTGGAAGCTGTGGAATTTTGCCATTGATGGCATCGTTTCGTTTAGCTCTACTCCTCTGAGGGTGTGGGGATATTTGGGGGTAGCGATTTCTATCCTCTCCTTTTTGTATGCCTCATTTTTGATCATTCGCACCCTCATTCTCGGCATTGACGTCCCCGGATATGCGTCCCTAATGGTCGCGATTCTCTTTTTAGGTGGGATACAGCTCGTCAGCTTAGGAATTATCGGAGAATATTTGGGCCGAGTGTATGAAGAAGTAAAGCAGCGCCCCTTGTATTTGGTGCGGGAGTTCTATGGAGAGAAGGCAGAGGAAGGTCAGGTAATATCTCCCACTCATGACTAATATTAAACGCTTTATTTTGCTAATTGCGCTGGTGTGTATTATCGCCACCGGGATTGTCATGTTCTCTTTGGGGGGCATTGACCCAGCCTGGTTACGGGCCACCCTCGACCGGGCTGGAATTTGGGGACCGATTATCTACATTGTTATTTATACTGTAGCGACTATTCTGGTCCTACCGTCTACGGTGCTAAACCTAGCGGGGGGAGCGCTGTTTGGCCCCTGGTGGGGGTCTCTCTGGACCACCATTGGTGCCCTAGTAGCGGCTGTTGTCGCCTTTGGGTTTACCCGCACCATCGGACGCGAGCTCGTAGCCAAACGGCTAGCGGGCTACTGGCAAACCATCGATGCGGAAATTTGCAATGGCGGCCTAGTCTATATGCTCTCCATCCGTCTGTTGCCGGTCATTCCCTACGGATTGGTAAATTTTGCTGCAGGGCTCACCTCCATTAGCTGGAAAGACTATGTCGTGGGCACTGCACTGGGGACGTTACCTGGTGTTTTACCGTTTGTACTGTTGGGTAGTTCTGGCCTTACCCTATCCCAAACAGGAGATCTGGTACCGCTGGTGGTGGCCCTCACATTGATTGGGATGTTAGTGGGTGGAGCTACCTGGTACCGACGACGAACCAGTCCTAACGTTACCCCCAAAGGTCAAGATAATCGTTAGCCCTACCTATGAACCGTTCCGATTCAACCTTTTTTTTGCCCCTAGAAGCCATTTTGATTGGCGTCATCGGTGTCGCGATCGCAGTGCGGTTTTTGCTACTGGATCGCCATGAGCTTTGGTACGACGAAGCCCTAAGCATTTTACTCTCAACCGGGCAACGGCTCACCTATCAAGCTCCTAGCGATATGCCCGTGGCGCTCCAAGACTACAGCCAGCTGCTCCAGATACCGGTGGAGCAGGGTCTGGGGGACATGATCGAAACCTTCAAGAATATTCTCAAAGGTATTTTAGGAGATGCCCATCCGCCGTTGTTCTATTTGAGCCAGCACCTGTGGATGCGCCTATTTGGGCCGGGTATTGCCGCCCAGCGTAGTCTGGTGGTGTTAACCAGCATTGGCACCATTGGCTGTGGCTACGGGTTGGGGCGATTAGTGCTACAACACCGAGGAGGACTGGTTTTAGCGGCGCTGCTAGCCACCAATCCGTTCTTTTTAGCCCATTCCTTGAACCTACGCATGTATGCCCTGCTCACCTTTTGGGCCGTGCTGAGCCAGCTGTTGCTACTGTTGTTGTTAGACTACGGCGACAAAAAACGAAATTATCCTCTGCGCCCCATCTGGCTAGGGCTGGCGGTGGCAGTGGCAGGCGGGTTATTAAGCCAATATCTCTATGCCTATTGTTTAATGAGTCTGGGGTTGGCGGTATTAGTACTGGGGCGACGATACTGGTGGCGATGCGGCAGTGCCTTGGCAGCAGGGGTGATTTTGGCAATGCCCTGGGTGCTGTGGGGTACACGCCAGCAAGCCAACAATCGAGCTGATGTGTTAACTCAAATTTCAGTGACGGGCAGCCCAGCCACCATCGCTTTTAGGCATTTTCAAGACACTGCCCACACCCTGGCCAATCATCTACTGCTGGGCCATTGGACCACTGGCTTCGAACCCTACGGAGAGACTATTAAACCCACAGCTGTGTTTGTTGGCATTGGGGTGATTCTCTTTCTGGGATTTGTTATTTGGCAGCTGCGGCGAGAACGACGAATCCTGATGACGGGACTGGTGCTAGGTGTGGCACCGTTGTTGATTGCCCTCAGCCTAGATATTCTGACCAACAAGTTTACGGTGGGCTTTGGTTGGGGCCGGTCCACCATTGTGGCGTTGCCGGGATGTTTGTTGTTAATTGCTAGCTGGCTGATGACGTTGCGGCGGTGGCAGCAGCCGGTAATTTTAGGGGTGTTGTCGCTGTATTTGGTGGTGGGCGTAGGTGGTTTTGTGGGACGCGATCGCAGCATTTTTCGCACTATTAACACCTTAGTAGCACCGGGACAGCGTACATTGATAGCGATAAATTCAAGGGCCTGGGGAAATGTGAGCCGCTTAGCCTATCACGTTGATGGAACTGAGCAGGAGATCGATATGCTGATGTTGAACCCAGAAGATTTAGCCGCTGCCCTAGAAACTGCTGTGGATAATAGCAATTATGATCAGGTGTTACTGGCAAATACTCGCTATCCCGTTTGGAATACGCCAAAAACTGATGAGGCCGCAGATGATTTTTATCGAGATACTCAAACTGCGCTAGAACCTAATTATTTACTGACTGACCAAACGTTTTTACCTGGCACGATGAAACTGGACCGATTTGAGATTCGAGCATATCAATATAATCCATAGACCATATTAGGTAGCCGTCTATTTATTCTTATCCCAAGCGACCACCGCCGCTGTCAGCATGGAGGGCGACGCCTTTCTAAAGGAGGGGCTCTGCCAACAGCAGCTTGTCATGAATTTATTAAGCATTATTGACTTATTTTAAAAAAGAACACTAAAAGAGACTGTTTCTAGCAGGTGTGTTAAACCAATAGCGACGGGTTATGCATTGACACCTTCTAAATAATACATTTTATCTCTTTGAGACCGCCAAAGACTTATCGGACAAGGTTTTATTGAGTTTGAATACCTCCAGTGAGTAGTCTCACAGTGGAGACTCCACGTAGTGCACTAATATTTTTGTCTAAACTATGAAAATGCCTGAATTCGTCAAACCTGAATTTGTCAACGCTGAAGAGCTTCAACATGTAAGAGTTCCCTGCAGTATCCATCTGTGGCAGGTATTGGAGGGACAACGAAAAAGTCTGACCAACAGCCAAAGTATAAAAACGATGGAATCTCAAAAGGGGTTTACGGAAAAATCTTTTTGGGATGAGTGGCTAGAAAAATATGATGGACGACTTCCCAATGGTTTTTACTGGATTGACCACCAGGCGAATAATCCAAATATGGTCCTAAGTAATAACTGGTTTGCGGCTGAATATCAACTAGAACAAAAAGGCGTTGTTGTTTTTCCAGAATAGTGGCGTGAGAGTCCTGGCAAAGACCATCAATAGGTGATGTAGAAGGTGAATGGTTCTCGTTAATGCATTTTTCGGCGGCTTCTACCGAGCCAAAGCTCCCTAGAAATCGTTCTTTTAGAACGGCAAACGGTCACGCTCTTGATAAGGTACTAGCTCAGGTGGCCATGTGGCATCCCCAGGTAGCAATATAACATTACAAATCAGGGGAGGGGTTTCTCCTCTAATTTGTTGGCTGGTTAAATTTTGGGCTGTGGATAATCGAGTGCCCAACTACCTCAAGGTTCTTTGTTAGCCTAGCTGTATAGCAACGAACCCATCAGATATGAAAGACTCATTCAAGGACGTTTCTATTTCATCGTCAGCGCCCAAAACGGGTGAAATGTTTTTGCAAGAATTAGAAGACGCTCGTCGAGAGAAGATTCTTCAATTTCATGAGATCCATCGGGCTGAAATCGAATCTTCTTGGGGGTCAAAATCCAAGCATCAGGCCTGGCCAGGTGGCTACATGGACCATCTAACCGAAACGTTTCGAATGGTTGAGACAATGTACGAAGGACTCTCTAAATTACACCCACTGCCATTTTCAAGAGACTCAGCCATCATTGTCCTTTACTACCACGATGTTGAAAAGATCTGGAAGTACACAGTGGGACTGCCTAAAGACTTTGACAAAGGTACATTTCTTTTCGAAACACTTGCCACAGACTACAAGATTAAGTTTTCTCCTGCAGAAGTCAACGCCCTTCGATATATTCATGGCGAACCTGAGGCAGAGTACAACCCAGATACTCGATTGATGGGACCTTTAGCAGCATTCTGTCATTCCATCGACACCATGTCAGCAAGAATGTGGCATCACGAAGGTCAAGGGCTTGGATAACTCTGCTGATCAATTAAAAGCTTCGCTGTTAGCTGCAATATATTACTTTGCAAGTGAAAATTGATAGAGCAAGTAACGCTAAAAATCTTAATACTTAAAATCAGACAAACCGTATTAATAAATACAGTTCTACTCAGTTCAATGCTGTTACTAATTAATAGTATGAAGTTCAATATGTAAGTGCTCTATTGGTTTATTTGAATCAATTAATTTTTTCAAAAACTTTTTTTTGCACTGATTTTTGAGTATTTCAGCGTAGTCTAAAAACAACAATTCGGCATCTAGGGTTCCGACTTAATTGCGTTAAGTGCCTGGTCCAAGAGATGCAGTCAGGCCGTTAAGCCTGATTCACGGAGGGATAAAAGCCCGGGAGGAGTCACTCAGCTAAATGCTGATTTGATTTTCACTCCTGGGCTTTATTTTATTTTAGTCCTCAATTTTAGATGTTTTTAGTTGGCATGTTTGATTTTAGGAGATGGGTTGCATGGAAAATACAGCTTTTTCCTGGGGAATTATCGTATTTCTCCTAGGAACGTTAGGCATTGGTGTGTGGGCATCTAAACAAATCAAAGGCGATAGCGTCAATTTTTTAGTCGCCGGCAGAGGCCTCGCTCTACCTCTTGCTGCAGCTACATTAATGGCCCAGTCAGTTGATTCAAACGCCACCTTGGGTAACACTGACCTATCGTCAGAGTTCGGCTTTTGGGCAGGGGCCGCTTTACCCATCGGGTTATCGCTATGTTTACTGTTGACCGGACTGTTCATAGCAAAACCCATGAACCGCATGGGGTTAATTACTATTCCCGATTTTTATCGTGTGAAATATGGACGTACGGTTGAGTTAATTGCGGCCTGCATTATGACCGTCAGTTTCTCATTCTTACTAGCTGGCAACCTGGTGGCTGGTGGCTATATGTTCGAGAACTTTCTGGGCCTAAGCTATCTCGGTGGCATCACCTTACTCGCTGTTTTAGTATTTGCCTACACCGTCTCCGGCGGTCTGTTTGCTGTTGCCTACACTGATTTTATTCAGGTCTTTATTGCCTTGTTGGGCTCTTGGGGATTGTTAATCTATGTGCTGGCAAATTTTGGCTTAAACATTGAGCCCGGAATGGGACCTTTGGCATTTGACCAGCTCACCGCCGTTAGTTCAGGGGCTGCCATTAACTGGGCCAGTATCATCGCCCTTGGGTTTGGCAATATGGTAGCCATTGACTTTATGGCTCGAATTTTTGCGGCGGATAGTCCACAAACTGCCCAAAGAGCGTGCTTATTTGCATCTGCTGGCACATTAATTATCGGTATTCCATTTTCGATTATCGCTCTGGGTTCAAACAGTATTTTTAGCCAATTGGGGATTACGGCGGATGGTCCCGTGCTGTTTTCTCTCCTAGAAAATGTGATTCCCCCCTTCCTCGGTTTGTTAGTGTTGGCGGCCATCCTATCAGCCTCACTATCTACGGCAGATGGTGCCATCCTGGGGACCTCATCGGTTTTGGCTCACAATGTTTTCGGTATTCGGCATGCCAATGCCCATGGCGCAGGTGGCGACAAGCTACTGTTGATCACCCGTTTGATGGCTATTGTAATTACGCTGCTTGGTCTCTTCTTAGGGTTGCGGGTACCCCAAACAGGGGTATTGTTACTGCTAGCTTTTGATATGAGCTTTGCAGGCTTGGTGGTACCTCTGATTGGTGGTTTATTTTGGGAAAAGTCAACAGCACAGGGTGCGCTGGCCTGTATTCTGGCAGGGTCCATCACTCGGTTTGTATTCTTTGCCCTAATGCCAACAATGTTTGGCGTTGACAATACGCTGCTGTATATACCCAATGGCATTTTTACCATTGATTTTGATGGCTTTCCCACCCTCATTTGTCCATTAATCGGACTGATCGCGTTTATTGTTATCTCCAAGATTACCTATCGCGAAAAGAGAGGCGACCAGGAACAAGCTAGGGTGATGGCTAAAGTTCGAGGGCTGTAGATAGATTGCCAGCTGTGTGGTAATTTGAACGCGATAGTCAACGTAAATGGCTAGAAAGCCTTAGATGGCAAGTTAAGCACACAGTAAGCCGCTGAACATGTTCAGCGGCTTACTGTGTATCTGGATAAAATCTCGGTATAGGAAAGCACATTGAGCCAACTTAGATATCAGACATTACAGAACCTGCTGATATTTTCTGTTACACACACTGTGATAGGCAGACAAGGGACATGAGCGAGCAAATATTCTATCTAGGGCAAAAGGTCATTACCGTTAAGAACCATACTTGGCGCGTTAAGGGTAATGACTATGTAGTTGAGGCTGGTACTTCAGCAACCATCGTCGATTTTGGTCGATACTCCAATGACCCCCATATTCAGTTTAAAGATGGTGTGACCGTAACCAGTGCTCCGAAGCTGATTATGCCCCTTGCTCAAGATATAACTGTTAACCAAACCTTTAACTGTACTCAGCGTGAACTGGTGTTTGATATTGCCCAAAAAATATATGGGACTATGCGGCCCAATAATGGAAAGCTGCTGCTAACAGATGTGTTCAATAAGCAAAACCCTGAAAAGTTTGCCATTATCAAATCTGCTGAAGCCGTGTTTGAATTATTTGTGGGGTATCCCCCCAGCTATGATGACGAGAATTAAAAACTACATGGGATAGTCCAAACAGCAGATATCTCCATAGAGTCATTGCCAACAAACAGCTTCTGAATAAGATTTGAACTGAAGAGAATTATTCAGAAAAATTTTAGGCATATATACCTTAGCAGAACTGCTATCCGAAAAGTTTCTGAATTTGTTTTAGAGCTATGAAACACCCTATGTCGTCAGAGTTTGATCAACCTGATCTACATCGGTAAATTTTGATCGTCTGCGCTGCGTCCAAAGGTTAACTAATAACCCGTCAGATGGACTAAAGAAAAACGCTAGACAGAAAAAGCAGAAGGCAACAAGGACAATTGCGGCTCCTGATGGTGCATCTAAATAATAGCTGAGGTACATGCCAATCACACTGGAGAGAGAGCCAATGATCGAACCCACCCACATGATTTGGTGTAACTCTTTGACCAACAGGTAGGCCGTCACAGCCGGTGCGACTAGCAATGCAACAACCAACAATGCCCCTACCGTAGGTAAACACACCACAATTGTCACCGTCATAGCAACAATCAGCGCTGCATTGTACCAACGCACGGGCAAACCACTGGCCTGGGCACCTCTTGGATCAAAGGTATAAAACAAAAGCTCTTTGAAAAACAAGCGCACCAAAATAATTCCGGTGACGGTGACGGCAAGGGTCCACCAGACCTCTTTCATGGTCACCCCGAGAATATTACCGAACAAGACATGAACTAAATCAATACGGTTTGCGCCGGGAATGACGCTGACTAACGTGACGCCAATGGCAACAAATGATGTCAAGATTAGAGCCATGGCTGCGTCAGTTTTTACACGGGACTTTGACTCAATTAAATAGAGCACCAAAGCACTAATCACGCCCGCGACCAACGCGCCAAATGACAAAGCTACACCCACTACATAGGCAATGGGCAAACCGGCCATCACCGAGTGAGAAATGGCATGGGCCAACATGCCCATCTGCTGCACAATCATGTAGCTGCCAACAACCGCACAGAGAACGCCGAGTAAAATACCCAGCATCAATGCACGTTGCATAAAGCTCAATGACAGTGGTTCAAGAATCCAATCAAACATGGAACCGTTTTATATCCTCTAATAAACCTGGTGTACTTTAAGCAAAAACTCTGGCCAGTCCTCGACCGTAAGCTCGTTCCAAGTTGTCGGAGGTGACAACTTCCTGACGTTTTCCTTGGGCTATCAAACGTTTGTTGAGCAGCAGCAACTGATCATAAATTGCCAACGAATCGCCCAGATCGTGGTTAATGACCAGCAGTGTTTTCCCGACAGCTCGTAGCTCCTGAAAAATATCGAAAATAATATCTTCGGTTTTGCGATCAACCGCCGTAAAAGGTTCATCAAAAATTAAGAGTTCAGCTTCTTTGGCCAACGCTCGGGCCAGAAAAACCCGCTGTTGCTGACCACCTGAGAGTTCGCCAATGGGGCGATCCTTTAGCTCGTACATACCCACCCTTTCAAGGGCAGTTTGGGCCAAATATTTGGCCTGACGACTAAACTTTCGAAAGAGCCCGGTTTGAACAGTCTGGGCCATCATCACCACATTCCAAACTGTCACTGGATAATCCCAATCGATACGAGACCGCTGGGGCACATAGGTGGTTTTAAGCAGCTGATTCTTCAGTGACCTTCCTTTAAACTGAATGACCCCTTGCGTCACAGGAACCAAGTTCAGCATGGCTTCAACCAAAGTACTTTTGCCAGCACCATTGGGGCCAATAATCCCCACCAATTGACCTGAGGGTACAAAAAAACTGACATTGTGGAGTGCGCGGTCACCTCGATAGTCGACCGACAAATTCTGAATTTCTAACATTAGAAAAGAACACTTAGCGAGAGAGGATGATTTGCGACCACCTTGTAATTAAGTGACCCGACTGTTTGCTTAAAAGAACAGATGCTGCGACCAAGCTTAATGAAATATTTTCTTAATAAGCTAGTTAAAGGTTGACACCAGTGTATAGGTTAGTTATATAAATGTCTAGGTGAAAATGTTTAGGTTTGATATTGCAATACTCACAGCTCTGTCTCTACACAGGCTGTGAGTATTGCAATATCAGCGATCCCCACGTATGAGAGGGTACGAAGAAGGCTAGTCCGTAATAATTCTCATCAATCTTTTCAGATGAATTTGTTGTTGAGCTGGCTAGAGCGGATTGTTGATTCCATGCCTTCGACAGTTTTTTGAAGAACATCATTCATTGAGGAATATCAATAATGCAGCGATATTTTTTACACAATCAAGGCGTCTTAGCAGGTGCGATCGCACTCCTAATTGGTCTTGCCGGTTGTACCAGCTCCACACCCAGCAGTCCAGATGGCGCAGCCGAATCTGATGTAGCCGCTAGTGATGTGGCGGACGATTCCCAAATTGATGTCGTCGCATCCTACAGCGTTATTTGCGATTTAACCTCTCAAATTGCGGCGGATGCGGTGCAAGTGAACTGTTTAATCCCTCCCGATCAAGACCCTCACACCTATGAGGCCACCCCCTCCGATCGCAAGGCCGTCGAGGAGGCTGATCTAGTCTTTTATGCCGGACTCAACTTCGAACCTGCGATCATTGAGATGGCTGAGGCTTCTGAAACCGAGGCTCCAAAAATTGCTTTGCATGATGAATCGGTTCAGCAACTGATTGAGGTCGAAGAAGAGGGTACATTAGAACCCGATCCCCACGTCTGGCATGACGTTGAAAATGGCCTAGAAATGGTTGCCTTGATTCGGGATAATCTCGTCGCCGTTGATCCCGACAATGCCGACATGTATACCAAAAATGCTGAAGCACTGACGGCTGAGTTGCAGACACTGGATACCTGGATTCCAGAACAAATTGCAACCATTCCAGAAGAACAGCGCCGCTTGGTTACCACCCATGATGCGATGTCGTATTATGCCAAAGCCTATGGGTTAACGGTCGAGGGCACATTGTTGGGCGTTTCAACTGAAGAGGAGCCCACTGCTGCCAAGGTTAACGAATTGTCTACATCCATTCGTGACAAAGCTCTTCCGACTATTTTTGCCGAACTTACGGCTGACGATCGTGTGTTAAAAACCGTAGCAGACGAAGCCGGTGTTTCTATCTCAGAAAACGTCTTGCTATCAGACGGTTTGGGGGCAGAAGGTACACCTGGGGAGAGTTACACTGGGATGCTAGTTTATAACACCTGCACCATCGTGGACGGTTTGGGCGGAGAATGTGCGCCTGCTCCATAAGGGGGCGATGAGTTTTGAACTCATTGCAATGGTGTATATTTAGCGTGCTCTAAATAGCTTTTTAAGCAACATAGTATGGCGGCTTGTTCAATGTACGAGTCGCCATATTTGTGTTTAGGGAGCTGTTGAATTACTTAACAAAAGAGACACTACTCTGAAACAGTCTCTGCTGTTTCAACAGTGACATCCTGCCTCTAATCATTAGACTGGGCATCTTGGCAGATATCACAGCAGAGCTTGGCAAGCATTTTCGCCGTATCATGCTTACCCTGTGGCAAGGCTTGAAACATAACAGAATAGCCTTCGATATAGGGCATAAGTAGACTTGCCATGTTGTTGGCAGCTTTTTCACAGTCACTGACTAGAATGAGCAGCTTCGATAGCTTATTCATAGTCACTTTGTAGTAGTCAATCAGTTGCATGTGTATGTCTTCATCCCGTGCAGAGAGAGCCCATATCTCACGAAAAATGCGGCACATATCGCTGACGTGATCGACATGATCTAGCAAGAAGAGAATCAAATTCTGTAGCTTTTCCTCAGTAGTTCCATCTGTCGGAGTGGGTTGATAATCATCCAACAAGCTTGTGCATTCACCAAAATAATCGTCTGCTAGTCCAGACATGAGAGCAGTCTTATCCTTGAAATGATATTGCAAATTTCCTAAGCTCATCTCTGCTTGCGCGGCAACCTTACGCATCGTTAGCCCTTCAGTGCCGTAAATCTTCAGCAAGACAATTGCTGATTGGATGATGTGTGTCTTTGTATTTTGGGCAGGAGACATGGACTTTGTTCTGACTAGGAATGATTCATTTCGCAACACCCTTGACACTTTAGGTCACCCGACCTAGGATTCAAGAGTAGGTCAAGTGACCTAATACTCCATGAGGAGCTAAACATGATTAAAGTATTACGCACCCCCGACGAAAGATTTCAGAATCTGCCCGGCTTTGATTTTCAGCCCCATTACATCGAGAATTTACCCGGTTACGAAGGCATCCGTGGCCACTATCTCGACGAGGGAAGTCCTGATTCTGATGAGGTCTTTCTGTGTCTACATGGTGAGCCGACCTGGAGCTATCTCTATCGCAAGATGATTCCCATATTCACAACTGCCGGTATTCGGGTGATTGCACCCGATTTGCTGGGATTTGGCCGCTCTGATAAACCGGTTAATGAGGATGTCTACACCTTTGATTTTCATCGTGAATACCTACTCCGCTTTATTGAAGCGCTTGATTTACAGCACATCACCCTTGTTTGCCAAGACTGGGGTGGGGTACTGGGGTTAACCTTGCCGCAAGCAATGTCAGAACGGTTTAAGCGTTTGTTGATTATGAATACCGGCATTATGACTGGCGAGGTGAGTGGGGAAGCCTTTTTCGAGTGGAAGTCACTGATTGACAGCGATCCGGATGTGCCGATTTTCGAGGTCATCAAGCGTCATGCCCCTGGCATTAGTGACGCCGAAGCACAGGCTTACGAAGCCCCTTTCCCGAACAAAGATTATAAGGCTGGAGCCCGTCAATTCCCGACATTGGTTGCCACACGTTCGGACTTTCCGGGGGTAGCCACATCTCTCAAAGCTATTCCGTTCTGGAGTGAGCAGTGGGAGGGAGAGACTTTCATGGCAATTGGTATGCAAGACAAAATGCTCGGGCCAGATGTGATGTATCCCATGAAGGATTTAATTAAAGGCTGTCCGGAACCGCTTGAGCTTCCCAAAGCCGATCATTTTGTACAGGAACAGGGAGTTCTAGTCGCTGTGAAGGCTCTAGAACATTTCGGGTTGCCTACCAGCACTCACGCCAAATAAGCACGGGATAATTGCTATGCGAATTATGAACCTGGTGTTTCATCCCAATTTGAAGAAATCGCGCGTAAATCGGATCTGGAAACAGCAGTTTGAGGAAAGCGGTAAAATTACAACCTCTCGTGACATGTACGATGAGTATCCAGATTTCCAAATTGATGTCATGCACGAGCACGAGCAGCTCCTCGCCCATGACCGTATTATTTTTCAATTTCCGTTTTACTGGTATTCTTGCCCGCCGCTGCTAAAAAAGTGGCTGGATGATGTGCTGACCTATGGTTTTGCCTATGGGAGTACTGGCGATAAGCTCAAAGGCAAAGATCTTCAAATCATTACGTCTGTAGGTGGGAAGGAGAGATTTTACAGTGGCTTTGACATCTACGCGACAATCTATGAATTGCTGCGGCCATTTCAATTAACTGCCAACCTATGTCAGATGCACTACATGTTGCCTGTATGGATGTGCCGTGCGGATAGTGCTCCTGAAGACGTTATTCGCAAATATGGTGCACATTGGGTGGATATGATTAACGATCCTCTACGTGCAGACGGTAGAACATTTCTTGAGAGCAAATCCGGCAATTACGAATCGCTAGTCTAAGCAACTCTACAGGTATGCCTAGTGACAACGACACCACCACGCAAAAAGTGTTAGAGTCAACCTTAACATTCTTGTAAATGTTAAGGTTGACTCTATGGTCCAGTCTAAGCAACAGTTCACCATCAAACAGTTAACTGAAACCGTTGGCGGCAAAGTAACGCCACGTATGGTGCGTCACTATCATCAGTTAGGACTATTGCCCCAGCCCAAGCGATCGCGCGGCAATTACCGACTTTATGATCATGCCGATGTGCAACGGTTGCGACGCATTGTAGCGCTTAAGCAGCAGGGCTTTCAGCTGAGCCATATCCAGCAATTGCTCGATATACAGGGTGACGCGCCATCAAATTCGATGGCCGTTATGGAACAGCTACAACAGCATTATCAAACATTGATGCGCCAGCTTGTGCAGCTGCGACAAACCGCCATGGCGGTTGAAGGTATTTTAGGGCGAGATCAGGGCTGCCAAACTGTGCAATCCGAAGCCTTAGCGCAGCTGCGGGTTTTAGAAGTTGAGGCCAATGAGCTCGCCACCCATCAAGTTTGGAATAATCTTGATGGTGCGGCCCACAATCACCCAGAAAACTTTCAGCAAGCCTTAGAACGCCTGTTGCCCGATCTATCAGAGCGATCGGAAATTGAGATCGATTTACTCAGCCAAATGGTTTTAGCCTGTGGCGATGTGAGTTTAGTGCCCTTTGTACGGTTAAGTTCTAATGCGCTAAAGGCTGCCCGAGACATCCTAAAGCAGGGTTGCACTATCGTGGGTGATATCCCGGCTGTGGCGACAGCTCTCGACCAGACACGGTTGGCCCATTTAGGGTGCTCTGTGAAAACGTTAATCGATAATCCACACATTAATAGCGCTGCGGAAGCAGAACAAACATTTTGGCAACAGGATCAATGGCGGTCTAAGCTACATAATTTGCCAGAGGGGTGTGTCTTGGTGATTGGGTATGCCCCCTCTGTTTTGCTGGCTGTCTGCGAGGCCATACACCAATTAAAACCAGCCCTTGTCATTGGTTTACCCATTGGTTTTAGTCATGCCCCTGCCGCTAAGCGTCGTTTACAGCAAAGTGGTGTCCCTTTTATCACCACTGAAGGCACTCAGGGGGGAGGGCTCTTAGCCGCTGTAGCGCTTAATTCGTTGATGACAACACTGATTGAAAAGCCTGACTGTCATTGTTATCTCAAGGGCATTCAGGGACTCGGCATTAAAAAAAGCACTTCTGACTAGGCCAGAAGTGCCGTTGCTTTAAGGTGGGAGTCACCCAAGAATGTAAGAGTGTTTGTCTATGGAAGAAAAGATTTGAAGGTTACCACTTCTTATAGGGCAAGAATTTACCGCACATGATCACCTTAACGCGATCGCCCTTAGGATCTTCTTCTTTTTCGACATCAATGGAGAAGTCAATGGCACTCATGATGCCATCGCCAAATTTCTCATGGACAACTTCTTTTACAGGTACGCCATAGACCTGCATGATCTCATAAAAGCGATAGATCAGCGGATCGGTGGGTACAAGGGGATCTAATCCACCCTTCATGGGGCACTCGGTTAAATACTCAACAAACTCCGAACCCATGCCCAAGGCTTCTACAATTTTGGTGGCTTCTTCTTCAGAGGCACTGGCCTGACGATACAGTACCGATGCAATCCAGACTTCGTCATAGCCAAGCTTGGCCTCGAGATCAGCAAATGTCAGACCTTTTGCTTTCTTTGCAGCAAGAAACTTTGCAGAAATTTCGGGAATAGCCATAACCAAAAATAACCTCTTGATTTCGATAACTAAAAAGGAAAACGAGCTGTTAAGGAACTACTTCACGGGTTAGTCCTGAAAGGCTTGTTAAGCCATGACTTCAAGGAACAAGACCATGAGATTTATTTTTTAACAAGCCCAAACGCTTACTGGAAGCCGCAAGAATTATCGTATGCGCGACTCTTCTACGGCACGGGTCTCACGGAACAGATGACTTTCCATCTCGGCTTTCAGGTCGTGGTAGGCCGGATGCTGATCAATGGTTTCGCGATCGCGAGGACGAGGAAATGGAACTTCCAAAATCTCATCGACGCGGGCGGCTGGGCCACGGGTCATCATCACAATCCGATCCGACAGCAGCAACGCTTCTTCAATGCTGTGGGTAATCATAATCACCGTTTTGCGCTGCTGTTCCCAGATACGCTCCACCTCGCTTTGCAAAAAGCCGCGAGTCAGTGCGTCCAAGGCACCAAAGGGTTCATCCATCAACAGAATTTGAGGATTAATCGCCAACGCTCGGGCAATACCCACCCGCTGACGCATCCCCCCAGAAAGCTCATGGGGGTGTTTTTTCTCGGCCCCTTCAAGACCTACCAGCTGAATCTGTTCTTTGATATTACGGGTACGCTGTTTCGGGGACAGCTTTGGATACACTGTTTCAACGGCAAACCGGATATTTTCCTCAACAGTCATCCAAGGCATTAGGGCATAGTTTTGGAATACCATGCCTCGGTCCGGTCCAGGTCCCGTAATCGGTAACCCGTTGAGCAGGATGTCCCCCTGGGTAACATCCGACAGTCCCGCCACCATGTTGAGTAGCGTTGACTTACCACAGCCCGACGGACCAATGATCGAGACAAAGGTATTGGGCTCAATGTCTAAACTAATGTCCTCAATGGCCACAAAATCCCGAGTGGTTTTGCGTGTCAGCTTGCTAAACACATCTCGCTTACCCGCAAATACCTTCGTAACATTGCGAATAGAAAGCTGGGCTGACGGAAATTCAGATTCTGGAGACACGGCACCATTAGAGGAGTAATTGACGGAAGCAATGCTCACGCTTTACGACCAAACGCAACAAATTTTTCTAGAGCAGCAAACATGCTATCTAGGATGAGTCCTACTAGACCAATGATGAAAATAGCCACCAAAATATTGGGGATGTACAAGTTATTCCATTCGTTCCAGATGAAATAACCCAGTCCCGTTCCCAACAACATCTCAGCCGCAACAATTACCAACCAGGCAATCCCCATACTGATCCGCAACCCAGACACAATATTAGGCAACGCCGCTGGAATAATCACCTTGAAAATGGTCCGCAGTCGCGATGCGCCTAGCGTCTTGGAAACATCCAAATATTCTGGATTAACATTGGCAACACCAAAGGCTGTATTGATCAGCGTAGGCCAGATGCTGGAGATCAAAATAATGAATACCCCAGTCTTCTCTGAATCTCGGAAGATATACAGACCTAGTGGTAGCCAGGCTAGAGGAGAAACTGGCTTGAGTAGCTGTACGTAGGGATTAAAGGCTTTGTAGGCAATGGGCGAGATGCCAATCAAAATCCCTACGGGAATAGCGATGACAGAGGCCAAAATGTAGCCAATGGCCACACGTCGCAGGCTAATGAGTAGATTCCACCCGATCCCCAAGTCATTGGGACCATTATCAAAGAACGGATGGGTACTCCACCACCAAAGCTCCTGGAGCGTTTTAGAAGCAGTGGGCATCCCCTTAGCAAACAGCTTCAGGTTTGCACCAACCTCCCAAAACAACAGAAATAGAATCAATGAGATGACAAACAGACCGAGGGCCTTAATGTTCTCATTTAGCCAGGGGGCACCATTCTCCGTAGCTTTAATCGTATTAATAGCTGGCTTACTCACGGCCATGCAGAAGATACCTCTAATTTCAAATAACGATGTTAAAGGAAACTCTAATTTGCTGGACAGCTTAAGCGTTTCTGGAAATAGCTCAATTTCTAGAAACGCTTAAACTCTTATTTCTAAACCCCGTACTTGTCAATTTGTTCTTTGATGTAGTCAGCGGGCGCTGCTGGATCAAAGGTGTCAAATTCTAGGGTTTCGCTTCGAAAAATATCATCCGGTGGGCTTTGACCAACTTCCTGAGCTAGCTCCCTCGCCAAATCAGTTAAGAAGATATCTTTGCCAACCTGGTCGTAGGTGTCAGCCGTGATTACCTGAGCCGCTTTCCCGTCACCCTGGAGATCCCAACGCACTAGCTGAGAAGAAATCCAGTTAGCAAAACTTTGCCAGGGATAGGGGTCAAAGTCGATTCGATCCGGCACACTCAGGGTGTTGCCCTGACCATCTTCAAAGTTGCCAGTGAGTACGGCTTCTACAACCTCTACAGGCTGATTTAGAAACGCTCGCTCGGAAATCGCCTTAGCAATTTCTGGACGGTTGGCAGGGTTTCGTGCGTAGCCAGTTGCGTCAATGATGGCCTTGTTGAGCGCCCTAAAGGTGTTGGGGTTTGCATCAATCCACTGGTCGCTGGCCGCAAAGGCACAGCAGGGGTGACCGGGCCACAGATCCTTGGTGAGCTTAAAGATAAAGCCGGCCCCTTCAAAGACAGCTCGCTGGTTAAAGGGATCGGGCATCAGGTAAGCGTCAATATCACCGGCCACCAGCTGAGCGATACTGTCCGGCGGGGGAACCGGGCGAATCTTCACATCCACATCTGGATCAATGCCGCCAGTCGCTAGGTAATAGCGCAGCAACAGGTTGTGCATGGAGTAGGGGAACGGTACCCCGATAGTAAAGCCCTTGAAGTCCGCTGGCCCATTAATCTGACCTTTATACTTCTCAGCCACCGTAATGGCCTGACCGTTGATATTCTCAATACTGGCCAGTTTGACACCAAAGGAAGCAGACCCCAGACCCAGGGTCATGGCAATGGGCATAGGTGCCAACATATGGTAAGCGTCTAGCTCACCAGCAATGGCCGAGTCACGCACTGCACCCCAGCTAGGCATCTTAACTACTTCTGCATTGAAGCCGTACTTAGAGTAGAAACCTAAGGGCTCCGCCATAATGATAGGAGTGGCACAAGTGATGGGAATAAAGCCAACCTTAAGGTTAGTTTTCTCCAGCCCAGAAGTATCCACAGGCTCGCCATCATCCACAACATCGGCGGTGGGGGTATCTGGCCGACAGTTGGTCAGCGTCACCAGGGCCGCGCCAATGGCCAGGTTTCTAAGAAATTCTCGCCGGGTAAAGGCACTGTTTCGCATGGAATCTGCAAAGAACAGCCCAGCCTGGGGACCAAAGGCGGCAGCAAAGGCGTTTTCCATACCTCCAGCCTGTTCTGCCAAGGCCAGCACTAGCTTTTCACGCTTGGGGTCTCCCTTGCCTGCGGCCTTTAGCAACAATGTTTTGCGCAGTTCGTAGGCATTGACCCGGTCTGCTGCCTCTATCTGCTGCTGCTTGTACAGACCCATTTTCATGAGGTCGTCCACCATGTCCACCGGGTCCTGGGGCATGGTTTGAATGAAGTCCATATGCGACTTGGTCAGGTGAGCCCCGCCGCAGATGAGGCAGGCCATCTCAAAATCAGTGAGAGCACCGCGATCGCAATTCAGATTTCCCCACTTTTGATCGGTTTGTGAGCCGGTTAAAACCATAGAAGCACGCGCCTTAGCTAAGGTTGACTGAGACTAAAATGACTAACAAGTAATGAGTGATAGAAAGCATCCAAGAAGAGAGCAAAAACTCTCCAAAGGAAAAAACATCTTGGACGCTAGTTAAGTTTGTTTACCGTGATTGATAGTGTAATTTATACCAACCTGACCCTGAGAATACATCGGACTATTTTTTGAAAAACTAGGACTTTTTAAGTTTGTTGAGTATTAAAGAGGCTATTTTGTTGCGGTTGTTACGAATTCGGCTGGCTTCGCCACACCTGAGGCGTTACCCCATGGAGTTTGCGAAACTGTCGGGTAAAGTAACCAGCATCGGCATAGCCAATGCTATCGGCAATTTGTTTAATCGATTGTGCCGTATTGCTTAACAGTTGTCGAGCCTGGGCCATACGACGTTCGATAATCCAAGCCTTTACCGTGCGGCCCGTCTGGCTCTGGGATAAATTAGTGAGATAGGCGGGAGAATATCCTACAGCCTGGGCCACATCGGTTAGATGAATAGACTGCTGGTAGTTAGCTTCAATAAACTCAAAAACAGCGGTCAATCGAGGACAGTCTGGAAAAATTGTTGCAGAAAGGATAATATCTATCCCTTGTTGATTGAGACGATTCTGGAGACCGCGTTTGAGATCCGCTTGCCGCTGCAGGCGAGAGGTGATGGCCTCTAAAAAGGTTTCCACCGTACAGGGTTTAGTTAAATAGTCATCGGCTCCCAGCGTCATGCCTCGACGCAGATCGTCCATGGCCACCTTCGCCGTTAAAAAAATAAACGGAATAGACGCGGTAACATCATCGTGCCTTAGGGAAGCCAACACCTCATAACCGTCCATATCCGGCATCATAATGTCGCACACCACCAGATCTGGATGGTGCTGTCTGGCCAGCCTTACACCTGTCGAACCATTGGGCGCACCAATGCCCTGGAATTTTTCAAATTTCAAACATCGGAGAAAAATCTCCCTAGTTTGAGCCTCGTCTTCAATAACAAGAATCGTTTTAACCATACCCCCTACCATCTACGATGAAGAGTAAGATGATAATCTGAGTACTGCTGAGCCTCGATATAATTTGACTGCTTAAACCCTGGTCCCTGATCGACCTCACAGATCGTTTCATCCCCTAAATCAGCAACGACTACCTGATCACTGCTGGAAAAGCAACGTTCTTGCCAGCCATCACTAGATACTCTCCTAAAGGTGTACGGGTTTTAAAAATTCATTGTGGTGTAATTCACTACAGTCTTGAACAACTTTATGAAATCAAAGGATTCCACTCACCTTTCCGATCATGCAGCGCTGGAGGCCCTGCGTCGTGAGCATGAGCTGATTCTCAATGCCGTGGGAGAAGGGGTGTATGGTTTGGATTTGCAAGGGAATGTCACATTTGTAAACCCAGCGGCAGCTGCCATGATCGACTGGGAGATGGAAGATTTGATTGGTCAGTCCATGCATCGGGTTCTGCACCATTCCCATGAAGACGGCAGTCACTACCCTAGGGAATGTTGTCCTATTTATGAGGTATTTCAAAAAGGACATGTTCAGCGGATAACCGATGAGGTGTTTTGGCGAAAGGATGGCACCTGTTTCCCGGTGGAATATATCAGCACTCCTATGCGGAATGAGTCCGGAGAACTGATTGGGGCGGTGGTGACATTTCGCGATGTTAGCGATCGCAAGTGGGCTGAGGCCGTATTGCAACAAACAAATGAAGATTTAGAACTCAAGGTTCAGGAACGCACGGCTGAGCTTTACACCGCCAATGAACAACTGCGAGAGCTCAGTACCCTAAAGTCGAGATTTGTGTCCATGGTGTGTCATGAATTTCGCAACCCAATGAATAATATTGCTCTATCCGTATCGTCTTTAAATCGATATGACGAGCAGTTATCGCAGTCACAAAAAAATCAGTATCTCCTAGATATTAAAGAGAATGTTGAACGCATGACCCGGATGATCGACGACATTCTGGTGCTGGGGAAGCTGGATGCAAAACGCCTGTCTTTGAAGCCAGAACCATTAAATTTGGTGGATTTCTGTCGCAATTTACTATCAGAGCTGCCAGCAGAGCCAGGGCAACTCATGTTTACGGGGCGACAGAAACCGTTAATTGCCCAGCTGGATCAAACACTTTTACGCTCTATTTTGACCAATATTTTATCTAACGCAATTCGCTACACCCCTGATCACCAGCCTGTGCATTTATCGTTGTTTCGCCATAAGGAACAGGTGGTATTTGTTGTTAAAGACAACGGTTTAGGCATTCCCCCAGATGATTATCCCCATTTGTTTGAGCCATTTCATCGGGGTAAGAATGTTAGCAATATTCCAGGAACAGGATTGGGGTTGAGTATTGTTAAACAATTTGTTGATTTTCAACAGGGAGAGATTCAGGTAAAAAGCCAGCTAGGAGAAGGAACAACTTTTAAGGTAATTTTGCCATTGATGCTGTCAGGTGAGTAATGGGAGAGGTAATTTAGGAAGCTGGCAATTAGCAAAACTGTTTGAGTAGGGAACTTCTGAGTTTTCTTCCCGGAAGTAGGGGAGTATTCCAAGTAGGAACATTGGGGTTTCGGAACCACCGCCCGAGCTCTCTTTTGATTGTGCCATCGTTATGTCGTACAACTCCCTGATTGGAGTGCTTGACAGTCAAATGTGACGCATAAGCACCCTATTCACCATACTTGACGGTCAAATGTGACTATAACACGCTGCTTTCCTGGAGTTATGCGTCAAAAGTTGTTTATAAGTTCTATAAATAAGGGTGTTATCACCCAAAGGTAAAGGATAAGATCCAACAGTATGGGTCTTATCTACCAGATCTGACGCTGAATATGCTGAATATATAGTTGGGCGGCTTCATTTCTTGGTGGTGGCTGTACTTATGCAAAGTTTTCGTTATTGAAATTTTTCATGCAACCCGGTCTCCGCAGTGGAAAGCTTACAAAATGGAAAGATGAGCGTGGATTTGGTTTTATTCACCCTGTTGATGGAAGTCAAGAAGTTTTTTTGCATATTTCTGAAGTTAAAGATGCAACCCGTCGTCCACAAGAAAATGACACGATTTATTACCACTGCGTAGTTGACTCAGATGGGAAAGTTCGTGCTTGTAACGCATTCATTCTGGGAGCAAGAAACAAATCAGCGAATTTGAGTAGTCGCACTAAACACTCCGATACCATCGTTTCAAGCTTTCCAATAGTTGAGGTAACTCTGTTGTCTCTTCTGCCTTTGGGTGGAGCTATGCATTTTACGTGGACGACGCGCAATCCCCTTCCCTTTTTTCTTTATCCTGTAATGAGTTTAGTGACTTACTTCCTATACGCTGATGATAAATCTCGCGCTAAACGCAAGGATTGGCGAACTCCTGAACAAACGCTACATATGTGTGAACTGGTAGGTGGATGGTTGGGTGGGTTTATCGCCCAGCGGGTACTGCGTCACAAAAGTAAGAAAGAGTCTTATCAAATCGTATTTTGGGCAATCGTGATCATTCATTACCTTGGATGGCTGTTTTGGCTGCTTTTGGGAAGAATGCTATGGGTTTAACTCTGTTCCATGTGTTTGCAGTCATGCTTTTGACCTGGCTTAACAATAGGAGGATGCAGGATTCTATATTATTGTTTATGGGGAAAAATTATGGTGACACTAACCTTGAGTGATGAGCAGGTTATTGAGCTTGTCAAACAGTTGCCAGTTAGTCAACAGGTGGAGGTATTCAGATTCTTACTGCTCCAGCCATGGGGAAAATGGGAATCACTATCACGTTATGGAGTCAAAAAAGCACAGTTGGTTGCTCAAGAGAAAGGTCTTGATTGGAATATGATGACCGAGGAAGAGCGTGAAGCTTTCATTGATGATGTGGTGCATGAGGACTAATGCAATACATTGTCGCTTTTGACACTAATATCTTGCTTTCCGCCCTATTGTCTACGAATGGTAATCTATTTTGCTGTCTCACTCTAGCAAAAGTCGGTCAAGTTGAATCTGTGACTTGTCAGGAAATCTTGGATGAATTTGCCGAAAAGTTACTGATGAAATTTAAGTTCTCTGAAGAGATGGCACAGGCGGCAGTGGAAGAGGTTTGTCGATTTTCACGTCTGATTGAAATTTCCGGGACACTCAAGGCTGTTCCAGATGATCCAGATGACGATAGGTTGTATAATGTGGGGTGATAGGTAATGCAACTCATATTGTCACAAGAAACAAGCATCTTTTATCGTTGGCGAACCACCAAAGTATTGTAATGCTCAAAGCAGCAGAGTTAGTTGCATTGTTGTCAACGCCCTAGTGCTCTGCCAGCAGCCCAACAACGCCCATGCACCCGACCGTTGAGAGGTTATCTGTTGGAATTGGAAGATATCTGCGGCGGGTGATGGGCAACGTTAGCAATGAGTTGCCTGGATAGCCAAGTTAGGAGACTTTAAAAGATAGCTGAATATACTGGAGAGTAAGAGCTCAGTCTACACTATAAGTCTTGGTGGGTGTGCCTACTCGACTCTGTGACGGTCCAATCCCCTAATCATCTTGCTGCAAGAACGGAATTTCGGCGAGACCATCCTCTCTTAGAGCACTAAATTTATTGTTTAGATTGGGTTCATGCTGTATGGGAATTAGCGATGTCTTGATCGGAAACGGCATGGCAATATCCTCATCGCGCAGGCGTTTATGTAACCGCTTAATAAACTCATGGCGTACCACCAGGTGGTCAAAATATTCACGAATTCGCAGATATACCGTCATGGTGATAGCAAAGTAGCCAAATTCTTTAAACCGAATCCAAGGATCGGAATCGGGGACGCCACCTTCTACTTTGTCCATTACCTCATTGGCCACATCTAGGGCTAACTGCTCTACGCGATCTAGGTCAGCGTCGTAGCTAATGCCCACTTCCAGAACAATCAGCGCCTGCTGATCCGGCAGGCCATAGTTTTTGAAAACATTGTTGAGTATGCGAGTATTCGGCACCACCACCATGTTGTCCCGAATGTCTTGCAAAATGGTGTGCCGCCAGGCAATATCCACAACATAGCCCTCCTCACCAGAATCTAGCTGGATAAAGTCTCCCACCCGCAGCTTATTAGAGGTGGCTAGGTTTAATCCGGAGAGAAAATTGGTTAGGGTGCTTTGAAAGGCTAAACCTAGGGATACACCACCAATACCCAGGGCCGTTAGCAAAGGTGTAATGGCAATGCCCAGGGACTGCAAAATCACCAACACACCAAAGGTGAAGATGACAATCCGGGTTAACATCTCAAAGAGAGAAGTAAGATTACCCGCTCCCTTAGTTTCGGAAAAATACCGAACAAACCCCACCGCCAAACGGGCAATAATCAGCGTTCCTGATGCGATCGCAGCTGCCAATAAACTCTTTTGAATTGTCAGAAACAGATTGTTGTCAATGGGCAGGGTGAGAATTGCCGCAAAAACACCACCAAGAATAAACCAAACCAGAATTAACCCCTTGAGGGAGCTAATAATTACATCAGCTCCGCCCCAACCCAGCTTGGTCGCCGCTCTCTGCAGTCGATTTAGCCCCTGACGTTCAACAACCAGTCCTAAAAAGAGTGCACCCAAAATAATTAGAATGGGCACAACGATACGAACAATATTGGTAATCGTCAGGGCACTAAGAACAGAGTCCACGGCACTAGTTAGAGAACAACTTAAAATAAAGCGATTGCATCATTTCCTTGATAGGAAACAACACATAAGTGATAGGGTTAATCGTCACGATGATATTGCGAATATCCCGCTTAGCCAAATTGACAATGGCCCCGGCCACCCAGTCGGCAGACATCACCCCCACTGGATTGAGCTTGCTCTTAAAGGGACCCAAAACCAGTTTACGAATCACACAGGGGGCATCCCGACGTCGGAGGGTGATCAAATCTCCCAACAGCCGTTTAGAGGTTTCGTATAGCGGGCTAAAGGCGGGATTCACCTCTGCTTCAGAGGTGTTGATCCATAGCTCTTTCTTGGCCGGTCCCAACTTGTTATCTACGGTGTCTAGAAACACTTCCATCAGTCGCCAGGCGGATAGTGCGTTGACATCTAGGGAACGTGCGATCGCATCCTTTGAGCGGTCTCCATGGACATTAATGCCATGGTTAATCACCAAAATATTGACCCGGCGCAGCATATCCTGCAGTTCACCCTCTTGCCCAGGGCACCAAGGCACCACTTTGATGGCCCCATCAATCACCGCATCGGCAGAACGGCTTAGGGCAATGGGTTTTGCCCCCTGGGCCGCCAACCGTTTGATCAAGGCCCGTCCCAAGGTGCCGGAGGCCCCGGTCACCGCAACGGTTTTACCCTTTAACGACAGCGCTGTTCCCATAAGCTTGTCCGAAATGGTGAAATAGCCTGCATAGTAGGCCGTTGTTTCATCAAAATGATGGCGCCAGTGGTAGGTACGATTCACAAACCACAGACCGGGTGGTGTGGTTAACGGTCCCGGTTCGTGGGTCAGATCCGTCAACTGAAGTAAGCCCTGGGAGCGCAATACCGCAGCCACTAAAAAGCCAGCTCCGTACAAAAAACCTAACCAAAAGCCCCACAGCGGTGTTAGCACCGCCACCGTGGCCATGCAGGCCATCATCACCAGCGATTCTGGCACATCATTGTAAAGCTGAGCCTTTTGATACAGCTCTTTGCTGATGGGCGTAAAATCTTTGCGATAGACCTTATGGTGCCAATTGTGCAAGCGCATCAAGGGAGGCCAAAGGTGGCTGACCACATGGTAAACATCCCGCACCATTTCCACTAAAAAGACTGAGACCAAACCCCATACACCCTGCAGTAGCCAGGGTGCCATGGAGCTATTCAGAGCAACATCCCCCACAGGCTTAAACCTCTACTGTGACGCCGTTCCAGAAGGCTACATAGCCCTTGATGTTACTTGCACCACTTTTAGGATCTGCGTAGCACCAGGCTGCATTCTTATTTTGCTGGCCATCGACGTCAAGGGTGTAGTAACTAGCCACCCCTTTCCAACCGCAGACAGTCGTTTTATCGCTGTCCTTGAAATACTCCTTATTTAAAGATTCAGGGGGGAAGTACTGGTTGCCATCAACCACCTCACAATTGTCGCTTTCAGCTAGCACAGCGCCGTTCCAGGTTGCCTTGGGCATCGTTCCTTACTCCTGTATGTTGCCGAGCCAGCGGGTCTGAAAACCTTTGGGAATATTCACCACCGCTAACCTGACAAAAGTTAATATTTCGTCTTCGATGGTAAATCGTATCCGGGTTTGTGGAAAGGAAAAAACCATGAATCCCTACCGTTGCCGATTTAGAGCAGGCGCTTGGATCTGGCTTTCGACAAACTCGATGATTTTATCGGCAATGTTGATGTCGGTGGCGCGTTCAATGCCTTCTAGACCTGGGGACGAGTTAACCTCCATAACAACCGGGCCATGGTTGGACCGCAACAGGTCAACACCGGCAATTTTTAACCCCATGGCCTTGGCTGCCCGCAGAGCGGTGCTGCGTTCTTCATAGGTGAGCCTGGTTTTACTCACCGATCCGCCTCGGTGTACGTTAGAACGAAATTCTCCAGGGGCACCCTGCCGCTTCATCGCAGCTACCACCCGATCGCCCAGCACAAAACAACGGATATCAGCCCCTTCCGCTTCTTGAATAAATTCCTGCACCAAAATGTTGGCATCTAGACCGCGAAACGCTTCAATCACCGACTTAGCGGCCTGATGGGTTTCTGCCAGCACCACCCCAATGCCCTGGGTGCCCTCCAGTAATTTGATTACCAGGGGAGCCCCACCCACCAGTTCAATCACCCCGTCAATATCCTTGGTGGAATGGACAAACCCCGTAACCGGTAACCCCACACCTTCCTTAGAAAGCAGCTGTAGGCAGCGCAGTTTATCGCGGGAGCGGGAGATGGCATCGGCTCCATTGGCGGTAAATACCCCCATCATCTGGAACTGACGCACCACAGCCGTGCCATAGAACGTTTTACTGGCACCGATGCGGGGAATAACGGCGTCGATATCTTCCAGTGGCTTACCCTGATAAATCAGTTTGGGATGGTGAGCTGTGATATCCATGTAGCAGCGCATATGGTCAATCACAGTAATCGAGTGACCACGATTGTTACCTGCTTGGATGATGCGCCTGGTGGAATAGAGAGACGCATCTCGGGAGAGAACCGCAATTTTCATAGGGGCTAGGCAGGTATTTAGAGCACGCTGAAAATCTTTCCTAAGACTATCAAGAAGGGTCCTCTCCCTCAGACAAATCAAACCCTTTTTCCAGGGCCAGCTGGTGACTTTGTAAAAATGACTGTCCGGGGTTGATCAAGAAGCGATCGCGCACGGCCTGTCGCCCCAGCAACATGCGAAATCCCATGACATCCCGATTGGTCAATGTCAGTTCAATGGGCCAGTGCACCTCCCCCAAACAAACGGAGGTCAAAATAACCGGTCTCACCTGCTGGTGTCCCCCTGAGTCCGTCACTATCCGTTCCTCTAGCAGGTCCGTTTCAATCATCACCAACATTTGATCATTGGATTGAATGGGAGCTACTTGAAAACGCACGCGTTTTATCCCGTTACATTCAAACTGTTGGATATCTACAGCATGGATTGCAGATGATCGGGCCCCTGTATCCACTTTGGCTTTGACATTGGGCACACCTAACTCGGGTAACGATACCCACTCACGCCACCCAATAATCAGTAACTGTTCAGACTCTTGCATCAAGGGGTTCCCGATTCAGGCTACGGCTCATCACTCCCTACTGACGGGGTTACCCAAGGTAAGCACTGGCACCCCTAACAAGGCAGCAAGTCTCGCTCATATTCCACCATAAATACGTTGGAATACAGGTTTGCAATAATTTGTTTGCCTTCTTGAGTAAGGGCCAGATAGCGGAGGCTATCGTGAATGTAAGGATGCACAACGCCCCAATAAAATTTGGGATAGTTACTGCGCAGATCGTGGGGAGAAGCATACTTAAGCTCCTTGTTTTGCCCAGTTTCCTCAAACTCGTAAAAGAGGGCGCTAATCTTCTTTAGATAGCGGGGGTCGCTAAGCTGGCCGATCAGATCAGCCGCCCGAATCAATCCAGGATAATTGAGGGTGTCCTGGTGATCTTCTTGCTTAGGGACCGGAAATCGCGTCAGCTCAATGTTGTTTAGGATTTGCTCAGCATTGATGAGATCATTTTTGCCAAACCGTTCCAGCACAAATAGCTTGCCTCGATCGACGTGGTAAGGAGTCAGGGCCGCATCGGTAGCGCCTGGGGTGAGCTCGATCATGGTGCCATGGCCGGTCGCGTATAGGTTTTCATAGTCGCTGTCCTCGCGACACACCCCTTTGACATAACCGATGTCGTGGCACACTAAGGAAATGATGAAATGTAGCCAGTCCTCGGCACTGACACCGCCTTCGCGGGTATGCTTACCGCGCAAAATTTCCTGACCCACTAGGGTAACCAGGATGGTGTGCTCAACGTTGTGGTAGAGCGCGTCACTATTGGCGATGTTTTCAAGGGCCATGGTTCCGGCCCAGGCAATAATTTCTTCGTACTCATGGTGCAGCCCACCATAGGTGCGTCGATAGCCAAAGCGTAGCTTTTCGACAAAATCAGCGATCAGAATCTCGGTGACATTGAACATGGTAAGGGCTGCTTTGATGGGTGGAAATAAATGCACGGCGTTTAAGCTGAGCTAACGCTAACACACCGTTGAGTAACCTTTGCATAGGCCAAAGGTCCTGTAATGGATGTTTGCACAGCCCAGATGGTATGGGGGTTTACTGGATATTGCGTAAAGACTCGGTATGGCCAGAGGAAGCCCCCACTGCCCCAGAGATAGGTTGGAAGTATCTAACTAAGGGCTATGGGTAGATTGCCCAAGGTTGGATAGACGGTTGCACCCTGACTTAAAACCGAAATAGGTACATCTGTCTTCTTTAAGAAGATTTCAGATAGTTTCTCCGTCCCCATAGCTTCTTTTTTGAAGTTCTTCGTCATTTACCGAACGGGGAACAATGGAGACGTGACACCTTTTTTCACTGGCACAGGAGAGATTACCAACCTATGGCCCTGGCATACCTTGGATAGAGACCTGATGCGGGAAATACACTAGGGATGGATGTGATCTAAACAACATCCCTATAAATAGAATCTCAAATAGAAACAGCGATGCCTGTGATCACAGTCATACGAAGATAGGTCATAATATCAACAGGTTTACATTTCGTAATCTTCCCTGCTGTTGCTGATCCCAGGAGCTGAGTCCGGTAATTCCGGTCTGTAATCTACTCAAAAGAGGGAGCTCCCACCCAGCAGCGGCGTTATTAGGTTTTACACAGGCACTGTTCTGTGGTTGTTCTGGTAGTGGCTAGCCCGTGACGTATCGAAATTTTCAAGACGACCCACAAACGCAAGTATTGTCCAACGGTGCTTCGCTTAATCAGTCTCCTACCTCCAGTAGCTCCAAGCTATCTGGTGTTCGAGGTGTGGGATTAGGGTTGTTATTAGGTCTGGGGTTGGCATTTGTGGGGGGAAGATTGATGTCGCGATCGCAGCCTCAGCCAGAGGCTGCCCCCGTTGAAACCACCGCTACTACTGCCGCTACCAGCGTTACCGCCCAGCAGTTGCAAACGGCGAGCATTCAACAGTCTCTAGTGGCCACCGGCACCGTGGAAGCCTTTGACCTACTGCAGGTTTCTCCCCAGGTTAGCGGTCTGCAAATTCGTGACGTCCGCGTGCGGGAGGGCGACCAGGTGCAGACAGGTCAGGTACTGGCGATTTTAGATGACTCGGTACTGCGTACCCAGCTAGCCCAGGCCGAGGCCAACTACGCCCAGGCCGAAGCTGAGGTAATCCAAGAAAAAGCCGAACAGAACCAGGCTGAAGCCACCGCCGCCGAAGCCCAGGCTAACCTGGCTAGCTATCAAACCTTGTTTGATCAGGGGGGCATTAGTTCTGAGGAGCTCAATAGTCGTCGTACCCAGGCCATTACTGCCCGTGAATCTGTGGGTGTAGCAGCGGCATCGGTGCAGAGTGCTCAAGCTACATTACAAAGTCGAGCCGCCGAGATTCGCCGTCTAGAAACTCAGCTGGCCCAGACCTTGGTGACCGCCCCAGCTAGCGGACAAATTGCTGAACGTCAGGCCACGGTGGGGGACACCTCCTCTACGGGGACTGCCCTATTTACCCTAGTTCAGGATGGTCTGCTAGAGCTGGTGGTGGATCTGCCCCAGCGACAGCTGGCCAATGTGCAGGTGGGTACCCCGGTTAAGGTGACCTCTTCTACAGATGCTCGAATTCAACTGTCGGGGAAAGTGCGCTCCATTGCCCCACTATTGGATACCCAAACCCGGCAAGCGGCGGTTAATGTCACCCTGGAATCCAGCGCAGAGTTGCGCAAGGGCATGTTTTTACAAGCTGAATTTATGACCGGCCAGCGCACCGGGCAGGTGCTCCCTGCTAATGCGGTACTGCCCCAAGGGGACAACAGTTTTAAGGTCTTTACCATCAACGACGAAGGGATAGCGACACCGGCAGCTATCACCGTAGGCAATCGTCTACCTGCAACCGCCAACCAGCCCGAAAGATTAGAGATTTTGTCTGGTTTAGACGCGAATACCCAGGTGGTGGTGGAAGGTGCTAACTATCTCCAACCGGGAGATCCGGTTGCGGTTGTTGCCGCCCCTTTTACCGAATCTGTTGCATCACCTGCTGAATAATCCAGCAGACTCCTTACGCGATTTTTTCTAGACCCTAGCCCATTCCCCAGCAGACTAATCGAACAATAACCCCATGAACTGGAACATTTCTGAATGGTCGATCCGTCGTCCGGTGCCCACATTAGTCTTGTTTTTGGTACTCACCCTGTCGGGGTGGCTGTCCTTTAACCAGCTGAGGATTGATGCCAACCCCAACATTGATATTCCGGCGGTGATTGTTACGGTCAACCAGCTGGGGGCCGGACCGGAAGAGATGGAAACCCAAATTACCAAAAAGGTAGAGGATGCGGTTTCCGGTCTAGGCAACATCGACAATGTGAATTCGACGGTAACCGATGGCAACTCCACGACGGTCATTAGCTTTGACCTGGGTGTAGATAGCGAACAGGCCACCAACGACGTACGGGATGCGGTAACGCGAATCCGTAGCGACCTGCCCCAGGACGCTCAAGAACCCCAGGTGCGGCGACTAAAGTTTGAGGGGGGACCGATGCTGACCTATACGGTGAGTTCTGCTAATCGGTCGGTGGAGAATCTGAGTGATTTGGTGGACCGCACCATTGCAACGGAGCTGCTGTCAGTTAAAGGGGTGGCCCAGGTGCAGCGCTTTGGCGGTGTGGACCGTGAAATTCTGGTGGATTTAGACCCCAACGAGCTGGATGCCTTAGGGATTACGTCCACCCAGGTCAACAACCAGATTCGTAATTCCAACATTAATTTGCCCGGTGGTCGCAGCGACATTTTGGGCCAGGAACAGGGGATTCGTACCCTAGGTAGTGCCCCCACGGTAGAACAGTTACAAAATCTTGGAATTCTGTTGTCCAATGGCAATACGGTGCCCCTCAAAACCTTGGGTGCTGTTGAGGATGATTTTGGTGAGACCCGCCAGTCTGCCTATTTAGATAATCAGCCGGTGGTGTCGTTTTCGGTCTTTCGCAGCAGCGGTAGTTTGCTAGTGAGTGTAGAAGATGGTGTTAAGGATGCGATCGCAGACCTGACCGAAACCCTAGACGACGTTGAATTTGACCTAATCTTTACCCGCGCCACTGATGTGCGCGACTCCTATAAAGCATCCATCGATGCCCTGATTATCGGCTCCTTATTAGCAGTAGTGGTCGTCAGTATTTTCCTACGCAACTGGCGCACCACATTAATCACCGCCACGGCATTACCCCTATCGATTATCCCCACCTTTCTAGTCCTGCAATATTTTGGCTACACCCTCAACAGCATGACCCTGCTAGCCCTTACCTTGGCGGTAGGCAACCTGGTGGACGACGCCATCGTAGAAATTGAGAACGTAGAACGTCACATTGCCATGGGTAAGCCCCCTATGCGGGCGGCCATGGACTCCACAGCAGAGGTAGGTCTGGCGGTGGTTACTACGACAGCCACCATTGTGGCCGTCTTTTTACCCGTGGCCTTTATGGGGGGAGTGCCCGGTCAGTTTTTCCAGCCCTTTGGCGTTACCGTAGCGGTATCCACCATGTTTTCCACCCTGGTGGCCCGACTGGTGACCCCAATGATGGCGGCCTATTTGCTCAAACCCAAGCGGGTTCAGGAAAGCTCTCCGAATCAGCCAGATGGATTTCGGGCCGGAGATATCTATGTCCCTAAGTCGCTGGTGCCCTATTTTCGGTTAGTGCGCGGAGCCCTACGCCATCGGGTACTGACCCTAGGACTCGCTGCTGGTTTCTTTGTTGCCAGTCTAATGCTGTCGCGATTTATTCCCACCAGCCTGTTTGGAGCAGGAGATACCGGATTTTCCAATCTATCTATTGAATTGCCGCCCGGCAGTACCCTGGCCAAGACCGAGCAGGTCACCCAGTTCATTAGCGCCCAGCTAAAGACCAGCACGGCAGTAGACAGTGTGTACATATCCCAAGAACCCGGCGATGCCTCTGCAGTAGCTCGTTTAAAACCCAAAAGCGAACGGATAGCCCGCGGCGAGTTTGAAAACAATATGCGCCAGCTGCTGAGTCAGGTGCCCGGTACCCGTATTAGTTTTGAAAACCAGGGCGGTGCTGGTGGTGGCGGTAAAGCCCTTGAAGTCGCCCTACGCAGCGATAATCCTGCTGCCCTTAAAGCCGCTTCCGATGCCCTCAACCAGGAGATGCGCCAGATTCCTGGACTGGTGGAAGTCAGCTCCAGTGCGAACCTGGTTCAGCCCGAAATTCTCATTCGCCCTGACATACGGCGAGCGGCAGATTTAGGCGTTACCGTGCGCGATATTGCCAATACCGCCTCCCTAGCTACCTTGGGAGATGCCGAATCCGATCTGGCCGAATTTGATGTGGGTGATCGGCTTATCCCCATTCGGGTGCGCCTAGGTGAGGAATTTCGTAACAATCTAGCCACCCTAGAGAATCTTAAGGTCCCTAACAACCAGGGCCAGCTGATTCCCTTGACTGCAGTTGCTGACATCGAGTTTGGCAGCGGCCCGGCCCAAATTGACCGATTAGATCGCTCGCGCCAGATTACTATCGGGGCCAACCTGGACGGGATTACTCTAGGGCAGGGATTAGAACAGGTTTACGCATTACCCGCCTTCGTCAATTTGCCCGAGGGCGTTTCCCAACAGCCCTCGGGTGACGCCGAGATTATGCGGGAAGTATTTAGCCGGTTTGGCATTGCCCTAGCCACTGCAGTGCTGATGATTTATGCTGTGCTGGTGCTGTTGTACAACAGCTTTATCTATCCCTTTGCCGTCATGGTAGCTCTGCCCCTGTGTATTGGTGGGGCGCTGCTGGGTCTCATGATTGCCCAAAAGCCCCTGGGACTGTTTGCCCTAATCGGCATCGTATTGCTAATGGGGCTGGTGACCAAAAACTCGATCTTGCTGGTGGACTATGCCCTAATGGCCCGAGAAAAAGGGTTATCGCTACGGCAGTCTGTGATTGAGGCCGGGTTGACTCGACTGCGACCAATTTTGATGACCTCCATTTCCACCATGGCGGGGATGGTGCCCATTGCTATGGAATGGGGGGCCGGTGGCGAAACCCGTAGTCCTATGGCCATTGCGGTAATTGGCGGATTTTCAACAGCGACACTGTTGACCCTGGTGGTAGTGCCCGTATTCTTTACCTATGTGGCCCAGTTTAATGGCGGCATTGGCGCTTTGTTGGGGCGGGTTACTGGTTTAGGGCAGAGCAGCCAGTCTGCTAACCCGGTAGAGCCTATGGCAACAGGGATTAAGTAGTGTGTTAGGTGAAGAAGCCTGAAATTTGCTTGGATTGAAGGTTTCAGAAATTCGTTTGCTTTGCCAGACATTGGAGTCAATATCTGAGCCACTTCAAGGATGGTGTCGCTGCTCCTCGTGAGGATTTTTTCTGTCAAATTCATATGTGTGAGCAACGACACAACACAACAGTACGACGATCACAAAAATCCGTTTGGAATCCACCTGGAATAGGCTGAATCCCTAGCTAACAACAGAGACAGGATGAGCTCTCCAATCCTCTCTAAACAGCACAGTCCGTTTCCCCTGAACGCTTGCCGTCAGGGGATTTTTTTAGCTTTGTGATGGGTGTCACTAACATTCCTCAGACAAATTCAGAAACGCCTTAAGGAATATTCAGTTACCGGTCAGATAGCGTTCAGGTAGCTGCTCCATTCTTGTAATCAATGAAGCAAACAAACACTTCGCTGATTCACTAAGGAGCTTTACTTATGAAACGCACTATCCTTTCCGCCTTAACTGTTCTCGTTGCCTCTGCTGCTGTTGCCCCCGTTGCCTCCGCAATTGAGCCTGCTAGCTTCAACATTCAGTCCACTCGCCTCGAAGAACTTGATAGCCGCACTAAGAACTCCGTCCATAAGCTACGCGTTGAACATTTAAATAACCAGTCCAAAGCTATCGAAGATATCCAAGCAACCCGCCTAGATGCCCTAGATATTCGCACCAAAGCTATCGACAACATCCAGGCTGAGCGCCTAAATGGCCTCGATGCTCGTGATAAAAACAGTGTTCACAAGCTACGTGTTGAGCACCTAAACAACCAGACCAAAGCTATCGAAGATATCCAAGCAACCCGCCTAGATGCCCTAGATATTCGCACCAAAGCTATCGACAACATCCAGGTTGAGCGCCTAAACGGTCTCGATGCTCGTGATAAAAACAGTGTTCACAAGCTACGCCATGAGCACCTAAACAACCAGACCAAAGCTATCGAAGATATCCAAGCAGCTCGGCTAAATGCCCTAGATATTCGTACCACAGCTATCGACAACATCCAGGCTGAGCGCCTAAATGGCCTCGATGCTCGTACGAAGTCCGTAGTCCGCTAACAGATACTGAGCTGTTGCGGTACTCAAGATTGGGTGCCCACTACAGACTCCGTAATCTGTGAAAGGCTTCATTACTTTTGGGCACCCTTTTCCCTCTCAGACTCTCCCTACAAACACTCTCCAAGCCTCTGCCAATACGGTGGAGGCTTTTTTATTGGGGGGACGAACGGTATTCATCGACCATCAATCATCATTTCTCCTCCGTTGAATCTGAACAAAACAAACCCATCCTTGTGTAAAGCAACAATCCCTAAAGTGGCCAAAGCAATTACACAAAGTGGTACTAATATGTTGAAAGAGTGTTTCATGGTTTCCATTCATTGAATGCACAAACTTGGCCACCTCTCGCACAGGTGACTTTTAAGTTTGAATAGGTATATATTCTTGAAAAGAAAAATTCAACTAACGCCGAGTTTCAACGTTAACGGGTATAGTCTAGCGACAGAACAGCGACCCTTCAAGAAAATCTACCGGAAACTATAGTTTTCTGAAAATTAGTGACAAACCTATTAGAACCTGGGTTTCCTGTAACTTAGTGATAGGGCATTGCCTCTATCACGCGCCAGCAGCACTCGACCGCGCCAAATTCAGATGCTAAACCAGAACAAACTCAAAGGTCGCAGAATGCATAGACTAAACCAACGCAACATGGCCAGAAAGATGATTCAACAAATAGGTCTTGAGGAAAGAGATTCGAGGAAGTTATCTATCGCTATCCAATTAAGTAGAAAACGAAATGTACGCTAGCATTTTTGATTTGTTCATCTTGTAGTCGGAGTTGAGATCGCGATTATGCTGCTACAGCTGCTGGCTAACGGAGACTGTAAGCTTGGCTTGGTGCGATGCTTTGACGGACAAACTTGGGCGGTTATGGAGGCAGTAATTTTTGTTGGTTTTGTACAGGTCGGCGACAATGACATCCATGAAAAGACCCCAGTCTTAACTGGGTACAAGTTAAGTAATATTTTTCAGCTTAAAGCATTTATCGAGGAGCTCTAGTTCAGTAGATGACTACGTGATATCAGGGCTTGTACTCTCAGATTTTGTGTAGGGCTCTATTCCAAGTTCTTGCTTGAGATTCTCAGGAATATTGAGAGCTTTGGCGACTTTATCTTTGTCAGGCCAAATTGTTTGAGATGACCATTGAATGTCTTCGAGATTGGCGCCAATGAGTTCAGCATCGTTGAGGTTAGCATTACTGAGGTCGGCACCCCAGAGTTCGGCATTACTGAGATCGGCACCCCAGAGGTTAGCATTACTGAGATCGGCACAAGTAAGTTCCACACCAATGAGTTTAACCAGACTAAGTTCAGCATTACTTAGGTTGGCAGCACTGAGATCGGTATTACTAAGATTGATGCCAACAAAATTGACACCACTTAAATTAGATTGACTAAGATTGAGCCTTGCTTTGCTAATCACCTCAGCTTCTGCCAGAAACTGAATTACACTGGTTTTCCGATCACTGTCTCCCTCAAACCTGCGCAAGATTGATAATGTGCGTGCTCGTATCACATCAATTGCGACATCGAATAATTCTTGATCCTCAGAGGAAATATCTTGACTAGATGAGGTGTCTTTTTTTTCTTCTTCACTTTTGGACTGATAAATCTTAGATGCGATCGCTAAGATATTTTTATCAACTAAGAGTACCGACAGTCGGTCAAAGTAAGCTTGCAAAATCTCGTCTTTAGCTTCATTTGCAGCAATTTCTTGTTGCCGCTTGGCGGCATCTCTTGAACGTCTTTTCTCTTGTTGCTGTAGAAAATAACTTAATATAGCCAACGTCAACGGGACACCCAATAGTTTAAGCCAGTCCCATAATTTTTTATCTTTGAAGTCAGTCCAATCTGCCCAGTTATTTTTTTGAAAAGCAACTATCAAGATAATAACGATAAATACTATGACTATTAGTTGAAGCCAATTTAACCACCACCGATTTACCTGGAACCACGACTGACACGATTCCTCAAATTTACTGATTGCAGATGGTTTTTCCCAGGACCAAGCCATAGTCATTTATCGGCACAACACATCAAGCTGAGGTTCTGATTCTACCGTGGATGATGGGTTAAATCGGGTTGCGATCGCACCTTAATCCGTCCCAACCTACTCAGCCGTAGTACAGCAAACATCAGGAATTTCCCTAGACGGGGCTGAATCCCAAAATGACCGAGCAATACGTCGCTCTCTTAACTCTCAAGCAGTTTCTAAATAGCACAGTGCATTTCCCCTGAACGCTTGCCGTCAGGGGATTTTTTTGGCTTTGTGACAGGCGTCACTATGTTTCCTCAGCTAAATTCAGAAACCCCTTAAGCAATGTTCAGTTACCGGTCAGATAGCGTTCAGCTGCCCCCGGCATTCTTGTAATCAATGAAGCAAACAAACACTTCACTGATGCCCTAAGGAGCTTTAATTATGAAACGCACTATCCTTTCTGCCTTAACTGTTCTCGTGGCCTCTGCTGCCGTTGCACCCGTTGCTTCCGCTATCGAGCCCGCTAGTTTCAATATTCAGTCCACTCGCCTCGAAGAACTCGATATCCGCAATAAGAATTCCGTCCATAAGCTACGTGTTGAGCATTTAAACAACCAAGCCAAAGCCATTGAAGATATCCAAGCCGCTCGCCTAGAAGCATTGGATATTCGCACCAAGGCTGTTGAAAATATCCAAGCTGAGCGCTTAAACGGTCTCGATGCTCGTGATAAAAACAGTGTTCACAAGCTACGCCGTGAGCACTTAAACAACCAGACCAAAGCTGTCGAAGATATCCAAGCCGCTCGGCTAGATGCATTGGACATTCGCACCAAAGCTATCGACAACATCCAGGCTGAGCGCTTAAACGGCCTCGATGCCCGTGATAAAAACAATGTTCACAAGCTACGCCATGATCACCTAAACAACCAGACTAAAGCTGTTGAAAACATCCAGACTGAGCGATTGAGCGCTTTGGATGCTCGCACGAAGTCCGTAGTCCGCTAACAGATACTGAGCTGTTGCGGCGCTCGGGTGCCCACTACAGACTCCGTAATCTGTGAAAGGCTTCATTACTTTAGGGCACCCTTTTCCCTCTCAGACTCTCCCTACACCCACTCTCCCTAAGCCTCTGCCGATATGGTGGGGGCTTTTTTCGTAATAATGGTAAAGCCTCAAACCAACCAACGCACTAACCACACCTGCACCCCATGCTGACCACCGCGTAGCAACACCTGCCCCTGAGGTACGGCGCGCACTGGTACAGACACCGCAAACCGCCCAGGCTCGCTAAACACACAACGAAAGTTGAATGTTCTGGCTGTTGTTGCGTTTGAAATCTGCGCTCACTCTACTACCACATCTTACGGAATTACCGAAAGCAATTACGTTAAACCTTGCTCTGATACCCAATCGGCAAGCTCCACAGTGATCGCTGACACAAACAAAGAAAAATTGATGTTTGTACAAGCAGACTATATGTTTATCTGAACAGATGATGGGTATGACCCCTCATTGAGTTACAGTAGCCTCATAGACGAAGCAACCTATTGCATAACGTCCTATTTCGAACGCTATATCTAAGTAAACAGAACACTGTATTGCTTGACCCTTTATATCTAGATCGAAGCCCTCACAAGCCATGGTGCCTGTGGGGGCTTCTTATATGGGATTAATGCTGGATAGTGCGCACTGACCAGTCAGCGCTGGCGCGATCGCACCCCTACCCGCTTCAACCGACTTAGCCCTAATGCAGCAAATATCAGGAATTTCCCTAGACGGAGCTGAATCCCTAAATAACTGAGCAATACGTCGCTCTCCTAACTCTTAAGCACTCTCTAAGTAGCACAGTGCATTTCCCCTGAACGCTTGCCGTCAGGGGATTTTTTTGGCTTTGTGACAGGCGTCACTATGTTTCCTCAGCTAAATTCAGAAACCCCTTAAGCAATGTTCAGTTACCGGTCAGATAGCGTTCAGCTGACCCCGGCATTCTTGTAATCAATGAAGCAAACAAACATTCGCTGATTCACCCAGGAGCTTTAATGATGAAACGCACTATCCTTTCTGCCTTAACTGTTCTCGTGGCCTCTGCTGCGATCGCACCCGTTGCTTCCGCTATCGAGCCCGCTAGTTTCAATATTCAGTCCACTCGCCTCGAAGAACTCGATAGCCGCACTAAGAATTCCGTCCATAAGCTACGCGTTGAGCATTTAAACAACCAATCCAAAGCCATTGAAGATATCCAAGCAACTCGGCTAGAGGCATTGGATATTCGCACCAAGGCTGTTGAAAATATCCAAGCTGAGCGCTTAAACGGTCTCGATGCTCGCACCAAAAACACTGTTCACAAGCTACGCCGTGAGCACTTAAACAACCAGACCAAAGCTGTCGAAGATATCCAAGCCGCTCGGCTAGATGCGTTGGACATTCGCACCAAAGCTATTGAAAATATCCAAGCTGAGCGCCTAAATGGCCTCGATGCCCGTACGAAGTCCGTAGTCCGCTAACAGATACTGAGCTGTTGCGGCGCTCGGGTGCCCACTACAGACTCCCTAATCTGTGAAAGGCTTCATTCCCAGGGCACCCTTTTCTACTCAGACTCTCCCTACACACACTCCCTAAGCCTCTACCAATATGGTGGAGGCTTTTTATTTGGGATTAAGGGCTTGTTAAGCATTAACACCATGGCCTTATTGATTTAAATCGTGGCTTAACAAACCTCTCAGGCTCAAACCGTGAAGTTACTTCTTAACAGCCATTGAAGTCAGAATAATGGTTGAATCTTATGAAATCGGAGCCGTTAGTCTGTATCTATTCCGTTGTACGGTTTGTCTTTGGCTATGAATAAATTAAAAAACTTCAAAGCTTATTCGCTCATTTTGAGATTGAGAAAGGCTCTCTTTGTACTTGGGCTGTTAGCGAGCCTAACTGCCTGCCAAAATGCGCTCCGCACTCCTCGTTTAGAGGCTGGAGATATCTTTCAACTCGGTAGCTGGCCTGAGGGGGCATCTGCTGGTCCCCCAATTTATGCAAGGCACTTTCCCTGTCTTGATGCAGAGGAAATAGCCGTAAACTACACAGCGGTTACTGCCGGGAAAGTAACACGGTTGTGGGAGGGACAGCATAAGCGTGTGGCAGGAGCGCAGGGTAATGGCTGCCTGTTAGCGATGTTTGAAGGTAGTCAAGACAAACCAGAGGCACTGCAGATTGACTTTAGCTTTCCAGATGACAAAACAGCAGTAAGTGGCGAGGGAAAACTCATAACATTAGCTGAGCTGAACGCATCAGAAGATAGAGCCTTTACGGATCAAGACCTTGCCTCGTTGACTTGGAACATTTCAGCAGGTACTGCTATTGCCATGACAGAACCCACGTTGGTTTATTGGCAAGTTATCTTTCCTAAAGATGCGCCAGTGAATGATCTGCTATTTAACTCTGCCAGTGAGATTATTGAAGTCTCGCGCGCTCGTCCAGAACTAACCTTTCAAGTTGTGACCTTACAACTCTTATCTTAAGGAAAGATCTGAATCACTCACGTCACCTTATACATTCCTATAATGTTCCCCCAAATATTACTCTGAGGAAGTTTTAATGGCTACAAAACAGGTTAGCTCAATGAGCTCCACGTATCAGGTTTCTGTGTAATTGCATACAGATATTGTTAGGTCGGCGTGAGTTTTGCCTCAACATTTTTATACTGATGAGCTTTATTTCTTTTTTAGAATTGCCTCAAACATGTAGAGAACCTACAGTTGGGACATGACTAGTCTTCATATCCAGGGTCGCTAATACCCTCTGGGGGTATTGAGAAACAGAGCGCGTCGAATTTCAATCAAGCTGTTGCTTGAGGAAAACATATGCATCGGAATCGGACATTAGGCATGGTCGTTATACCAGTCCTGTTGGGGACTGTTGCTTGTACCCAGTCACCGGATGATGCAGTGGGTACGCTGGAGCTACGAGCCAATGGCGAAGACTTTATTCGACAAGGATTTACCAGCAAAGACGGTTGGCAAATCGTGTTTGATCGTGTTGATGCCAACATTCAGGATGTTGTTGCCTACCAGTCAGACCCTCCCTTCAACCCGGATACGGACAAAGAGATAACGGCTAAAGCGGATGCGTTACTAACCTCTTCGGCCAAAGTGGACCTAGCCGAGGGGGATGAGACAGCGGCTCCCATTTTGGTAGGGCAGGCAGAGACGTTAGCCGGTCGCTACAATGCCCTATCGTGGAAGCTGGCTTCGGAGACCGGCCCTTCACTGATGATGATAGGAACAGCCACTCGTGATGGAGAATCAATTCCGTTTGAAATCTCGATGAATCCATCATTAGAATTTTTCTGTGGTGATTTTGTGGGTGATGAACGCAAAGGCATTCTGGAAGCTGAGGGGACAGCCGATGTGGAAACCACATTTCACTTCGATCATCTGTTTGGAGATATTGATACCCCCGCAGACGATGTATTAAATCGAGGGGCACTGGGCTTTGACCCGTTTGCCGCACTCGCGAAAGATGGCACTGTAACGCTCACCCCCGAGGATCTAGAAACTCAGCTAACGAAAGTTGAGCAAAGTCAGTTGGCAGATATTTACACAGGACTCGGACATGTGGGTGAGGGGCACTGTCGTGCTGAGGAGATTTAAGTCCTGGTTTACCTCTTCTTTCTGGCATAAAGGTTTATCTCTGGACTGGTAACGGGAGGATGACTGACAGATGGTGCTGCCTAGGCACATGGCACTACGGCCATCTTGGGGAGGTGTAGGGATCTCTGTTGTAAAGAGAGTCCAAACTGTTGATAGTCAACATAGTCAAATAGTTGAGATTAGGAGAACTGAAATGCAATTTTCCTGGTCTCAACTGTTCTCGTTACATCCGCTGTCATTGCACACGTTGCATTCGCTATCGAGTCTGCTATCTTCGACATTCAATCCACTCGCCTTGAAAAAATAGCCCCCATAGAGCGCTATTACTGGCACAAAGGATACAAACAAAGCAGGCCTACTTATGACTTCGTTATTCGATAATAGAAATGATTTAAGTTGAGGCCTTAACCAATCAAAGCAAATGTCAGATAAGAGGATTTATCTGACATAGACTTCCAGCTCTGTAGCAGTTAATCGAGAAACTGGGTGTTTCAGAATATGGATTCTCTCAAATAACCGGAGAAAATTTTAGATATTCTGACCATTCGAGACGACTTAAGTCGGTGACTATGAGCTACGACTCAGGCTATTAAGATACTCTGTATGTTCAATTACTTTCGGTGCCAAGCATTCAGTGATTATAAACGAATCGCACAGAGTCGCTATCCCAGGTGCAATTAGAATTTTAAAGGCTTTTATAAGGGTAGCGAAAGTGACGCTGCAACGAAGGGCAATTAGCCATAGGGAAGGGGTTGAAACAACGTAAATTCGTTGATTAATAGAGGCAATTTCTATACACCTTGAAATTTAATAGTACACAAAAACCACTTTGAATCTCTTATCCTATAAGCGTTTCGAGCTAATTGCCCCATATCGTAGCTTTGTTTTCACTACCCTTAACACATCATCATTTTTGCAAGAGGTCTAATATAAATTTTAATAACGAGCTCCAGGTACAGAACCTAGCTCTAGAAATAGAAAGTAAGGCAAACCATATACTCTGATAAAACTACCTCGTATGAATCAGTCAACCTCAGGATCTTTGCTTAAGATAAAGCATTCATATTTCATATTCTTGGCTTTTGCATTACTCTCTATGGGGCCAACCCAAGAAGCACAGGCCATCTGTGCTTCTTGCCTTTGCACAACAGAAGAAGAACTGAGATATACATGTCCGGATGAGGAAGCTGATAGGGCCGGAAATCAAGAAGATAGATCCAATTGGGAGGAACGTGTCTGGGCCGAAGATGAAGCCAACCCTGCGGTTAACCCTGAAGCATTCCAAGATTATGCTGATATTTGGTCAGTCGTGACAGGCTCACATCTTCGAGAAGCTTTTTTGAGAGAGTTACAAAAGCTGGGAATTTATGACTTCAACAGCTATCGTAATTACTTTTTCAGAGCCTCTACAAGATGGGAATTTAATGATCGGGAGAGTGAAATATTCTCTATCGTAGACCAAGTCGCTATCAATGCCTCTGCGAATAGAAGAGCTGAAGTTATTTCTGAGGAGCCAGAGAATACTTCAGATGACATAGAAAACAAATGTGACTCAGCATACCTAAATGACAGATTGTTTTTGGTCGCTAACTCAAGACTAAGCCAGGCTTATAGCCAAAAAGCATTCCACCGAAAAAGCTCAAGCAATATAAGCATCGAAAATAACAGAGAAACAAATAGACAAGTAGCTCAATATCCTGCCATTAATGTGATACATAACGTTCCTTATATGTCACAGACGGGACGGATGACTTGTTGGGCTGCTTCCGCTGGAATGATATTGGCTTGGGCAGCCAAGCACAATGTTGCACTCCCAGACGCTGTAGTCCTCAGCTTGACAAACCCCTCAACCGCTGGCCCGGGAGGATTGGCTGGATCTAATTTCCCTGCATTCCTTGCACAATTTGGCATGGTTGGAATACCTGCACAAACAATGTCTACGGCAGATTTTGGCCAAGCACTAGATACCTTAGGGCCATTGTGGGTAGGAACTGCAAATGCCTCTGGTAACCCACATGTAGTAGTGGTAACAGGCATGCAAGGCGATGGAACTCCGGACGGCACAATTGTCATAATGAATGATCCAGATCCGAGCGTAGGCCAGACTAGCCTTCCGTACAGCACTTTTGTGAATAGAATGGAGCAGGTAGCACAAATCACTAACAACGATACATATATCGGATTTATCAATCCAGAATTCAGAGATCGTTAGTGTCATGAATCTTTCGCCACAGATTTGCGGTTATATTTGGCATGGTCTCGCTCAATAACCAGGAAAAAGACCGTTAAGCAACTCGTTTCATTGGGGAACGCCCCAATTTCATCGGACTTAGTCCGAAACTCTCGAAATAAGCGCTCGATATAGGGGTAGTGCAAGCATAGCTGCTATAAAGTGCAATAAGCCTGAATGCATTGCTGTATAAGGTTTTTAGGGTAGTTTATTTGTACTTTATTTTTGGGGGAAATTTAGATTTTTCCTGATCGCGTAACGGATTTGGGGCACGGCATGGATCCTGACGAAAACATGTCATAGGCTGAAATCCTTTACTAAAAAGCGTTACAAGCTCTCATTTTGAAAATAGCCAGAGAAGTACTAACAAACAGACGGAAATGGGTTTGAATTTAGTACATGAATCAGTAGAGGCCTCGGTGCAAAAACTACAGTTTTGAATTGCGTGACTAGTTTTGACTTATATCGCTTGCTAGTTATATTCTGAAACCCTTGATTTCTCGTTTACTCTTCTGAGCCAAACCCTTGATTTACAGAGGACTAGTTGCTGTGCGAAGCAACGGATCAAAAAAATATTCACTTCTTAGACACTGTTAGTGGTAGCTATAGCCAAACTATTGAGACCAGACGGCTGAAGGCTTGCTAGATAACTTTGGCCTGGATGTAAGTGGCCAGAGAGTTTCTGTATATATATTTAGTTAGATGCCAAAAATTTCCTAGGAAAAACGATGTCCTTTGAATCAATCTCAGCTTTCATTGCTGCATCAGCATTGCTGGGTATTGCGCCTGGTCCAGACAATATCTTTGTACTCACTCAATCAGCCCTTTATGGGAAAAAGTCAGGGATCTTCGTCACGCTGGGTCTTTGCACAGGATTGATTGTTCACACAACTGCTGTGGCTCTGGGTATTGCTGCTATATTTCAAACCTCAGTCATCGCGTTTACCGTTTTGAAAATAGTAGGAGCCGTCTATTTGGCCTACTTAGCATGGCAAGCCTTCCGGGCATCGGCCAGTACAATCAAATCATCAGGCTCAAATCTGCGTTCTAGCATCGAATTATATCGTCGCGGCATCATCATGAATGTGACGAATCCGAAGGTATCCATCTTCTTTCTTGCATTCTTGCCACAGTTCGCATCACCGGAGAATGGCCCAATTGCACCACAGATATTCTTTTTAGGTAGCATCTTCATTTGCGTTACATTGATAATCTTTAGCGTAATCGCTTTATTAGCCGGAGTTTTAGGCAGTTGGTTAAACAGATCGCCCAGAGCTCAGGGGTACTTAAACAAGATAGCTGGCACAGTATTTGGAATGTTGGCACTGAAACTAACCACTGCTAGTGCTACAGGAAAGTAAGCGTGCTGACACATTCACTGGTTAAATACAAAACCCTACCCCTTTGGACAGAAACAACTTTACCAGAGGCATTTAAAACTCAGCACAATACCAAACAAGGCACCTGGGGGAAAATCACGGTAGAAGCGGGACAACTCCAGTTCGATGCCCTGAGTGAGACAGGCGATTTGTTGTCTACGGACGTTATTACACCGGAACATACCGACTTTTTTATATCGCCACAGGCCTGGCACCGGGTGAAGCCGTTGGGGCCACTACGTTGTTTTGTTGAGTTTTACTGTCAGCCTGAGGATTATTTTCAAAAGAAATATCAGTTTGCAGCGCCCCATCGTGAGGTCAGGGAATTGGTGCAGGGACCTTTGGCCGATCAGGCTGATATGAATATTTTGGATTTGGGCTGTGGTAAAGGCCGCAATGCTACATACCTTTATGCTCTGGGACACCGGGTTACAGCGTTGGATAGAAATGCTGATTCGATAAGTCGTTTGCAGACTGTTATGCAAACGGAAAATGTAGGCGATCGGTTTCAGGCGCGTGTGTATGATATTGAGTCAGCGGCTCTCAGCGATCGCTACGATCTGATTATTTCCACCGTTGTTTTTCAGTTTTTGCAGCGTAGTGCATTGTCTCGCGTCATTGAGAATATGCAAGCCAACACCAATGCACAAGGCCACCATTTTATAATTGCGCCTGTATCCTCATCAGAGGTTCCTTGCCCCATTGATTTTCCGTCTACATTCGCTCCTCAAGAACTGCGTGATTATTACAGTCATTGGCACATCTGTGAGTATCGCGAAGAGTTAGGAACCTTCCATCGTAAAGACAGCAATGGAAAACCATTTGAAGCGCTCTTTGCTACATTGTTAGCGCAAAAGAAGAGTGATTAGGATAACAAGGTTTTACTGGTTTAGAGGGTTCATCAAACGGTAAATTTTGCTAGGCATCTGGAGTTGAAAGATAAAATTATTCCAAGGAGCAGCAATACCAGAAAGTATTCAAATAGTTCTTGGGAGAGATAATTATGTCTCAATCGTGGATAGATGAGTTCCAGGGCAGTCAATGGAAAGGAACAGCAGAGTTATGGCTTGACCCCGTAGGCAATGAGGTGAATATTAGCGAGTGTACGCTAACCATTGAAGCAGACGTTTTTGCTTATACATGGGTGTATGAGAGCGAAACAAAAACAGGCTCTTTAACATTTCACAATGACAATGCCACCTGGACAGATAGCTGGCATCAGCCAGCCCCGGTTGATTGTCGCTATCTCAGTGAGGCTTGGGGGCTGTTTACCGTCGAATATTCATATGCTGTTCCACCAGGACCTGACTGGGGCTGGCGTAGTAAACTCTCCCAGAGGCCAGACGGTAGCTTGGTGCTCCAAATGACCAATATTGCCCCATGGGGTGAAGAAGGTCGAGCAGTAAGAATGGTGTTCCAAAGAGAGAACTCAAGATAGCTTGGCGCACTTAGTTCACGACATCAGGAATTCATAGGGTGTATTTAAAGCATCTCAATGAAGCCGGATTTAGTCATTAACTCCTGACTGCTAATAGTTAATTGTTGATGAGAATACAAAAGCGACAGAAACAGATCGTTCGAAATGGTCAGCAGATTAGTGTGTTAGGTATTTGGGAATACAGCCAAAAGAATGTGTGGACGCCTGGAAGCTTGAAGTAGCAACAGCTATGTGCACCAAGCTATAAAAAAGGGGAACTGCAATGCAGTTCCCCTGACGTCAATTGTTCTTAAGTTTTCGAGCCAATAAAAAGGTTGTTAGAGCGACTTTAGAAAGGCTACTAAAGCAGTGCGATCGCTTTCCGACATCGTCCGAAACGCTTCACTCGAAGCGGCCCCTTCACCACCGTGCCAAAGAATCGCTTCTTCCAGCGTCCGTGCCCGACCATCATGGAGATAAGTCGAATATGGGAAGACCGTCTGAGATACTCCCAGACCCCATAGTGGTGGAGTTCTCCATTCCTCGCCAGTTGCCTGGAAATCAGGACGATTGTCTGCCAACTCGGGCCCCATGTCGTGTAGCAAGAGATCCGTGTAAGCATGAATCATCTGATTTTCCAATGCCGGAATCTTATGAGACCCCGTAAGCATTTCGCTCAAATGGCAAGCGGCACAGTTGGCATCGGCAAATAGCCGTTCGCCCTTTTGTACTTGAGGATCTTCCAAAGACACTCGCCCTGGCACTGCCAGCGTCTGCACATAGACCGTAGCTGCATCTAAGATTTCAAAATCGATATCCTCAACACCATCCTCTGCTGGAAACATCGGGTTTGATACACCCATATCGTTTGCATAGGCTGCTGCCGACTGCTGCAACAAGTTGGGCATATTGGACTTCCAGCCAAACCGACCTAGTGCATCCGCCTGTTGCTCCATATCCCACACCCAGTTAGGACGGCCAGAAACACCATCCCCATCAAGGTCATCAGGATCGGCTACAGCTAACACAGTCTCTTCGGGAACCGCTTCTAGCAGCCCCAATCCAAAGACCGGCAACGGAATTCGATTGGAAGTGACCACTCCATCAGGAATAGGAGACCCATCGAAATAAGTCAGCTCCAGCTGGGGAGAACGTAGTGAATAACTACCGCCGTCTGCATAGCTTCCGGTTTGTTCTTGCCAGGTAATCTCCAAAGTACCCTCTGGAGGAGCGCCGTAGATACCTTGCTCTTGTACCTGAGTCCCTAACCCAGCCACCGGGGGAGTATTTGCCGTGGGGGCAACGACCTCTAGCGCATAGGGGTGATTTGAAGGTAGAAGAGATTCTTCCGTAGCCTTTAACTGACTTACCCGTAACACACGCTGCCCTTTCTCCTGCAGCCCGCGACCGTTGTTAAAGTGGCAGGCAACGCAAGAGGCATTATTAAACAATGGTCCTAAACCAGGGTTCACATTGGCAGGTGCGGTAACAAAGGCAGCCTCAAAGGCTAAATCGCCCACCGCATGGCGCTCATCCCAATAGTCATCCATATTAGGTGCAGGCTGGGCGTAAGCCTGGGATGAGCGCATGTAGATGGTGGTGTCTCCACCAGATTGGGGAGCTTGGGCCTGGGCTGGGAGGTGAAGCAGGGTGGAAAAAAGCACACCTGCAACAGCAGCTCCTACAGCAAGTACCAGTCGGTGAAGTTGTCGGGAAAAGATTGCTTGGATGATCACTGCTGTACCAAGGGTAGAACCTGATTGCTGAATAGCTCAAACAGTTCGATAACACTGTCTTGGGCTGTGGAAAGTTCTGGCTGAGCTCCCCCACACAGAGTTTTTTCGATAGGACCAGGAATCGTCTCCAGGTATGCTAGTGCTATTTGCATCTTCTCGCGAATGCTTATATCTAGCGCAGGATCAATATCTGAGAGGTAATCACTCAGACTGCTACCAGCACTACCAGCACCATACAGGTCGCCCAGGTAAGCATTTTGGGCACTGCGCATATTGGCCTTAAAGTCCTGCAAAGAACTGTGGGCAAATCGAGCTTCTAGCAAGAATGGGTTTTGCGCATCATAGGCTTCGCCAATCTTGACGTTACCCAATTCGTCCAAAATGCCGATAATGCCTTGGACAATTTCTTCACCAGCAGACTGAATGGTGGGGTAAAGAGTACTGCCATTGCCCGCATTGATAAACTCGCTGCGGAAATCAGGATTTCCTTGAATGCCTTCAGTCCAGCTGAGTAGCAAATTATTAGCAGTTTGGTCAAACACGGGACCAATCGCTGTCAGGTATTCGAATTCCCGTGGGGTAAATGCCGATAAAGACTTGTCGTTATCGGTACCAAAGAGCAAGAAACCAATGGCATGGAAGCCTTTTTGACTGGTTTGCAAACCATCTACATAGTTGGTAGTCAGGGCATCACCACTTTCTAATACGGCGATGACATCGACTTCGTTTAAGGGCCAATCATCCAGCTCTGCATCCAAACCTAGGAATGATGCAGGACCAAAGGCAAAGGATTCACTTTGCTCCCAAGGGGTGCGGGTGGCGAGCCAAGCCTGACGTGCGGTGGCCAAGGTTTCGGCAGTGGGCTCACTCACAAAAGCTGCAATTGCGTCAGACAGGTCCCCCGTACGTTGGGTGAGGAACTCATAGTTGGGAATTACCAAATTGTCTGCGAAGTTGACCAGGATTGTGCGATCGCGAAACTTCTGTGACTCAGGTAAAAAGGTCAGCGTTGAGAAGGAGGGCTCGCTGCCTTCACCTCCTTCACCGCCTTCGCCACCTTCACCACCTTCACCGCCTTCGCCAATCACGTCGATGATTTCAGCACCTTCTTCACCGCCTTCACCACCACCGTCAACGGCAAACGCTACACATGCATTGTTTTGGCTGAGCCTTACAGAGGAAACCTCTTCTGCAGCAGCTAACAAATCTTCTGCCTTAGCCGCTTCTATCAGGCCAAGGGGAAGCGCTCCCAAGCTTACTAAGGCATAGGTACCAACTCCGGCTAAGAGTTTCAGATTCAAATTCACAACACACATCTCCGTAAAGTGCCTTTCTAAAAGCCAATTACCTAGATTGCAAACCTAGGCACAGTAGGCATAGGTAATTCCCACAGTACATGTATTAATGACATTAGTTCCTATAAATAGCAAGTCCTGATAATACTTACTGAAAGACGTTATCGAAGGTCAAAAAATCTCTGCATATGATGTTTACAAGCCTAAAAGTCATAGGCTCTCGCTCATGAGCAAACAAAGATGCTGAGGTGATTTGGGGTACAGAATGCTTTAACCACAAAAGCTTTCTGATAAATCTTTTCGTTTAAACCACAAGAGCTACTGCATGAATTATTCTGTTGTGACCAATACTTAAGATTTGCCTAAATCTGGATAATAATGGGCGAAATTTTATAGGTTGATTGCATATGATTCCGATTTATTTAATCGATGCAACACTTATCCGAACAGGCATGATGCGAAACCAGGCTGCTTGACTCTGATATCGCAGGACTGGCAGGAGGCACCGTACCCTTATCACAGGATTATCGGCTCCAAACCAGATTTAACTAACTCGGATTGGTTTAAAAATCGCTTACTCTACCCAGCGGCGTAACAGGTTGGTCATACTTTTTGAGACTAGGTCAAACTCTTCTGTCTTGCCCTGTGAATCGAAAATAGAACGCCGTGCAGTGTCTAGATCAAATAAAATTTCGCGTTTAGCTGGATCTCGAATCCAACTTTGCACCCACCCAACGATTGCCCAACGGCTTCCCTTTGTGATGGGGGTAACTTGATGCAATGTAGACGAAGGGTATGCGATCGCACAGCCCGAATCTAGTCGATAAGTTCGTTTATGACTAATTTCTTCAATAACCAGCTCCCCTCCTTCGTAGCTTTTAGGAGGGGTAAGAAAGATGGTAAACGAAACATCTGAACGCCAAGTTCCAGCCATCATGGCATTGTCAGTATGTCTGCCATAGGACATGCCAACCTCATAACGGCTAAATAATAAGGTATGAATGGCCTTAGGTCTTACTGTGGCTTGGAATAGCAAATTCTTTGTGAGTATCGCTCTAATTTTCTCCTTAAGGGCCTTAGCTGAAGGGTCACTGCTTTTAAGCTGCTCGTTATTTTTCACATCTCGGGCATTCCAGCCAGCAGTTTTTTTCCCATCAATAAACTCGGCTTTAGCAAGTATCCCTAGAATCTCATCTACCTCTTGTTGGGTAAGTAGGTTAGGAATCTCAACAACCATAGGAGCTTGGCAATAACACTAATAGACTGGTGAAAATGACGAATCTAAGAGATCACCAGTCTTAAAACATGGGTTTACTTTAGCAAAGGCCATAAATTCTACACACAGTAGTAAAGAAATAACATCTACTGGCTAACGATGTTTATCGAGCACCTTAAAAATTAAGAAGAATATAATAGGACTTACGCAGAGCAGATTCGAAAAAGAGAGCTAGTCATCGCTTAATCCTAGGGTGGTTGGTAATATCGAGGGTATAAGTAAACCGTTCAGCCGCCTCGATTTTGAGTCGTTATAGCAGCCTGTTGAAACGTACCTATCGTCGCCACTTTGAGCAGCCTTATGAGTTCATGAGTCTCTATCACAACTTGATAGAGACTACTCTTAGGCCAACCCATTTCCAGGTGGGTGTCGTGGATGCATTCGTTATCCCAAACCTGAACCGCTAGGCCCAACTAAAGTTGTATGAAAATCCGGAAGCTGTGGAGGTAGTAAGCGCAAGCTTTATGATGTGATCATTCTGTTCACATTAAGCTCATAAAACATTAGCCAGAATTTCAGCAGCAGCACTATTACTCAAAAGGCGCATAAATGTGAACATAGTGCCATGTGGGATATGCACAAATGCACTACCCGCTTATAACAGGTCTTTCGATGCGAGATAACAACCATGTCTAAATGCACTAAAAAATCTAAAATATCTCTTTGGAAAACTCTCCCCGATAAACAGACAGAAATAGTAAAAGGTGGCTATTCGGACTTCTATTATTTTGTTAATGGAGCTTGGTGTAATCAAACACGGAAGGCAATGCCCAACTTACTTTAATTGGATACCTGCTGATTTTTGAGTTCTGATAATTATTTCGAGTAAAAGCTGGGACTTCCCCTCTCATGGGATCTCAGCTTTTTTATTAATTTAGGGCATCCAAAAAGCCCAGCACATGAACGAGGTAGAGGGGGCGATATACCCTGAAAATCAGTATTATTCAGAGACTATATGAATGTGGGCAAAACCGTTACCAGCAGGTTAGCGATAACATGACAGTCTCTGCTAAAAGACCTCTAGGAGCATAGAAATCAAGATGAAACGCCAACGGACCCGAGTTTCAGCCTATGGCCTAGTTATGAAGGCTGAGCATATCCTACTGTGCCGCGTTTCAAAAGCCCTACCACTCTGGCAGGGGCAGTGGACCTTACCAGGTGGTGGCATTAATTTTGGAGAAGCACCTGAAGATGCCATGGTGCGAGAAGTAACAGAAGAAACTGGACTCCTTGTTAAACCAACCCAGGTTGCAACGGTTCATTCTTTCTATGAAGAATCTGAGAAACAAGATTTTCACGGTATTTGGGTTATTTACCATACCCAGTTTTTAGGGGGCACATTACGCCATGAAGTCATGGGCACAACTGACCAGTGCGCGTGGTGGAACCTAAAAGATCTGGAAAACCTTCAACTCGTAAACCTGGCTAAGCTGGGAGTAAAGCTTGCATTTAACAACTAATGTAGCGGTTGTGGACATTTGCCCCATGAGCGCTAGGCATATTATCCACAGTGGTTATTTTGATGATATAAAACAGGCCGCGATCGCATCAGCGCAACGGCCCAGTCTTTACGTTTGATGGTTTAAGGGACAGGTGTGTGTCCCCATTAAAACAGCTGCCTAATCAGCGTTTCAATTAGATTATTACTCAGCTGCTTGAACTTCCACCTGACCATCCACCAGTCGGGCCGGATAAGACGCAAGTTTTACGCTGTCATCGTCTAAACAGGCTCCTGTCTTGAGATTAAAATTCTGTTTATAAATCGGGGAAGCTACTTTTAACACACCTTTGCGATCGCCAATAATCCCCCGAGACATAACAAATGCCTTGCTAAAGGGGTCAAAGTTGTCGATGGCGTAAATCTCATCGGTTTCACCAATGCGAAAAATAGCGACCTGGTTGGTTCCCACTAGGGCATTGACTCCGGTGTTGGGTGCGATCGCATCCAGTGGACAAATCGCTATCCAGCGGTCAGTCGCAACAGCTGGATCTTGAGTTGATACTGATTGTGTCATGGAAGTTTTTAATAGATCTGAGAGGGACTTAAGCAAGAAGAGAAAAGGGGATACAGGCGGTGTGTGAGCGGTGAATCCTGTATCCCTGTAGCAAGACTGAAAGAGTGGCTACTAGCCGCCTGTTACCAAGGCATGCCCCTGTTTTAAGATGGCTCGTTCCGCTTCTGTTGCCGGACGTTTTTGCCCTCGCTCCTGCACATAGGATAGGGATGGGTCGGCATTATCCGCATTCACAAAGTGGCGGAACCGCTGCACCTTTTGAGGGTCCTCAATGGTGGTGGCCCACTCGCACTGATAGGTGTCCACATGGTGCTGCATCTGAGCCTCTAGCTCCGCCGCAATACCGAGAGAATCCTCAATGATCACCTGTTTGAGATAGTCTAGGCCCCCTTCTAGTTTGTTAAACCAGGTGGAGGTACGCTCTAGCTTATCGGCGGTGCGAATATAGAACATTAGGAACCGATCGAGATAGCAAATCAGCGTTTCCTTATCGATATCCGTTGCTAGCAGAATGGCGTGTTGGGGCTTCATACCACCGTTGCCACACACGTACAGATTCCAGCCATTTTCCGTGGCGATAATGCCAAAGTCCTTGCCCTGGGCTTCGGCACATTCTCGGGTACAGCCCGAAACCGCTGACTTGAGTTTGTGGGGCGATCGCAACCCACGATAGCGCAGCTCTAGCTCAATGGCCAAGCTAGTAGAATCTTGCACCCCGAACCGGCACCAGGTACTCCCCACACAGGATTTTACCGTCCGCAGCGCTTTACCATAGGCATGGCCCGACTCAAAGCCAGCATCCACCAGCCGTTGCCAAATCAGGGGTAGCTGATCCACCCGTGCCCCAAACAGATCCACCCGCTGGGCTCCAGTGATTTTAGTGTATAGGTCAAACTCTTGCGCTACTTGACCCAACACAATCAGTTTCTCGGGAGTAATTTCTCCCCCCGGTATTCTGGGGATAACAGAATAGGTGCCATCCTTTTGAATATTCGCCAAAAATGAATCGTTGGTATCCTGTAACTCAACATGGGGACGGTCCAGCACATACTCATTCCAGGTGGAAGCCAGCATTGACGCCACGGTTGGTTTACAAACTTCGCAACCATGGCCTGAGCCATACTGAGCCAGCAATTCATCAAAGTACTTAATTTGCCCTACCTGGATTAGGTGATACAGCTCCTGACGAGAATAGGAAAAATGTTCACACAGGTGGTTTTTGACCTCGATGCCTGCTTTCTTGAGCTCTGACTTCAACAGATCTTTGACCAGCGGCACACAGCCACCGCAGCCCGTGCCCGCACTGGTACATTTCTTGATAGCGGGCAAGTCCGTAAGGTTATCCTCTTGAATCGCAGTGCAAATTTGCTCCTTAGTCACATTGTTACAGGAACAAATCTGAGCCGTATCTGGTAGGTTCTCTACACTCAGAGAGGCACCCTGCCCCTCAGCGGCAGGGACTAACAGACTGAGAGGATTCGCCGACAGCTTAATCTGGTTTTGCGTCAGCTGGGAAAATGTTCCATAGTCCGCAGCATCTCCAATAAGAATGCCACCCAGCAGCAACGAACCATCGTCACTGACCACCAGTTTTTTATAGGTGCCTGCTACCGCATCGGTGACGGCCAGTTCTTTAGCTCCTGGTGTCTTGGCAAAGTTGTCACCAAAGCTGGCCACATCCACCCCTAGCAGCTTGAGTTTAGTGGACATATCTGCCCCAGTAAACTGTTGTGGAGTCTCATTCTCTATCAGGCAATCGCTGACCACCTCGGCCATGTGGTACCCCGGTGCAATCAGTCCAAAGGTGCGACCTTGATACGATGCACATTCACCGATGGCATACACATTCGGGTCAGAGCTCTGGCAGGTTTCATTAATCACCACCCCGCCGCGGCCACCAATCTCCAAACCGCAGTCACGGGCTAGCTCATCCCGGGCTCGAATTCCTGCAGAGAAGACAATCATGTCCGTCGGCAACGATTCTCCATCGGCAAACTCCATTCTCACCAGTTTGCCGTTTTCACTGACAATATCTGTGGTGGCTTTGCTAGTGTGCACCTGTACACCCAGGGCCTCAATCTTTTCTTTTAGAACAGCACCGCCCGCTTCGTCAATTTGCACAGGCATTAGCCGGGAGGCAAACTCCACCACATGGGTTTCTAACCCCAAAGACTTGAGCGCGTTGGCACATTCTAGCCCCAGCAGACCGCCACCCACAACCACACCCGTTTTTACCTGGAAACCGTAGGCCTTAATGGCGTCCAAATCTTCAATGGTGCGATACACAAAGGTGCCGGTAGCATCATTCCCTTTGATGGGGGGCACAAACGGATAGGAGCCCGTAGCCATCACCAGCCGGTCGTAGGATAGCTCAACACCATTGGCCGATTTCACCACCTGGCGCTGACGGTCAATTTCCACCACCCGGTCGCCAATGTAGCTTTTAATACCGTTGTTTTGATAAAAACCGGGTTCTACCAGCGTTAGATCCGCGGCTGTTTTATCTTCAAAGTACTGACTCAGATGCACTCGGTCGTAGGCAACACGAGGTTCTTCTCCAAAGGTGACCAGGTTCCAGCGGTCGCTAGCACCTTTTTCTACCATCAATTGGAGAAATCGATGTCCCACCATGCCATTGCCAACAACGATGAGAGTTTGCTTGCGGTTCGGCATACTTATAAGTTTTAAGCTCAACACACTGAGCATAAGGGTGATCGATCTTTCCAAAAAAAGACAGCCCCTTTATTCGTTATTAAGCCGGGATCAATGCAGAAATCGAATTAAACCGCTATTAGGTTGTGTTTTATTTCGTTTAAAACAATATTTGAAACAAAAAACAACGTATATTACAAAAAATGAAATATTTTGAGATGTTTTCTGTGATAGCAGGATTACGGCTAACGCCACATCACCCCATGTAGCAGCCCATATCCACTACCCATTCCCGCATTTCCACCCATGGCAAACCCCATGGCAGCTGGGCACCTTAGCATGTGGGCCATAAACATTAAACCCCCTCCCACACCATAAAAGCCCCAAAACTAAGGGCTTAGGAATATGGAGAGCGGGTAGTTTCTTTTCTGCAAATAGTCTTCAACAACCTCCGGTTGACGACGTTAAAAATATCCTGGGTCGCCATGACATATTCACGTAAAAACACATTAATAGGTTCTGTTGCTGTCTTTTCACTTCTGCTAGGCCAGCCAAAACCTGCCCAGGCCCAAACCATCACCCCAAGCAACGATAACACCGACACCGTCGTCACCCAAACCGGTCAAGTATTTACCATCGGGGCCGGTACCCAAACCGACAGCAACCTATTCCATAGCTTTAACAAGTTTCAACTCACCGATGGCACCATGGCCAACTTTCTGGCCGATCCTACCGTTGAAAACATCTTTACCCGCGTTACTGGCAATAATGAAACACTGATCAATGGCACCCTGCGCATTACCGGAGCACCGGCCAACCTATATCTGTTAAACCCCAACGGCATTATCTTTGGCCCCAATGCCACCCTCAACCTAGCTGGTGACCTTACAGCCCTTACCGCAAATCACATTAGCTTTGACAACGGCATTTTCAAATCGGCAGGTTTCAACGACTACAATGCCTTGGTCGGTCCCCCTAACGCCTATGTCTTTGATCAGGCAGGTACCATTCGCAACAATGGTGACCTAGAGCTACCTTCGGGCCGACTGACGGTGCTAGGAGGCGAAGTTATTAACAACGGCAGTTTTAATGCCAACGGTCTACAAATCAGTGAAGTTGCTGATGGTGAGATTATTCAGGTTAGCCAAACCGGGTCGCTGCTCAACCTAGAATTTTCTAGCGACGCTATTCAAAATGAGTCGGGTAGCCTGACATCCACTCATATTCCTGGTCTGCTGACCAACGGTGGCGATCACGCCGATCAAATTATTTCTAATGAAGACGGTCAATTTCTGATAGCAGACTTACCTAGGTCGGGGGACTATGGTGAGTCTGCCGAAGGCTCCGGCGAAACATTTTCTGACGATCGCTCGGTTGATCATTACCCCACCGAGGAGCTATCAGAGGAAGCGGACCGTGACTATGCCTCTGAAGAATCTTCTGGGAAGGCTTCCAGTGACTATGCTTCAGAAGAATCTTCTGAGAAGATTGCAGAGGATAGCGGTGAAGATGCCTCTGAAGAGGGCTCCGAAGAAGGACAGGATCGCCCACCCCAGCATGTGCATCGAGCAGCGTTGGGTGTTTCCAACGCTAGCGAGGCTTTAGAAGAGATTGAAGCCCTACGAAACCAAGAATTTACGGATTACTTTGGTCGAGACTTGCGGGCAAGGGACCTAAGCCTGCCAGAAATCCAAGATTTACTCACCCAGGTATCTAGCGAAACTGGCGACCAGTCAGTGATTGTATATGTTAAAACCCCTAAACTGACAACAGACCTGTTTGAGCAAACCTCCTCAGCCCTGGAGCTGTTGATTTTTACTGCCTCAGGTGAACCGATTAACCTGACGATTCCCGAGGTTTCCCAAGCGGATCTGTTTGAAACAGTTGCAGACTTTCGACAAGCTTTAGTTGCATCCTCCAGAATAGGCTCTAAGCGCTATATGCCCACGGCCCAAAAGCTATACCAGTGGCTGATTAAACCCATTGAAGATGAGCTTGGTCCTGAAGCCATTGATAACATTTTATTCTCCATGGATTCGGGACTGCGTACGGTGCCCATTGCCGCACTCCACGATGGTGAACAATTTTTGATTGAAAAGTACAGTGTGGGGATGGTGCCCTCCCTAGGGCTAATGAACCCTACCTATAAACCGCTGGGTAAGGCCCAGGTGTTAGCCATGGGGGCCAGCGAGTTTGAGGAGCTACAGCCGCTGCCTGCGGTGCCTGCAGAAATTGAAACCATTAGTAAACTATGGCCCAGCCGTAAGTTTTTAAATGAAAAATTTACCCAACAGAATCTGATTAGCCAACAACAACAAACACCGGCTCAAATTATTCACCTGGCGACCCACGCTGAGTTTAGTAGTGGTAATGCGGACGAGTCCTACATTCAACTGTGGGATAAGCAACTGCAGCTAAGCGATATTCATACCCTAGGTTGGGATAGCCCGGCGGTAGATTTGCTGGTACTCTCCGCCTGCCGCACTGCCTTGGGGGATGCCAATGCGGAAATGGGGTTTGCGGGCATAGCGGTGGCATCTGGAGTGAAGTCAGCCCTGGCTAGTCTTTGGACCGTTAGCGATGTGGGCACGCTGGCGTTGATGAGTGAGTTTTATCACCAGCTAGGAGAAGCTCCCACGAAATCAGGCGCTCTACGTACGGCTCAACTAGCGATGCTGAGGGGCAACACACATTTAGAAGAGAAACAGTTGCCCATTGCAGAAACTCAGCTGCCGGAAGATTTACAAGGTAATTTGGAGAATTTGGATTTATCTCATCCGTATTTTTGGGCCGGGTTTACGCTAATTGGTAATCCTTGGTAAAGAGACAAGATTGATAGTACTTTTCGAGTTGTCCAGTTGAAGACTTCACTGTAGGGGAGTGTTGAGCAATAATGAAACCGGTTGCGTGGGGCTCCTCCGAGTTCCTTTTCGGAAATAGTTAGGTTATTCCAAATAAGCATATTGGGGTTTCCCTATGGGCAGGGCGGAAACCGCCGCCCTACGACCCACGGACTAGAGGGCTTTGGTCAATAGCCAATTGGGTTGGAGGGTGGTCGGTCAAGCGGTTTAGAATTTTACGCTCGATCGCGCAAAATTCTAAAAAGAGTTATTCCATCGATTTTTTTCTAATCGATGCTCAAAGACAATTTTTTTACAGAGGTTTGATCTCAGTCTCAAGAAAGCCTGACACGAACATTAGACACCTTATTTTTTAGGGTGTGGAGCGAACGCGGAGCAGCCTAACCCACCTCACCAACTACCCATATCAATGGTTGTTGCTTTTAGCCAATAACCTCTTGTGCGAGGGGCCTGGGGACGTTGAGGTCCCCAGATCAGGAGGGGTTCAGGGAGGAAAGCCCTGAGCGTCACCTTTCTTTATGTGCCGATGCTTAACCTTCCAAGTCGTGTCACTTGCTGTTTAGTTGCATCTATGTTCGCTGCCGTCAGGCATGATGGTTCCACAGAGGTTGGTGCGAATATCAAATTCGATGCCTTCTAGGGTGGCACGTTGTAAATTGGCTCCTGATAGATCCGCACCGGAGAAGTCGGTAAAACTTAGGTCGGCATCTTGAAAATTGGCACCGCTTAAGTTGGTATTGATAAATCTTACCTGGCGTAGATTGCTGCCGCTCATGTCCGTGCCCCGCAGGTCAAGGTCGCTAAAGTCGGCTCCTTCTAAGTCAGCATTGAGCAACCGAATGCCCGTGGCAACAACATTCTGTAGCTGAGAGGTGGAAAACTGGGTGTCGGTAAAGTCCGCTCCCTCCAAATTGGCCCGGTCGAGATTAATGCCATCCAGGGTGGCTCCGCGAAAATCGGCCACTAGCAAATTGGCCCGCTCTAGTTGGGCGTTGGTTAAATCTGCATTAGTAAAATAGGCTCCGGTGAGATCGGCGCGGGTGAGGTCCGTGTCGGAGAGGGTGGCTCCGTCTAAATAGGCTAGGGCTAAATCTGCCCGGTTCAGATTGGCTTCAGCCAGGTTGCCAGAACGAATGTCGGCAGCGCGTAAACTGACCTGCTGTAGCTGGGCGGCGGTGAGATCAGATTCCTGTAAATCGGCAATAAAAAAGCTGGTCTCGTCTAGCTGGGCTTGGTTAAACAAACTGCCCCTGAGAAAAGTACCTTCAAAGGTGGAACCCGTGAGAACAGCTCCGGTAAGATCGGCTCCCCTAAGATCAGCGCCATCCAGGTTGGCCCCCTGCAGGTCTACCCCCCGTAGATCTTGCTCGCCCAAACCATGGGTGACTAGATCCCACACCAGCTTCCAACGGTCGTCTAGAATGGTGCGGTCGTCCACATTGGCATGGGCGAGCTGAGCGCCTTCTAGCTGGGCACCAAATAGATTAACGTTGCTGAGGTTGGCATTACGGAGGTCCGTATCCCGCAGATTGGCCTGATACAAAAAGGCTCCTTTAAGGTCTACGCCATTGAGATCGGCCCCGGCTAGGTTAGCTCTCCGCAGGTTGGCCTGTTGTAAAAACAGCCCCCGTAAATCGGCTCCCCGTAAATCGCACCGGGGACATTGGCGGGTTTCTTGAAGTTGTTTTAGATCCTTCTGGTTGAAGGCGTAGCTGGGTAACCCGATCAGGGCTAAAACGGACGCTGCGAAGCCAACAAGTGAGCCTTTCATAACAAAAAAACTTGACCTAATCTAGGTTGCCCAGACGGGTTGATGGCTAACTGGTTTTAAGGTTTATTACATGAGTTAAGTGGTGATATCAAGTTTGGTGATGGATGCCACACCGGGTGGGAAACCCGCTGCTAATCGAGGGCTGTCCACTGAAGGGACAGGTTGGTTACTGGGCGTTGGATTTAGGGTAGCGATTCCTTAGCTTCTTTTTAATTGGGGGTAATGAGCCCGACTGGTAACCCGTGAAAGATCTGGGAACTCTAGCTGCACATGGACAAAAATTGATGAGTCGTCATGGGGTTTCTGTGGTTTAAACGTCTGATACCGGGATTTGCCATTGCGGCAGTGCTAGGCCCTATGGCTTTTGTGCAGGCCCAGCCGCCCACCTTTGATGCGCTGCCAGATGTTAGCTACTGGAGCGATTTGTGCCGTCTGCAGGCGGATGCGGAAAAGTATGAAGATGCTTTGGCGGCCTGTGAACAGGCGATCGCACTTGAACCGCAAAATGCCAATAGCTGGGCGCAGCACAGTGGCATTTTGGTAGAGCTGGAGGCGTTTCCAGATGCGATCGCATCCGCCAACCAGGCCCTCAATCTTGACCCTGAAAATTCCCTAGCCATTGCCTACCAGTGTGTGGCCTACACCGCCCTAGAAGATAGTGAGACCGCCCTGGACAAATGCAACAATGCCCTACGGGTAAACGGCAGCTGGGGAAGCGAAAATCCGGCCCTAGCCTGGTTCTATCGCGGCGAGATTCTAGCCCAGGCACAACAGCATGAATTGGCTTTGGTGGCCTACGAGCGCACATTGTTGTTGGAGCCAGAAAATTCTTGGGTATTGGCCCGCCAGTGCCAAACCTATGGGGTGCTACAAAAGCCCAACCAGGCCATGGCCGCCTGCAACGAGGCCCTGGCCATGGATAAAAACTGGGGAGAAACCAGCCCGGCCCATGCCTGGACCTACCGTGGTCAGGCCCATTCCCAGCTGGCCCAGTATAACGAAGCCATTTTTGCCTACGACCAGGCCATTGCCCTAGACCCCAACAATGCCATCACCTGGGCCGCCCAGGGCCAGGTCCTAGAGACGCTGCGCCGCGATCAGGAGGCCCTCGTGTCCTACGACCGGGCGGTGGCTATCAAAGCCGACTACACCTTGGCGCTGTTGGGACAGTGCACCCTGCTCAACCGCCTTAGCAGCTATGAACCCGCCCTGGCCGCCTGTGATGCCGCCCTCGATGGGGATGGCGACTGGGGAAATCAAACCCTGGCCAGGGGCTGGAATGAACGCAGCATTGCCCTAACGGGGGCGGGCAACTATGAGGAAGCCCTGGCCTCCATAAACCGGGCTGTAGGCATTCAGCCGGACTATGTAGCGGCCCACAATCACCGCAGCACTATTTTCTGGTACCTAGACCGCATGCCCGAGGCCCTAGCGGCTAACCAACAGGCCATCTTTCTAGATGAGACCTATGCCCCGGCCTGGTTTACCCGAGGGCTGTTGTTCCGGGCTACGGGTCAATATCCCTCTGCCTTGAAGGCCTACAACCAGGCCCTGGCCCTAAACCCCTTTAGTGACTGGGGCTGGACCAACCGCAGCTTGGTGCTGTGGCAAATGGAGCAGTACGAGGATGCCCTCAACTCTGCCGAACGGGCCATTGCCCTCAATTCAGATTCCACCGAAGCCTGGTACAACAAGGGGGTCACCCTGGCGGCGTTGCATAATTATGAAGCTGCGATCGCGACTTACGACAAAGTTCTCTCCCTTGACGCGGCCCATGACAACGCCCTAACCGGACGCGGTATCGCCTGGTTTCACCTAAATAACTACCCTGCCGCCACAACAGATTTAGAAGCCGCCATTGCCCTAAATCCAGATAACAACCTTGCCCAGGATACATTAGTAGCCATGGCAGGAGTCCTATCTGAAGAAGAAGCTCCTCAACTGTTACTACCACCGCCACCGCCGATATTTTAGAATTGTTATTGTGCCGTTAGGGTTATTCCATCGATGTTTCGCTAATCGATTTTCAAAGAAAACCTTTTTACCAAGTTTTGATTCTCTGTAAAAAGAACGTTTGACAAAAAAATTAGACACCTTATTTTTTTACGGTGTGGAGCGGATGCGGAGCAGCGTAACCCACCTAACCGACACCTATATCAACAATAATTACAGCGATTAACAATACTCTCTTGTGCGAGGGGCTTGGGGAAGTTGAGTTCCCCAGATCAGGAGGGGTTCGGGGAGGAAAGCCCTGAGTAATCCTTTTATCTATGTGCCAATACTTAACCTTCCAAATCGTATCAGAATGCGGAAGGAAAAGTACTCCGAACTCCAAATTCCAAACTCTAGATCCGTGAGGAAATTCTTCCCGCTTTCAGCGAGTCCCCCTAACAACACTCTATTTCAACCAAGAAGCCACTTCTGTCGGAGAAAGCGCTCTCCCAATTTTCACACATTCAGCTTGAGCCGCTGTCAAAATGTGTTTCATCATCACCGGCTCATCGGCTTCGGCAGCAATAAAAGCAGCATTTAGGGCCACCGAACGAATGTTGCCCCCGGCCATATCCAACTGTCCAAGCAGCTTATAGTTTAGGCCATGGGTAGGCGTTTTCTTTGGGAATATGTGCGACCAAATTTCACTGCGGGCCTCTTTTTTGGGATAGGGAAAATTAATAATAAACCGCAGCCTGCGAATAAAAGCTTGGTCGAGAGAATCTTTGAGGTTGGTGGTGAGAATCGCCAAACCCTGGTAAGCCTCCATCCGCTGTAGCAGATAGCTGACTTCTAGGTTGGCATGGCGATCGTGGCTGCTGGAAACTTCAGTGCGCTTACCAAACAGGGCATCGGCTTCATCAAACAACAGCACAGCCCCCCCGGACTCCGCCGCATCAAAAATCTGTCGTAGATTCTTTTCTGTTTCACCAATGTATTTGCTACTGACGGCGCTCAGATCAATCCGATAAAGATCCAGATTAAACTCCCTCGCCAGCACCTCAGCCGCCATGGTTTTACCGGTACCACTAGGACCCGCAAATAGGGCGCTGATGCCTAAACCCCGCGAGCTTTTTCCCGAAAAACCCCAGGCAGCGTATACCTTAGCCCGGTTTTTGACATGGGCCGCAATGTTTTTCAAGATCGTTTTTTCTCGCTCGGGCAAGATTAGATCGTCCCAAGTGGCAATGCAATTCATGCGCTGGGCCAGATGTTCTAAATTGGGTCGGGCCTGGGTACGACAGTAGGTCCACAAATGCTCGGCAAGATTTTCGGGAGCTGTCTGTTGCGCAGATTCACAGGCGGCCTGAATGGTATGGCCATTTAAATTAAACTGGGCGATTAGGGGTTCCAGCTGACCATTGAGTTCAGTGGTGCGATCGCCAAGATAATTTTCCCACAGCTGTCGTTTTTCGCCATGGTGCAGTCTAGGAATGTTGTACGTTAGGCAGGTTCGTTTTTTGAAAGCTAAACGTTGTTCAGTACTGAGAATAATTGGAATTTCTAAATCCTCTAGCCACAGCGAGAGCATATTCACTGGGCCGGACGGTCTATAGTCACCACAGTCAATGAGAAGAATGGCTTGACTGAGAATGGCTTCCCGCAGCCAGCGTTGTTTTAGGGCTGCTAAATCATGAACATTCGTGGGTAAGGTACTGGCCGAGAGACGATAAATTTTAAGACTTAGGGTATTGGCAATGGTGTGGGCAATAGCTAATTTTGCAGTCTCATCAGTGCTACACAACTGCGTCAGGGACATATTGCCCGCCCGCCAGGTATCAACAACCTGTTGGGCAATGGTGTCGTGGGAAGGAGAAAGACTAACAATCTGGGTCAGTAAGGGTTGAATCCAGGGCTTGAGTTGAGCATCTAATGTCCGCACACCCAATAGATAGGCCAGAATCCTTGGATCTATGGAAGCTCGCGCCTGCATGGGGCTGGGGTGGTCAGCAATTTGAATCAATTGCCAATGGAGCAGCGGACGATGAATTGCAAGAATATCCCAGGTGGCATCTGAGAACAGACTGAGTGCCAACACCAATGAAGGGTAGGTATGCTGAGGATTTTGGGCCACTTGGGCACAAAGGCTAGCACATTCAGGCTCTATTTCTACAGCTGCACAAAACAGCACCACTTTTTCTTCAAAACTGGATAGCCCCAAACGTTGCCCCAAGCGCGCCAGATTCGGGCAAGGGGGCGGTTCAGAATCAGGTTCTTCCTTATTTGTCTCTGAGCTAATGTGTTTTTTTAAGACAGACTGTACCCAGCCAACGGCATCATACAAATTTTGCACCGGGGAAGATTGCCCTGGAGCAATGGGTGATGAGAGTACAGGGGTTGTGCGCGATGCCATGATATTTTTTTGGGCGCTGCTGATCCTCGGGATGATTTAATCTGTAAAATCCAGATAAAGGGCAAGTTCTACCGATCGTTTCATCCCCTAAATCAGCAACGGCATTTTTTTCTTACACCATCCCCATCGCTTCTAAATTACCCATAACAATATCGTACTGTTCTTGGGCTTCTTGCTGCTTTTTCGTAGACAGTCGCTGGATGATTTGCTTTGCTAAGAAAAAGATTTCATCCTGGCAGGCATCAAAGATACCGGGTATGGCCTGGCGCTGATCTAACGGTTTTGCCAGTTCCGTCTCAACGGCCTGGGCTACGGTGCTGCGGTTTTTAGAATTAACATTGATCATTTTGCCACTGCCATCTTTCACATAGTTGTTATAGATCAGTGCCATCATCCCCGTAGAGGGTGCTTTATCATAGGTTTCACACTGGGCTAGAAAGTCAAGACTTTCGTAGGCATACTCTGTTTTAGAGTACTCTAGCAACTCGTTCCAGGTGATTCCCTCCGAAGAAGCGTATCGCTCCAAGCCTGGTTTTGCTGTTTCCCGCTGCACCATCATTTGCACTTGACCTTGCCCCTGTTGCACCACATGGGTCAACTCGTGGGCTATTAGCTCCTGCCCTTGGCTGCTGTCAGGCTGATATTCTCCTTGTTTGAAGTACACGTCGCTACCGGTGGTAAAGGCGCGGGCACCAATGGAGTCACAGAGAACATCGGCCTTAGCATCTTGGTGAATGGTAACACCGCTAAAATCGGCTCCTATGGCAGTACCCATCTGGGTTTGGGTCTTATCGTCTAGGGATTGACCTTGGCCTATGGTCTTATTCAAGGCTGTTTCAAACTCAGGACTGGTGAACTGCTGCTCCGTAAGTTCTGTCTGGCGCTGTACAGCTGTATCAAACATGTGATCACTGGCAGTTTCCACTTCTGTTTTAAGGGCAGAAAGGGTGGACTCTGACTTACGTTGAACGGTCTGCTCTTCTTCTTGTTGTTTCTGGACCGGACTATTGATTTGTTGCACCACATTGTGGGCAACTTGATCGGCTTCCTGCTCGTATTTGTCCCCCACTTGCCCAATGGTTAATTTAGCTTGCACCGGCACGCTTGTTTCTGGTGGGGCCGTGACGTTATCCATTAGTGACCCAGTTGGCAAATTAGAAACGGGAAGGGTGTCTTGGGGTTTCTTTTTGTCGTTGCGTTTGGTTTGAACTGGTCGAGAAGATTTAGCGGTAATGTTCCGTTTCATGGTCGCAAACTATGGATCAGGACGAGATTGAGATCGCATCTCCAACCGGTCTTGCCAACAGGTCAGCTGATACGATCTTGCATAGAAGAGATTATCGATATAATTCCCAGGGGGTTCTAGGGGATAACGACGTTTGCTGGCAGCTACAGCCCAATAAATCAAATGCTGTTGGAATGCGTTAAAAAATGGGCATGCTTGGGAACAGCATGTTCGCTAACCCACCATGAGCAGACAGCACGCCCACAACGTTGAACAGAAGGCCAATACTGCTGCCCAGAATACGCTGCAGTTACAGCCAAGGCCCTTTAACCCTCCTCAGACTAATGAGTTGGTAGACTCTGCGCAGCATACGGCCACTGAGTCTACCAACTCATCCAAACTCAATTTTCACATTGGGCAGGTTGATGTGCTGGGTGGGCCAACTGAACCACCATCAATACAGCCAAAACTAACCATCGGGCAACCGAACGATCGCTATGAACAGCAGGCGGACGAGGTGGCTGCCCAAGTAGTAGAGAAAATTCACTCTCCCCACATCAATCAGCGCGAGATCCAGCGCACTGTTGTGCCGGTTTCAGGAGAGATGCTTGCACCGTTCTCCACCATTGCACCATTACCGATCATGCCCCTACAGCGCCAGGGAGATATTCCGGTGGGGGATACCAGTGATACATTTGAGAGTGATTTAAACCAGGCCCGCCATGGAGGCCAATCCCTAGGGCCTAAAATCCAAACCCAAATGGAATCTGCCATGGGTGCTGATTTTAGCCGAGTAAAAATCCATACGGGTTCCCACGCAGATCAGCTGAGTCGGTCGATTCAGGCAAAGGCCTTTACTACGGGGCAGGATGTCTTCTTTAAGCAAGGAGAATATAATCCTAGCAGTCGCCAGGGACAAGAGCTGTTGGCCCATGAGCTAACCCATGTGGTACAGCAAAACGGGAACACGGTTCAGCGAAGCCTGGATAATCTGGTCCAGCGGGACGACACTGAAGAGGATGTGGGCCAGATTACGCGTCAAAATGCCTTTTACTCAGAAGATGAGGTGACTGATGATGAGTCATTAGATGACATCCTAGGTGACGATGTTTCCAATGAACAAGAAGAGCCGCAAAGCATTTTAAATGACCTGCTTATTTGGTTACAAGGAAAGGCTCAACGACAGGGAACAGAAAACTTTTTCAGCTTTATATCTGGGCTACCTGAAGATCAACAAATCGCCTCCTTTGAAGAATATGGCATTGATCTGTATGGAGACTTAGCAAAAGCCAAACTAAAACTCAAAAATGTCAAACTGGGTACGAACCCTCTCAAGCAGCGGTTCTGGTCAGGCTTGCGCAATAAGGTAACAAAAGGTCAGAAGATTGATTGGAAGAAATTAGGTAAAGCTGTTCGTAAAGCAACGGGTAACTCTGCCTTGGAAGAAGCCCTAGAAGCAGCTGGATTTGGTCAAAATCAACAAGGTGACCAGTCCCCATCCAAAGAATCTGCCGGGGTTAAAACCACAAAGAGTGATGTTAAAGACGTTCAACAAGGGTCGAAGAAGTTAGGCGTTGTTGCCCCTATTCCCACTGATCTTTATGACACCATTGCTACACTTCAAGGCAGCCTAGTTTCTGCCAAGGATGGGGTGATCGATGGCTGGGATGTTGCGGCCCTTCCAGCCATGGGACTGAGCATTGTTGAATCCGTAGCAAGTATCTATCGAGATTTATCATCCAGTGAAACAGGGGGAGATTTAAGTAACAGTACCCAGACCAAGGTTTACATTGAGGTCTTTACTGAGGTCACCAGCATCTGTGACCAGGTTGCCAAATCTCTGTATCAGTTTGCGGAAAATGGTTCTGACCTTGCTCAAACTGCCGATGCATTTCTCGGTGTTACCTCAATTGTGACCGGTGGTATTAATCTGGTAACAGGCATTTGGGGCTTGGCAGAAGCCAAGACGATGCAAAACGATTTACAGGCCTATCAGGCTAAATTTACCTCCCTCTCACCTGAAAATGAATTAGCCCTCTTCCGTCAGAAGAAGGCGTCAGGGCTTAAGGTGAAAAAATCCGCCATGCAGATTGCTAAGGGAGCTGCCGCTATTACAGCTGGCGCACTCCTGATTGCGGGTGGACCTGCCGCACCGATTGTATTGGCGGTAATTGGCGCCATAGGCAGTGCCTACGCACTATGGCAATGGTACGAGAAGAAGAAACATAAGCGAGAGTTTGTGGATGAAGCGTTGAAGAAAGTTCATAGTGTTAGCCAAGAAGATCTTAACGGGGGTAAACGGGTAGAACTTCTGGATAAGATGGGCTTCAGTGGTATGACTGAAGATGAAAGAATTGGTGCCTTCTATCAAGAATTTATGGCAGCCCTAGGTCACTACATGCATATCAATGCAGTAGAAGCTGTCAAGGCTGGTGCAACAATCGACGATGATCCCACCCTCAATCTGTTGAAAAATGTTATGAACCTCCAGATTGATATCTCCGATCCGGAAAATCCAGAGATTCCGGCTGCTAAGAATATTGCTCTTCGACTACATAAGCTGAAATAAGTGGTACAACATTGAGAAATGCCTTAGATCAATTCGACAGGATCGGTTCAACGTAATTAAGCAGCCAAAACTAAGCTTAGTATGAAAACTTTCTCGGTTAGCCTATTCATTAAGCCCCCAAACCCCCAATTCTGGGGGCTTTAACTCAGGTTTTCCCAGTATTAGAAAAAGGGGGGCTTTAGAAGCTTTGGCACAACTTATAGTCATCTCCTGAAATTGAAGCGCAAGTGAGGAATTTACCAATATGTTTCAAGAAGCTCAATATTCCTATCTACACCAGCTCCAACAAAAATTTGACGCATCGGGTCTAGAAACACAATTGTTTGATCCAGACGAAGAGATATCGTCCCATGTGCTGTTGATTCGGTTTCCCCTCGTCAATCGAAAATACCGGTCCCAGTTTGATTTACAGCTAAACTTTATTCCCCCTGAAGGCGCTGAAGAACCCAACTTTCTAAACCTACAGTTTTTTAGCAGCTTGGATGAGGATCTATTACCTGAACAGGGGCAAAAACTTCCCAAACTTATCTTGGCGATAAACCCGGTGTTACCGGCAGGGCAGTTTGGTCTACTTAATCAGGACCAAGAACTCTTTTTTAAGCACACAGCCCTGATCCATGCCCAGTCTGACGCTAGTAACAATATCGCTATTCTCTATGCTCAAATGATGCTGATTGTTAAGGTGATGACTGATTTTGCCGATATGCTGCTGGCAGTCGCCTATGGTAAAGCATCGATAAATGAAGCTCTACAGGCTAGCACCTATGCGGAGTTCTTGGTCTAGATTGCTTTTTACCCATCAAGCTAAATTAGTGAGTTTTTCTCTGACTTGGGAAAGCTGAGTAAACAACATGCTGTTGCTGATTGAGGGGATGAAACGATCTGTAGAACCTACCAGTTGTCTGGAGTTGACAGATAGAATCATCGCGAGGATCAGCAATGTCAACAACATACTGTTTGCTATAGCTGGCCGTGATGATAGGCAATCTCTCCCAGAGGCTTCTCCGATACTATTTGCTTGGGCTCCCCCCAGCCACCCGAGTGCTGCGTTATCGATCCCTGGTCAGAGTGGGTTGTCTAAAGGGTTCCTTAAAGGCGATTAAACCCGACGTTTTACCGGAGCCGGAAAGCGAAGTCGCTGAACCGGATACGATTCCCGATGTTATCCAAGCGCCAGTTCCCCACTATCATCAATATCGCTGTCTTCAGGAAAATCCCTTAAGCTGTTCGCAGGTGGCCATCGGTGAACGGTCGGTTTGTGAAAATTGTTATTTTCCATCCCTGTTACCTGCTGGGGGGCTGCTAACCGGTAAGCAAGGGGCTTACAAAATTGGTCGCTCTTTGGGGCGACGAGGAATTGGTCGGCTTTACACAGGGATGCGTGTGAACTCAGAACAGCCCGTTGTCATTCAAGAATACTTATTGCCAGAAAAGTATTTTAGCCCTGAGGAACAGCAGCAGTATATAGAATCCTTTGTGAGCTTGGCTGGGCTCACCCTAGCCGATGGTCGCACCCAGGATGCCAGAATAGTACAGCCTTTGGAAGCCATTGCCGATGAGTCGGGCGAACGATGTTATTTGGTAACGCCTGCTGTAGATGGTCATCCTACCCTAAATCAGCACTGTGCTAGGCAGGGTCCTGGCAATAGCGCAACGGTATTGTCCATACTCAATCAGGTGCTGCAAACTCTCATCTTTTTGCATCAGCAAAAGTTTACGTTACCAGCAGGCCAGGTGCAGGAGGGGGTTATCCATGGTCATCTGAGTTTAGACAGTCTTTTATGGGTAGCCAACCCCAAGGCTAAAAAAACGAGAGAAGACGCAGAAGGGTTTGTCTATCTAACTGATTTTGCCCTATGGGAACAACTGTTTGATCCGGCCCTAGTAGATAGGGGGCAGCCCACCCATCAAGATGATTTAGCGGCCCTAGGCCAGGTTGCTTTTTATCTTCTCAATGGGGCTACTTTAGACACCCAGGGGAATCCCCTCAGTCCCCATATGGAGAATGATTGGCCCGATACCTACACGCCTCTAAAACAGTTTATTCTCCGATTGCTGGCCATTGATCCTCCTTTTGCTGATGCAGTCGCAGCGCGAACGGCGTTGTTGGCCATTCCACCTGAACCCATGGTCAGCCAGTGGGACCATCGCCCAGACGAACAGCAGACTAAAAAAGCCTGGTATCGACGGTGGGTGCCCATTCTCATCGTGGCGGCTATTTTAACTACCCTAGGTACGCTTGGCTGGCTGCTGCTCAGGTCTCAACGGCCCAGCTATGCAAAAACACCACTGCCTCCCTGCTGTTTTGAAGACGTTGATGCTGTTCCTGTTGGCCCCTATACCTATGCAATGCCGATGTCTGCCTACTGGTATCCCCTATTTCAAACTGCTGAGGAGAGCTCCCCTCAGGTAATGCCTTTGTTTAACCAGCTCCAGACACTGCATCCAGAACTGTCGTTGGCCCCTTGGGTAACCAATACGGTGGATGGCGCGATCGCAGCTATCCAATCTGGTCAGGCGGACTTTGCCATCGTTCCAGTAACCACTCCCCTACCCCCCGATATTACCGGCACCATTGTGGCCTACGACAGTTTAGTACCCATTGTGGCCTTTAACTATCCTGAACGCACTAAGGGACTACCCCATAGTCTTAGGGGTAAAATCACCCTCGATGATCTATCCCAGCTATACACAGGAGAATTGGACAACTGGCAACAGCTGGGGGCTACGGACTTAACCGTTAAACGGTACTGGCCTGTAGACCCTACGGCCCAGACGATCTTTGCACAACAGGTTTTAGCTACTGATAAAGCTACTGAGCTACCTGAAGCCACACCATTGCCAACTAACTCATTTATCAGCATTGAGGAGCCCGATGAGCTTCCCACACTCACCATGCTGCGCTGGATTTTACAAGATTTTGAGAACACCACTATCGGTAGTATTGGTATAGCTCCCCTGAGCCAAGTGTTTGGTCAATGTTCTGTTTATCCCCTGGCACTACCGCAGGAGAAACAGTGGGTCACGCCCTTTGTGTTTAACAATGGTCAATCCGTGGGACCGGAGACTGATTTGTGCGATCGCAAAGGAAGCTACACCCCCAATGCCAAAGCCCTACGTAGCGGTACCTATCCCCTGGCATATCCGATAACAGTTATTTATCCCTTCGACAACAGCCGTTCTCCCATTGGCAAAAAAGTTGCGGAACTGTTATTGACCCAAGAAAGTCAGGCATATCTAACCTCCCTAGGAATGGTGTCCGCCTATCCGTTTTAGTCGGTCTATAATTTGTTAACAAAAGATTTAAGCCTGCGAAGAAACGTTCAATCAAGAAATATTCAGCCTATTGGCTGAGGCTCCGAGAAATTACGGTCAACTCCCCAGTTCAATCTCCCCAAGAAAACACTGAAGATTCTTTGCAAAAATCCGGAAGAACAGTTATCTAGTTCTCAAAAAACTTATAAAAGAGTTTTTTTGAAGTAGTTTAGCCAAACTAAATAGCTGCAAAACTCCTTGCCTGAGAGAACTTTAGCGTAGTGAAGAACACTTCATCTGTGAGTTCGTTAATTCAGTCATACATTAATAAGTTAGGTTGTTGCGTTCACCGAAGAACCATCAATACTTTGCCAGCCATTTATAGTTGTTAACACCTACGGCGGTTACATTGGAAATGTGAACGCGGAACGTATAAATGCTGTTGTGGCATCCCTAAAAGATATTATCCGCTCCTACTGATCATCATATTTAACACTTTAAGGAGTTCTATTTAATGGGTGGGCAGACTGGTTTAGGCAATTTTGCTTTTATCGATGGTAACGCCAATGGCGTCAGGGATGAGGGTGAATATGGCGTAGCTGATGTTGTCGTCAAACTATTAAACCCCGATGGTTCCCCTGTCCTTAACAGCAAAGGAAATACCATTACAACAACTACCGACAATCAGGGAAGCTACTCATTTGTTGGCATTGCACCAGGCGAATATAAGGTCATGTTTGTGGCCCCTGAAGGCTTTACCTTCACAGCAGCCAATGTGGGAGGTGACGACACAAAAAATTCTGATGTTGATATCTTTAAGTTCAACGGCATCACTAAATCTGTTGTTATTGAAGCGGGCGATTTTAACGATACCCTAGGTGCTGGTTTGGTTAGACCCGCTAGCATTGGTAACTTTGTCTTCGACGATCTCAACGGCAACGGCTTCCGAGATGACAATGAGCAAGGCATTGCCGGTGTAGAGATTAATCTGCTAGCCGACACCGATAACGATGGCCAAATTGATGACATTATTCGAACCGCAACAACCAATGCCGACGGCTTCTATGAGTTTACGGGGCTAACTCAAGGAGACTATAAAGTTCAGTTTATTCAGCCTGAGGGCTTTGACTCCGTCAGCCCCTTCCAAACGGGATATGACCAGTCTAGGGATTCCGATGCCAACCCCGATGCTAATTTGACCTCGAATGTTATTACCCTACAGCAAGGGTATAACGAGTCCCACGCTGATGCAGGTTTCTATAAAAAAGCTCCTGGTCTTGGCGGTAGCGTCTTTATCGATAGCAATGCCAACGGCATCAAAGATGACGGTGATTTTAACCGAGGTGATATTGTCGTTAAATTGCTAAACCCTGACGGCTCTCCTGCTCTAGATGATAAAGGTCAGGCAATTACCACTGTTACCGACAACCAGGGTAATTACTCCTTCTTTAACCTCAATCCCGGTAGCTATCAGGTTATGTTTGTGGCTCCTGAAGGCTTCACATTTACAACCGCTAACACTGGCAGCAACGATGCTGTTGACTCCGATGCTGGCAGAACGGGCATTACCCAAACCGTTGTTATTGAAGACGGTGACTTTAACAGCACACTCAATGCTGGCTTGGTCAGACCCGCTAGCATTGGTAACTTTGTCTTCGACGATCTCAACGGCAATGGCTTCCGAGATGACAATGAGCAAGGTATTGCCGGTGTAGAGATTAATCTGCTAGCCGACACCGATAACGATGGCCAAATTGATGACATCCTCGAAACGACAACGACTGATGCCGAGGGCTTCTATGAGTTTACGGGGCTAACTCAAGGAGACTATAAAGTTCAGTTTATTCAGCCTGAGGGCTTTGACTCCGTCAGCCCCTTCCAAACAGGATATGACCAGTCTAGGGATTCCGATGCCAACCCCGATGCTAATTTGACCTCGAATGTTATTACCCTACAGCAAGGGTATAACGAGTCCCACGCTGATGCAGGTTTCTATAAAAAAGC